>NZ_JBIXJN010000023.1:0-116769 GCF_052871115.1 Rhizobium sp. LARHSG275 | reverse complement strand
GACCACATGATATTTGCAGTCCCACGTCGCGTGTGATTGCGATCGTTCGTCCATAAAACCTCCGTTCTATGTCTCGGCCAATCTAACGGTCCAAGCTCGGAGGTCTCTCAACTATGATGTAGAACACGTCCAGTCCTCCACCGAAGGTGGAGGTTTATTTATTCCATAAGAAAAACCGCCGGATCGCTCCGGCGGTTTTCGATATTGCGTGATCGGCAGGCTCAGTTCGTGTTGAACTTGCGCACTTCCATGAAGTTCACAGCCGTGCCGCTGAAGCGGGCCGGGTCGACCGAAGCGGTCTTGACGTTGAAGCCCTCGGCATAGACGGCGGTCGGCTGGGCGCGCATCGTCTGGCTGACGAACCGCGGCGCCTTGACCTGCCTGGAGGCCATTTCCAGGCGGGCATTGGTAAGCGCCCATTGCGAGATCATCTTTTCCGTCAGCTTCGGCTCGGTGCGCACCGTCGTGCGGCTGGCATCCGCTGCGGCGGCTTCCTTCTGCGTCGGGCGACCACCCTTGGCAGGAAGACCCTGCGCCACGGCGCTTTCGGCGGCCGGTTCGTCGAAACTATCGCCAAAGCTTGCCGATTTGGTCATCGGTGCCAATGCCGCGAGTTCGAGCGGCGGCTTCGCGGCAGGCGCCTTTTGCGTCATCGCGGCGTTGATCGCCTGCTCAACCGTCTGCGGCGGCGCCTTCGACGCGATCTGGCTTTCCCCATCGTTCCGCTGCTGGTCGAGTGCGTCGGCCACGGCAGGAGACAGCGCGTCCTGATCGGCTTCGTCGGCTTCTGCCTCCGGATCGGCCTCGGCCGCAGCAAGAAGGTTCTCGGCAACGGCAGGGCGTTCGATCGGCGTCGGAACCGGCAGCCCATTTGCGCCCGTCAGCATGGGATCGGTCGACGCGACCTCGGCGTCACCAGGCGCACGGCGCTGGCCGAGAAGCGAGGGAACCGGAATGCTGTAGGCGCTGAGGTCGGCGAACTGCTGCGGCTGGGCCTGATCGACCGGAAGGGCCGTAAGAGCCTGCTGTGCGGCATTACCCGAAGGCGGCGCTACGAGCGCGCTCGCGACTTCGCTGCCGGCGGGCTGGTTGCTGAACGCCGGGCGAACCTGCGGCACCGGCGCGTTCAGATCGGCGACTTCGGTCTGCTGCGGCTCGACAGGAGCAGGCTCAGCCTTCGGCGGCGTCGCCTTGGCAACGGCAACAGGGGTGGAATCATCCGTCTCGTCTTCCTGCTCGTCGGCCCCGCCGCCAAAGAGTGCGGCAAACAGCGTCTTGTGCTTCGGCGCCGATTCGGAAGCGCTGGCGATCTGGATCTGCGTGCCGCTGACGCGGCGCTTATAGTCGGCCATCGCCTGCTGGTAGCCCGGCAGCGGCTTGCCGTCGGCCGGAATATGGATGGTATTGCCGTTCGGGAAGAGCCGAACCAGCTCGTCTCGGCTCATGCGCGGCCAGGCGCGAACGCCGCCGACATCCATGTGCACGAAGGGCGAGCCCGACTTCGGATAGAAGCCGACGCCGCCGACCTGCATCTTCATGCCGATGCCGCGCAGCGTCGCCAGCTTGACGTCGGGAATGAAGAAGTCCATCGCCTTGCCGAGCATATGCTGGCTCTTTTCGGCGACGCCGGAATTGCGCGAGCGGCCACGCAGCATCTCGTTGGTTCCCGGCGAACGGAAACCGCAGACGACGTTGATGTAGTCCCTCGAACCGCTCTGGCGATAGACTTCCCAGATCAGGTCGAACAGCCGCGGGTCCATTTTCGTCGGCTGGTTCTTGCGCCAGTCGCGCAGGAAGCGATTCAGCTGCTCCAGGCCCTTGGGGTCGAACTTGCCATTGCGCTTGTAGGTGATGACGGCTTTTTCGCCGGTATGAATGAAATAGAGCTTGAGGCTGCGGGTGTCGCCCGCTGCCTGCGAAGGCGTACTAACGAATACCGGTGAGGAAACCGCGAGCGCAAGAAGGGCGGCCGCTACCGTCCTTATTGCCTTTCCGCAGATGTCGGCGCACAACAAGCGCCAGCTCAAGCGCGAAGGCTTGGAATTCCCATTCAGATTCGGCAACTCGATCCCCGTCAGACAGACAATGTCCCGTACTGCCTCAGATGACTGTCAAATGCGGTCACACGATGGCAAAAATGCCACACATGATCAACCTTTTCTTTACATAGTGAACGCGCCACTAACAAGTGGTTTATGACTAGTAACAAAACGTGGTTGCCTTAATCTTAACGAAAAGCGCTTAAGCCGCATCTTTCTGGGGATTGTCAGGGTCTATGCCGTAATCCTTGAGCTTGCGATAAAGTGTGGATCGGCCGATGCCGAGCTTGCGCGCGACTTGACTCATCTGTCCACGATAGAATTTGAGCGCGAATCGGATGAGCTCCTCCTCGACATCGGCAAGCCTGCGGACGTCTCCGGCGGGATTGACGCTGGCAATCGCATTTTCCGGGGCCTCGGACCGGCGGTGGTGCACCTCTCCCGACATCGACGCCCTGAAGTCCTCACCATAGCCATCGTCGGGATCGAGGCCGGTATTGTCGGCAACGAGCGCCAGGTGGTCCACCACATCGTATTCAGGAAGCTGGGCGGCGATCTGCGGGAAATCCGCCTCGGTCAGCTCCGGCCCTTCGGCCAGAACGACCGCACGGAAGATGGCGTTTTCAAGCTGGCGGATATTGCCCGGCCAGTCATAGGCGGTCAGCAACGCCAGCGCGCCGGCATTCACCGTCATGCGGCGACCACTCTTCTGCTCGCTGGAGAAGCGCTCGGCAAAGACGCGCACCAGATTGGGAATGTCTTCTTTGCGTTTGCGCAGCGCCGGAATGGTGATCGGGAAGACATTGAGGCGATAATAGAGATCCTCGCGGAAATGGCCGTTCTTGACCTCCTCGATCAGATCCTTGTTGGTCGCCGAAATCAGTCGGACATTGACCTTGTGTGCGGTGCGTGCACCGACGGTTTCGATCTCGCCCTGCTGCACGGCACGCAAGAGCTTCACTTGCACCTCGAGCGGCAGGTCGCCGATCTCGTCGAGGAAGATGGTGCCGCCATCGGCTTCCATGAATTTGCCGATGTGGCGCTCGGTCGCGCCGGTAAACGCGCCCTTCTCGTGACCGAAGAGAATGCTCTCGACCAGATTATGCGGGATCGCCCCGCAATTGACGGTGACGAAGGGCTTGTTCGAGCGGTCGCCGCCGGATTGGATGGCGCGCGCCACCAGCTCCTTGCCGACGCCGGATTCGCCTTCGAGCACGACGGGAATGTTGGACTGAGCCGCCCGCTGGGCGAGATCGATGACGCGGAGCATCGCCGGGCTTGCCGAGACGATATCGTCGAAGCCGACCGAACCTGAGCGCGACCGCCGTCCGGCTCGCGCCTTGACTTCGCGCTGGTCGAGCTTCATCGCGTTCGAGATCGAAGTGGCGATGCGTTCGGGCGAGACCGGCTTGACGACGAAATCAAAGGCGCCGGCGCGCATTGCCTGCACCACCGTTTCAATGCCGCCCTGCCCCGTCTGCACAATGACCGGGATCTGCGTGCCGAATTCGTGAAGCGCATCGAGGAATTCGAGGCCGGTCATCTCCGGCATCATCAGGTCGAGGACGATGACGTTGAACAGGCCGCTGTCGCGTTTGACCATTTCCAGGCCGATGCGGCCGTTTTCCGCCTGGTGCACGACATGGCCGTGACGCTCGATTGCGTTCTTGAGCAGACGGCGCTGCACGGGGTCATCTTCGACCACGAGGATTTGCCCTGCTCCCTTGAGCTCATTGTAACCGGTCATTGTCGCCTCACTTCATGCGAAACCATAAAGCGCACTCTGACAGGAAGGCTTGAACATCCAGTTTTGAGAAACAATTGCATTTTAACGATTGGAACGGGTCATTTTCGTGCCGAAGCGACGCCCTTCATGCGCCGAAAACCCCTTGATGCGAGGCCTTCGCACGCTTACAGCGCCGCGCGTCTTTTCAGGCGCGCAAGGGACGCTGTAACACTTTCAATCCTCGCATCGTGCTTTCCGAAAATCGATTCCGATTTTCGGGCCGATGCGGTAGACAATCAGACCTGTTATGAAAGTGGAGAGGAATTGCGCCCATGAAAATCAAGCTCCCGCACGCCGGCCTTCTTTTATCTCCAGCAGTGCCAGCTGGGGCCGCCGACCCGGCGCTCGGCGATCTGCCGGTCTGGAAGCTGCAGGATCTTTATCCCTCCGCTACCTCCACCGCCTTCGTCGCCGACATGGAAAAAGCCGGCAAGGCCGCAATCGCCTTTGAAGAAAAGTGGAAGGGCAAACTCACGGAGGCGGCAGCGAAGACGGGCGCTGAGGGCATCGGCGCGGCGCTGAAGGAATATGAGGCGTTGGACGACGTCATCGGCCGCCTCGGCTCCTTTGCCGGCCTCACCTATTTCTCCGACACCACCAACCCGACAAACGGCAAGCTCTACGGCGACGTGCAGGCCAAGATCACCGAATTTTCCGGCCATCTCCTGTTCTTCACGCTGGAACTGAACCGCATCGACGACACGGTGATCGACGCCTGCATGGTGAATGATCCCGCCGCCGGACACTATCGCCCTTGGCTGCTCGACCTCAGGAAGGACAAGCCCTACCAGCTCGACGACAGGCTGGAACAGCTCTTCCTCGAGAAGTCGATGACATCGGCCGCCGCCTTCAACCGCCTCTTCGACGAAACCATGGCGGAACTTCGCTACGACATCGATGGCGAGAAAGTGCCGCTCGAAGTGGCGCTGAACAGGCTGCAGGAAAAGGATCCCGACGTGCGCCGCAAGGCAGCCATAGCGCTCGCTGAAACCTTCAAGGCAAATATCCGCACCTTCACGCTGATCACCAACACCCTTGCCAAGGACAAGGAGATCGCCGACCGCTGGCGCGGCTTCGAGGACATCGCTGACAGCCGCCACCTGGCAAACCGTGTCGAGCGCGAGGTCGTCGATGCGCTGGCCGCGGCCGTCCGCGAAGCCTATCCCCGCCTTTCGCATCGCTATTACAAGATGAAGTCGAAATGGCTCGGTATGGAGCAGATGAATTTCTGGGACCGCAACGCGCCCCTTCCGGAAAGCTCCAGCGCCATCATCTCCTGGCCGGAGGCGAAGGATACGGTGCTGTCGGCCTATGGTAATTTTGCCCCTGAGATGGCGGATATCGCCAGGCGCTTCTTCGACGAACAGTGGATCGATGCCCCGGTTCGTCCCGGCAAGGCGCCCGGCGCCTTCGCCCATCCGACGGTTCCCTCGGCCCATCCCTATGTGCTCGTCAATTATATGGGCAAGCCGCGCGATGTGATGACGCTTGCCCATGAACTCGGCCACGGCGTGCATCAGGTTCTCGCCGGCGCGCAAGGGGCGCTGATGTGCCAGACGCCACTGACGCTTGCCGAAACTGCTTCCGTCTTCGGCGAGATGCTGACCTTCCGCGCGCTGCTGGAAAAGACTACCGACAAACGCGAGCGCAAGGCGATGCTCGCGCAGAAGGTCGAGGACATGATCAACACGGTCGTGCGCCAGATCGCCTTTTACGAATTCGAGCGCAAGCTGCACACCGCCCGCAAATCAGGAGAACTGACGGCTGACGACATCGGCGAACTCTGGCTCTCCGTCCAGTCGGAAAGCCTCGGGCCGGCGATCAGCATTTCGGAAGGATACGAGACCTACTGGGCCTATATCCCCCACTTCATCCACTCGCCCTTCTATGTCTACGCCTATGCCTTCGGCGATTGCCTGGTGAATTCGCTTTATGCCGTCTATCAGAAAGCCGAGAAAGGCTTCCAGGAGAAATATTTCGAGCTGCTGAGGGCGGGCGGCACCAAGCATCACTCGGAACTGCTGAAGCCTTTCGGCCTCGACGCCACAGATCCGTCGTTCTGGAGCCAGGGCCTGTCGATGATCGAAGGGCTGATCGACGAGTTGGAAGCGTTGGATAGGGGCTGAGAGCCTCTCCTCCAAAGGCGGAAGGGCCGCAACGGGTCACTTCTCCCCTCGGGGAGAAGCGGGAAAATGCTTCACGCTCCCAATCAGATTTTGAGCAATGAGGAACAGAACAAACCGAAAGCGTGGCGTGGCTGACCAACCCTACATCCTCTTCCGCGACGACACGACCGGACAGGTGATGCTTTTCGCCGAGCCGGCAGAGATCATCGTTGCCAGGACGCGCGCCGAGTTCTTTGCAGGCCTTGCCCGGATGGAAGAAGCCAAGGCCGCAGGCAAATGGCTTGCCGGCTATATGGCCTATGAGGCCGGATACCTCTTCGAGGAAAAACTCGCTCCCTTCGCCGGGGAACATCGCGACACCCCGCTCATCTGTTTCGGCGTCTTCGACGCTCCGCAGGCCGATTCGCATCCGCTTGCCCAGCCAAAACAGCGCCTCGAAAACGAGGAATTCCTCACCGCTCCGAAAGCCGCCTGGGATTTCCCATTATATAAGGAGCGCTTCGATCGCCTCCACCAGCACCTGCGGCTCGGCGACGCCTATCAGGCCAACCTCACCATGCCGATCGAAGCCCGCTGGAACGGCGATCCCCGTGCTGCCTTCTGGTCGCTGATCGAACGCCAGCCGGTCAAATACGGCGCGCTGGTCGATCTTCGCGGTCCGATCATCCTGTCGCGGTCGCCGGAACTGTTCTTCCGCACCGATGAACAGGGCTGGATCGAGACCCATCCGATGAAGGGCACCGCAAAACGCGGCAGGACTGCCGCCGAGGATGCGGAGATCATCGAGGCGATGCGCCGCGATATCAAGACGCAGGCGGAAAACCGCATGATCGTCGATCTCCTGCGCAACGATATCTCCCGCATCACCGAGGTCGGCACGCTCGATGTCCCGAAGCTCTTCGACATCGAGACCTATCCGACCGTCCACCAGATGGTCAGCCATGTGCAGGCGAGGCTCCGGCCCGATCTTTCGATCCGCGACATCTTTGCCGCGCTCTTCCCCTGCGGTTCGATCACCGGCGCGCCGAAGATGCGGGCAATGGAAATCCTCCATGCGCTCGAGGATGTCCCGCGCGACGCCTATTGCGGCGCGATCGGCATGATCTCGCCGACCGGCACCATGCGTTTTTCCGTCGCCATCCGCACGATCACGCTTTTTGAGGGCGGCAGGGCCGTCTTCAACGTCGGCGGCGGCATCGTCTTTGATTCCACAGCCGAGGCCGAATATGAGGAATGCCTGCTCAAGGCCTGCTTCGCCATCGGCGACCAATGGATTGCGCGATGATCGATTTTTCGCTGATCGAGACGCTGCGCTGGCAGCCCGGCGAGGGCTTCATCCGGCTGCGACTGCATCTCGCCCGGCTTTCCCGCTCCGCCCGTCGCCTTGGCTTCCCGCAACCGATCGCGGCGGCGGCCAAGCTCGACGAAGCCGTTGCAGGCGCTGCCGGTCCGCTGCGCATCCGCCTCACCCTCGATGCGCAAGGCCGTATAGAGGTGACGAGCGCCGCTTTCGTGCCCCTGGCGCCCGACACTACCTGGACTGTCCGTCTCGCCGAAACCCGTCTGAATTCCGCCGACACGCTGCTGCGCGTCAAAACCACGCGCCGTGCCGCCTACGAGGCCGCACGGGCCGAATACAGGCCTGATGAGGCCGATGAAGTCATCCTTTTGAACGAACGTGATGAAGTCTGCGAGGGCACCATCACCTCGATCTTTCTGGACGATGGAACCGGCATTCTGCGCACCCCGCCGATCTCCTGCGGCCTGCTCGCCGGCGTGCTGCGCACCGAGCTCATCTGCCGGCGCCAAGCCCGTGTCGGCCGCATCACGCTTGCCGATCTCGATGCCGGCACGTTTTATATCGGCAACTCGCTGCGCGGCCTGATCTGCGCAAACCTCATCAGGAACTGACGATGTTCATTCTCTCCCTCACCTATGTGAAATCCAACGATGAAGCCGACAGGCACATGGAGCCGCACATGGCCTGGGTGAAGGAGGGCTATGCCAAGGGCTGGTTTCTGGCTTCCGGCCGCAAGGTGCCGCGCACCGGCGGCGTCATCCTCGCGATCGGCGAGCGCGCCGCGATTGAGGCCTATGTCGCCGCCGATCCCTTCACCCTCCACGGCATCGCCGAATACGACATCACCGAGCTTGCCGTCACGACGGCGGTCGAAGGACTGGAAATCCTGAAGGGCTGAATTTAGAGGAGCCGATCATGGATGATCTCACTGAAAGAGCTCGAATCCACGCGGGCTGCCGGTCCCCAGGACAGCTTCGCCGCTCGATATCTGGCCTTTCCCCGTCAACGCTCTTTATTGTGACGCCGTTTTATGATTAGAGCCGGTCACCTCGCACTTTCTGCGGCAATTTCAAATTAATTCTTCGGGCTGAACGCCTTCGTCGCCTTCCACAGGAGAAAAGAATGACGGAACAAAACTATCCGGTATATGCCGAAATTACCGGTCCGATCGTGATGATCGGCTTTGGCTCCATCGGTCGCGGCACCCTGCCCCTGATCGAGCGCCATTTCAAATTCGACAAGAGCCGGATGGTCGTCATCGATCCGCGGGATGAGCCCTCCGACATGGAGATCCTGAAGAGGCACGGCGTTCGCCACATCCAGGAATATGTCACCAAGGACAACTACAAGGAACTGCTGAAGCCGCTGCTGACGGAAGGCGAAGGCCAGGGATTCTGCGTCAACCTCTCGGTCGACACCTCCTCGCTCGACATCATCAAGCTCTGCCGCAAACTCGACGTTCCCTATATAGACACCGTCGTCGAACCCTGGCTCGGCTTCTATTTCGACAAGAGCATGAGCAATGCCGACCGCACCAACTATGCGCTACGCGAAACGATGCGCAAGGAAAAGGCGAAGAACCCCGGCGGCGCTACCGCCGTCTCCACCTGCGGCGCCAATCCGGGCATGGTCTCCTGGTTGGTCAAGCAGGCTCTCGTCAACCTCGCCAACGATACCGGCCTTAAATTCGAGGAACCGGGCCAGCACGATCGCGAAGGCTGGGCAAAGCTCATGAAGAAGCTCGGCGTCAAGGGCGTCCACATTGCCGAGCGCGACACCCAGCGCACCAAGCATCCGAAGCCGCTCAACGTCTTCTGGAACACCTGGTCCGTCGAAGGCTTCATCTCCGAAGGCCTGCAGCCGGCCGAACTCGGCTGGGGCACGCATGAAGAATGGATGCCGAAGAACGCCAAGAAACACAAGAAGGGCAACAAGGCGGCGATCTACCTGGAACAGCCGGGCGCCAACACCCGGGTGCGCACCTGGTGCCCGACGCCCGGCCCGCAATACGGCTTCCTCGTCACCCACAACGAGTCGATCTCGATCGCCGATTTCTTCACCGTACGCGACAAGGACGGCGAAGTGACCTTCCGCCCGACCTGCCACTATGCCTACCATCCGGCCAACGACGCCGTGCTCTCTCTGCATGAAATGTTCGGCAATGGCGGCACCTCGCAACCAGTCCATCACGTTCTCGACGAGGACGAGCTGGAGGACGGCATCGACGAACTCGGCGTCCTGCTCTACGGCCACGAGAAGAATGCCTATTGGTATGGCTCGCGCCTGTCGCTGGAAGAAACCCGCCGTATCGCGCCCTATCAGAACGCCACCGGCCTGCAGGTCACATCAGCCGTCCTCGCCGGCATGGTCTGGGCGCTGGAAAACCCGAACGCCGGCATCGTCGAAGCCGACGAGATCGATTACAAGCGCTGCCTCGAAGTGCAGATGCCCTATCTCGGCCCGGTCGAGGGCCACTACACCGACTGGACCCCGCTCGACGGCCGTCCGGGCCTCTTCCCTGAGGATATCGACACCAAGGATCCGTGGCAGTTCAGGAACGTTCTGGTTCGCTGAGCACGCCTGCACGGCTTTGACAATGCCCGCCGCAAGGCGGGCATTTTTGTAACGCCGGCTGTCTAAATGCCGCACGCCGCCCCACCAAGGCTTGCCTTCATGCCGGGCGCGCGGCATGTTTTGCCCGAACTTGGCGGCTATCCGCCGCGCCGATTCGCCGGGAGAAGCCTTATGAAAATCAGAACTGGTCTCGTTCTTGTCGGTGCAGCGGCCGCTCTAGCCGCCTGCGTTTCATCAGAGCCGCGTCGCCTGCCGATTGCAACCGCGCCCGCCGCCACTGGTGTCGAAGGCAACTGGAGCGATCCGAATGGCATCGTTTCGACCTTCCAGGGCGGTACTTTCACCACCCGCACGACCGACAGCAACCAGCTTCTTGCCTCGGGCACCTATATCAACACCTCACCGACCCTGGTGGAGATCAACATGACCTCGCTGGTGCGCAAGACGCAGTCCAAGGTCAATTGCGCCCTCGTCAACCCGAGCCAGCTCAATTGCACCTCCGATTCCGGCGCACAGTTCACGCTCTCCCGCCGGGGCTGAATATGAGGCGATAGGTTGACCTTCGCCTCATACCTCGTCCTGCTGCTCGCCATGCCGCTTGCGGCATTTGCGGTCGTTTCGCCGGCCAACGAATATCGTGCCCAGGGCATCGCCGCTCCCGATTGCGACGAGCCGCTGCAGGTATTGATGTCAGCCGTACCGGCAGTCCTGATCCATGATGCAGGCGCGCTCCTTGCCTATCGGGCCGGCCGGCGCTTTCATCGCCTCGTCTCCCTTCTCTGGTTGATCATCGCGCTCGCCACGGTCCCGAATATCACAGAGGCCGTGCACGAACTCTACCGAAACGCCGCCGACCGCGAATGCCGGGGATAAGCAACCGGCTTTTTTGCCCTGCCCCCTTGGAAAGCGCCTCGCCTAGCCCAGCTTTCTCTTGCGGTCGTGCATCGTCTGATGGAACATCCGCAGGCCGGGAAACCGCCCCGGCGCACGATGAAAGGGATCGGCGAGGGATCAGGGGGATCTTTCGCCTCAATCAGGAGAACAGCGATGACGAAGTCTTTCAGCTTCGGTCTTTTGACCGCGTCCATGCTGGCGCTGAGCACGGGCGCCGCCTTTGCGGATTACGAACTCAATATTCTTCATATCAACGATTTCCACTCGCGCATCGAATCGATCAACAAGTTCGACTCCACCTGCTCGGCCGAAGAGGAAGGCAAGAAGGAATGCTTCGGGGGTGCTGGCCGCCTGAAGACCGCGATCGATCAGCGCCGCCAGGCACTATCCGGCAAGAACGTCCTCCTCTTGAATGCCGGCGACAATTTCCAGGGCTCGCTCTTCTACACGACCTACAAGGGAGCAGCCGAAGCAGAGTTCCTGAACCTGATGAAGTTCGACGCCATGACCGTCGGCAATCATGAGTTCGACGACAGCGAGGATGGGCTTGCGACCTTCCTCGACAAGGTGCAGTTCCCTGTCGTGACGGCGAATGTCAAGGCGACAGCCGCCTCCAAGCTCGGCGACCGCATCAAGCCCTCGCTGGTGCTCGATGTCGCCGGCCAGAAGATCGGTATCGTCGGTGCCGTCACCAATGACACGCCAGAGCTTTCCTCCCCTGGCCCGAACGTCACGATCGCCGATGACGTCCAGAGCATTACCGCGGCCGTTCAGGATCTGAAGGGCCAGGGCGTCAACAAGATCATCGCGTTGACCCACGTCGGTTACCCCCGCGATCTCGCCCTGATCGCCAAGATCCCGGATGTCGATGTCGTCGTCGGCGGCCATTCCCATAGCCTGCTCTCCAACACTGACCCCAAGGCGGAAGGCCCTTATCCGACCATGGTCGACAATCCCGGCGGCTATAAAGTGCCGGTCGTCCAGGCTGCCTCCTACAGCAAGTATCTCGGCGATCTCGTCGTCAATTTCGACGATAGTGGTGTCGTCAAAGATGCCAAGGGCGATCCGATCCTGATCGATTCCACCTTTACGCCCGATCCTGCTGTCCTCGCTCGTGTCACCGAACTGGCAAAGCCGATCGAAGACCTGCGCAAGAAGGTGATCGGCTCCTCCGAAAGCCCGATCGAAGGCGACCGCAAGGTCTGCCGCGTCAAGGAATGCTCGATGGGCAATCTGGTGGCCGACGCCATGCTCGATCGCACCAGGAACCAGGGCGTCACCATCGCCGTCCAGAACGGCGGCGGCCTGCGTGCGTCGATCGACGGCGGCGAGGTCACCCAGGGCGAGGTCATCACCGTCCTGCCTTTCCAGAACACGCTCGCCACGTTTGAGACGAGTGGCGCAGATGTCGTCAAAGCGCTCGAAAATGGTGTCAGCCAGATCGACCAGGGCGCCGGGCGCTTCCCGCAGGTCGCCGGCCTGAAATTCTCCTTTGATCAGTCGAAGCCTGTCGGCAGCCGCGTCAGCGATGTCCAGGTGAAGGAGGGCGACAGCTTCACTCCGATCGATCCCGCCAAGACCTACAAAGTCGCCACCAACAACTTCATGCGGGCCGGCGGTGACGGCTATTCGATCTTCAAGGACGGCAAGAACGCCTATGATTACGGTCCGGACCTTGCCGACGTGACCGCCGAATATGTCGCCGCGCATTCGCCCTACAAGCCCTACACGGATGGCCGCGTCACCGAACTGGCGCAGGCAGCACCTGCTCCCTCCGCTTCCGAGCCGGCGCCTACCGCACCGGCTGCTCCGGCCCCCTCTGTCGAACCCAGCCCCGCGCCCGCTGCTCCTGCTCCATCCACCGGGCCGGCTCCTGCACCCGCTGCACCGGCACCGGCTGCCCCGGCACCAGCAACACCGGCGCCCGCTACTGAACCAGCGCCGGCACCGGCAGCCTCCGCACCCGCGGCAACGACGCCGTCCACCCACGTCATTGCCGCGGGCGACACCTTCTGGGATCTCGCCGTGACCTTCTATGGCGACGGCACGATGTGGCGGAAGCTTTCGGATGCCAATGGCAAGCCGAACCCGCGTCGCTTGTCGGTTGGCAAGGAGATCGAGGTCCCCGCCAAATAAGACGATTTGTCCCGATGCCACTGGCCGGTCCGGGGTTTCCCGGGCCGGTTTTTCTTTCTATAGGGTGAACCACGATCTCGAGGCTGCGTATGAGCCGACGGGACCAAAGAGTGTTGGGGCCAGAATGACAGCAGATATTTCACTCCGCCCGACGGACCATCCGGCCGTCAAGTCAGGCAAGATCGGTGTCCTGCTAGTCAATCTCGGCACGCCTGATGGCACCGACTATACCTCGATGCGCCGCTATCTCAGGGAATTCCTGACCGATCGCCGCGTCATCGAATGGTCGCCCTGGAAGTGGTATCCGATCCTGTTCGGCATCGTGCTCAACACCCGCCCGCAGAAGGTCGGCAAGGCCTATCAGCTGATCTGGAACAAGGAGAGGAACGAAAGTTATCTGCGCACCTATACCCGCAACCAGTCGGAGCTGATGGCCGAGCGCTTGAAGGATCTTGATAGCATCAAGGTCGACTGGGCCATGCGTTATGGCACGCCGTCGATCGCCTCGCGCATCGATGCGCTGAAAGAAGAGGGTTGCGACCGGATCGTGCTCTTCCCGCTCTATCCGCAATATGCGGCGGCGACGACCGCCACCGTCAACGACAAGGCCTTCCAGAAGCTGCTCTCGATGCGCTGGCAGCCGGCGCTGCGCACCGTTCCCGCCTATCATGACGACGAGACCTATATCGAGGCGCTCGCCGCATCAGTCGAAAAGCATCTTTCGACCCTCGACTGGAAGCCCGAGATGCTGCTTGCCTCCTTCCACGGCATACCGATGTCCTATTTCAAGCAAGGCGACCCCTACTACTGCCAATGCCAGAAGACCGGCCGGCTGCTGCGCGAGCGGCTCGGGTTGAACGCGGAAAACTTCATGGTCACCTTCCAGTCCCGCTTCGGGCCGGAGGAATGGCTGCAGCCCTACACCGACAAGACGGTGGAGAAGCTCGCCAGGGGCGGCGTCAAGCGCATCGCCGTCATCAATCCCGGATTCGTCTCCGACTGTCTGGAAACGCTGGAGGAGATTGCCGAACAGGCCGCCCACTCCTTCCACGAGAATGGCGGCGAGAAGTTCGCGCATATTCCCTGCCTCAACGACGGCGAGGACGGAATGAACGTGCTGGAAAAGGTCGTCCGCCGCGAATTGCAGGGCTGGGTCTGAGGGCCTCCCTCAGAAAGCGGCATCCGACGAGGAGCTAAAGCATGTCGCGCAAAAGTGTGAGGCGGTTTTGCGATAACGACATGCGTATAAACAAAGACTTAAAGCGCGGGAGCGAATCTGAAAGATCGCGACGCGCTTTAGCGACAGCCCAATGACTTAGACGAAACGGAACCTCCTTTTCGCTTGGAGGTCAGCCGGTTGTGCCATCATTTCTTCTTCGCAAAGAACGTGCTAACTCACCACATGAGTTGGGCAGGCGCGCATGCGCCGATAGGAGGAATTTTCATGCTGTTCGGCGGCTTCGACATCGTCGTGATCGTGCTGGTCATCTTCGTCATCCTGGTGCTCTTTGCCGGGATCAAGACCGTGCCGCAGGGCTACCGCTATACGATCGAGCGCTTCGGGCGTTATACCCGCACGCTGGAGCCAGGCCTCAACCTCATCACCCCCTTCATCGAGCGCGTCGGCGCCAAATTGAACGTGATGGAGCAGGTGCTGAACGTGCCGACCCAGGAGGTGATCACCAAGGACAACGCCTCGGTTTCGGCCGATGCCGTCTCCTTCTATCAGGTGCTGAACGCCGCCCAAGCTGCCTATCAGGTCTCCAACCTCGAAAACGCCATCCTCAATCTGACCATGACCAACATCCGCTCGGTCATGGGTTCGATGGATCTCGACGAACTGCTCTCCAACCGCGATGCGATCAACGACCGGCTGCTGCGCGTCGTCGACGAGGCCGTGCATCCCTGGGGCATCAAGGTCACCCGCGTCGAGATCAAAGACATCCAACCCCCGCGCGACCTCGTCGATGCGATGGCCCGCCAGATGAAGGCCGAGCGCGAGAAGCGCGCCCAGGTGCTGGAGGCCGAAGGCTCGCGCAATGCGCAGATCCTCAGGGCCGAAGGCGCCAAGCAATCCGCCATCCTGCAGGCCGAAGGCCAGCGCGAAGCCGCCTTCCGCAACGCTGAAGCCCGCGAACGTCTGGCCGAGGCCGAAGCCAAGGCGACGAAGATGGTCTCCGAGGCGATCGCCGCCGGCGACATTCAGGCGATCAATTATTTCGTCGCCCAGAAATATACCGAGGCGCTCACCTCGATCGGTTCGGCGCCCAATTCCAAGATCGTGATGATGCCGATGGAAGCCTCTTCCATCCTGAGCTCGCTCGGTGGCATCGGCGCCATTGCCCGCGAAGTCTTCGGCGATGCCGGCAACAGCCCGTCAACGCCGCTGCCGGTACCGCCGCGTCCGCGTCCCGCACCGGCGCGCTCAACGCCGCCGATCAATCCGTCGACCCCCAATCCTTTCAACCCCGAGCAGGAGCGATAAGCCATGCTGGCGAAGATCGTCGCCGAACTCGGTCCGTGGAGCTGGTGGGTCGCAGGCCTCGTGCTGCTCGCCGCCGAATTGATCGTTCCCGGCTTCTTCCTGGTCTGGATCGGACTTGCTGCCTTGATCGTCGGTGCACTGTCGCTGCTCTTCTGGGACAGCCCCTTCTGGGTCTGGGAGTTGCAGGCGATCCTTTTTGCGCTTCTCGCCGTTGCCACGACCTTCGCCGGCCGCCGGCTGACGCTGCGCAATGCGACGACCGACGAGCCCTTCCTCAATCAGCGCGGTGCGAGCCTCGTCGGCCGCACGGCGACGCTGCACGAACCGATCCGCGAAGGCCGCGGCCGCATTCGTCTCGACGATACGCTATGGCAGGTGATGGGACCCGACTTGCCCGCCGGAACGCAAGTGAAGGTGGTTTCGAGCAACGGCCGCGACCTGACGGTCGAGCCCGTCTGATCAAACGAGCCTAATCAGGCGACGCCGATCCGCAGCAGGTCGTGGAAATGCACCAGCCCGACCGGCCGGCAGTCGTCGTCGATGACGATCAGCGCGCCGATGTGATGCTGGTTAAGCAGCGCCAGGGCTGTGGTCGCCAGCACCGTCTGCTTCACCGTCTTCGGCGTCTTCGTCATGATGTCATCGACGGCAAGCTCTGAAAGATTGCGTGTCAGATTGCGCGCCATGTCGCCTTCGGTGACGATGCCGCAGAGCCGCCCATCCTCGTCCAGCACGCCGACGCAGCCGAAATGTTTGCGCGACAGCACCGTGATCGCCTCCGGCATCGGTGTGCCCTTGGCAACGAGCGGCAGCCGCTCGCCGGTATGCATGATGTCGGCGACATGCATCAGGCTCGCGCCCAGCTTGCCGCCGGGATGGAAGACGTGGAAATCCGTGGCGGTAAAGCCGCGCGCCTCCAGGAGCGCAACCGCCAACGCGTCGCCGATGGCAAGCTGCATCAGCGTCGAGGTGGTCGGCGCCAGCCCATTGGGGCAGGCCTCCTGCTCGTTCGGCATCAGAAGGACGATATCGGCGGCGGCCGCGAGCGAGGACCCTTCGCTGCAGGTGATCGCGATAAGCGGAATGGAGAAGCGCCGCGTGAAGGAAATGATGCTCTTGAGTTCGGCGCTCTCACCACCCTTGGAAATCGCCAGCACGACGTCGTCGCGCGCGATCATGCCGAGATCCCCGTGATTGGCCTCCGCCGCATGCACGAAAAAGGCAGGCGTTCCGGTCGAAGCGAATGTCGCCGCGAGCTTGGCGCCGATATGCCCGCTCTTGCCGACGCCGGTGACGATCACCCGTCCGGAGATGTCGCCGATGACTTCGACGGCCCGTGTGAAAGGACCGGCCAATCCCTTGTCAAAGGCCTGTTCGAGCGCTTCAAGACCGCGTCTTTCGGACTCTATCGTGCGTTTTGCCGATTCGAGCACGCTGTTTTCAACGAGGTTTATCGCTCTACTGTTCATGAAGTTGCGTTAGACCTTTTCACTTTCCAAGTCCACCCCGCACTCTTTCCGACCCGCACTCTTTCCGACCCGCACTCTTTCCGAACTGTGAACAGTGCCCGCCGACAGCAACGAATGATTAACCACGAGGCTTTACCTTTGGGTAAGAACCGAAAGCATGTCAGGCGCGAATTGCATGGGCCAGCCAAACCAGACGAGCAGTGTGACGCCGCTCCGCGCCATGAGCCGTGCCGTCTCTTTTGTTGCGTTCGGCTGCTTGCTTCTCAGTCAGACGGCAGCCTTCGCGCAATCCGCCTCGGCGCAACCGGCAAGCAGCCGCTCCGCCGCCTCCCAGGACAATCGCACCACGTACAGCGCCGCATCCGTCGCCGGTTTCGATGACGAGACCGACGATACCGCCGCTCCCGCGGCAAACGGCACGACCGCAAACGCGGACGATACCCAGCAGCGGCCCGCCATACCCGATGCACAAGCGGGCGACGACATTACCGGTTCCATCCTCGACGAGGACATACGCCGGCTGAACACCCGTGAAGCGCCGCTCGACGAGACACTGCCACGCCGCAGGGCTGCCGAAAGCGCCTCGAAAGAGGAAACGCCGGGAATCCCGATCGGCACGTTCGTGCTTCGCCCGAGCGTCACCCAGAGCATCAACACTGAAACCACCAAGGACGGCAATACCACGCAACGGCGCGCCTTTCTTGAAACGGACGCAGCAGCGACCCTGACCTCGGACTGGGGCCGGCATCAGTTGACCGTGACCTCGGAAGGCGCCTGGCAGAAGAATGTCAGCGGCGAGGGTGAGGAACAGCCCTCCTTCAAGATCAACAGCGATCTCAGGCTCGATCTTCCCGACGACACCACGGCGCACCTCATCGCCGGCTATAATTTCTACCGCGAGGACACCGATGATCCCGACGCGATCACCAACGCCGCGCAGCAGTCGGACGTCCAGGAATTTTCGGCCGGCGCCTCCGTCCAGCGCGATTTCGGGATCCTGCGCGGCACGACTGCACTTGCGCTGACACGCTCGATCTATTCGGACGCTAAACTTTCGAACGGCACGACCGTCTCCCTCAGCGACCGCAATCAGACGACGGGCACGTTGCGTGGCCGTGTCGGCTACGAACTGTCACCCGCGCTCATCCCCTTCATCGAGGCCAACATCGGCCGCACGGTCTATGACGAAACTCAAGATTCCGCCGGCTACGAGCGTTCCGGCCATAGCTATGGCGCCAAGGCAGGCGTCGAGGTCGATCTCGGTGAAAAGCTGAAAGGTGAAGTCGGCGTCGGCTACGAGATGGCGGATTTCGAAGACAGCCGCCTGTCCTCGATCGATACCGCCACGCTCGATGCGAGCCTGCTCTGGTCGCCGATCCGCGGCACCGATGTCAATCTCGATCTGCAGACCAGCATCCAGCCATCGACCACGGCAGGCGAAAGCGGCTACGTCTCGCACGCGCTGACGACGACGGTCACTCACCAGCTGCGCGACAATCTGGTCGGGACCATGATCGGCGGGGTGATATGGCGCGATTATCCCACCGACAGCACCATCAACGACGAGCTCGTCTATACCGCAGCAACCGGCCTGACCTGGAACATCAACCGCTATCTCGATCTGACCAGCACGCTCGGCTACGAGCTGACGACGCGCGAGGAAGGCACCGATTCGCAGCAATGGCGTGCCGGCGTCGGTCTCAAGCTGAAACGCTAGAGCATGTCGCGCAAAAGTATGCCGCGGTTTTGCGACAACGACATGCGGAAAAACAAAGAGCTAAATCGCTAGGAGCGAATCTGAAAGATCGCGACGCGTTTTAGAGCAACTCCAGCAAAAGTGCGGGAGCGGCTTGCATCGAGGAAATGGAAGCGCCGCGCGTCCGATAGGAAGCGCGGCGCTCTATCACTTTGAATCTGCGCTGAGCAGCAACCTTACTTCAGGCCGGCCAGCAGTTCCCTGAAGCCGCCTTCGACGGAGGGGCGGATATCGGCGCGTTCGAGAGCGAAGGCGACGTTTGCCAGGATGAAGCCGTCCTTGGCGCCGCAGTCATAGGTCGCGCCACGGAAGTGGTAGCCGGCGAAATCCTGTTCCTTCAGCAGCTTCAGCATGCCGTCGGTGAGCTGGATCTCGTTGCCGGCGCCGCGCTCCTGGGTTTCGAGGATCTTGAAGATCTCCGGCTGCAGGATATAGCGGCCGTTGATGAAGAAGTTGGAAGGCGCCGTCCCCTTGGCGGGCTTTTCCACCATGCCGGTGATGCGGAAACCGTCGCCGATCGCCTCGCCGACGCCGACGATGCCGTATTTATGCGCCTGGTCCGGGGCGCATTCCTCGACGGCGATGATATTGCCGCCGCTCTGGGCATAGAGGTCGATCATGCCCTTCATGCAGCCCTTGTCGCCCTTCATGATCATATCGGGCAGCAGCAGTGCGAAGGGCTCGTCGCCGACGATCTCGCGGGCGCACCACACGGCGTGGCCGAGGCCGAGAGGCTCTTGCTGGCGAGTGAAGCTCACCGTCCCGGCCTTCGGCAATTGCTGGGCGAGAAGGGTAATTTCCGCCTTCTTGGCGCGCTCGCGCAGCGTCTGTTCCAGCTCGAAATGAATGTCGAAATAATCTTCGATGACGTGCTTGTTGCGTCCGGTGACGAAAACGAGATGTTCGATCCCGGCCTCGATCGCCTCATCGACGACATATTGAATGATGGGCTTGTCGACGACGGTCAACATTTCCTTCGGAACAGCCTTTGTCGCCGGAAGGAATCGCGTTCCCAACCCGGCAACCGGAAATACTGCTTTACGAACTTTGTTGTGTTGAGCCACACCCGGCCTCCTGCTTCGATCATATCGCTTTGGAAATGGAGTTTTTTAGCTTTAACTAGTATAGAATTGCTACTGTTTTGCAAATGGTGACCGCAGCGGGTCGCCATGGTAAAGAATTTATTGACTCCGTTCCTGTAGTCTCGGGTCTGGGCGGACATGATGCCCCGCTGCACCGGAAACTGAAGATGACGGATACGACTGTCGATGACCCAGAATCACAAAAACTCCCTTCGTGGTCTTGCTCTCGCCCTCGTTGTCGCCGCCCAGGTGGCACTGGTCCCCGACAACGCGAAAGCTGATTCCCGCTTCCAGAAATGGATCGCGGATTTTTACCAGACTGCCGCTCAGAGTGGCATCAGTAAGGCAACCTATCAAAAGGCCTTTTCCGGGGTGAGCGATCCCGATCCGACCGTGCTCGAAAAGGCGGCCTACCAGCCGGAATTCACCTCGAAGATCTGGGACTATATCGATTCCCGCGTCAATCCCTATACGGTCAAGATCGGCCGCGAGATGGCCGTCAAGCACGCAAGAACGCTCGCTGCGATCGAGCAGCGGTTCGGCGTCGACAAGACCATATTGCTGGCCATCTGGTCGATGGAATCGAATTACGGCGCGGTCCTCGACAAGGACGACCGGCTGCATTACGTGCCGCGCGCCTTGGCAACACTTGCCTATGCCGATCCGAGCCGGGCCAAATTCGCCAAGAAGCAGCTGGTCGCCGCGCTGAAGATCCTGCAGAACGGCGATGTGCCGGCACGCGAGATGACCGGCTCCTGGGCCGGCGCCATGGGCCACACCCAGTTCATTCCGACAAGCTACCTGCTTTATGCCGTCGATGCCGACGGCAACGGCCATCGCGACATCTGGAACTCGATCCCCGACGCGCTGGCGACCTCGGCCAACCTCCTGATGAAAAATGGCTGGGACGCCGGCAAGACCTGGGGCTACGAGGTCGTCGTTCCCGCCGCAGTCGCCCAGCAGGCCGGCAAGACCCATACGCTGGCCCAATGGGCAGCACTCGGCCTGACCCGCCCGAACGGCAAGGCCTTCCGCGAGAGCGCCGCCAAGGCCGTGCTGAAGATGCCGGCCGGGCCCAGTGGCCCGGGCTTCCTGATGACCGCCAACTTCTTCACCATCAAGAATTACAATGCCTCGGACAGCTACGCGCTTGCCGTCGGTCTGCTGGCCGACCAGATCGCCGGCTACGGCGGCATGCAGCAGCGCTGGCCGCGCCCGGACGGTGCCCTCGATATCACCGAGAAATTCGAGCTGCAGACCCGCCTGAAGACGCTCGGCTATTACAATGGCGAGGTCGACGGCAATTTCGGCTCGGGTTCGAAGGCGGCGATATCAGCCGTGCAGTCGCGCATCGGCATGCAGCCGGACGGCGAGCCCTCCTTGCCGCTTCTGAACGCATTGCGCCGCTAGATCGGGATGATCCCGGCCGGATCGGCCGGAAATCTCAATCCGCATTTGAATCAAGGAAGTAGGGCATGATACCGCCCGAAGACCCCACACACTTTTCGGCATGATGCTCTACAACAGGCAGAACAGTGACCTAGATAAGAGCGGGAGTGGACGCTGGCCTACCCCACGTGCAAGATGCCGGCAGATGCGGAACTGCCCATGACTGAGAAAACTGATCGGACCCGTAAAATCCGTTGGCTCGTGCTCGCCTTGACGGCGGCTTCGCTATGCCTTGGCGCCCTTACGCCGGTGCGTGTCGCCGAAGCCCAGGAGCAGCGCTATCAACGCCGATCGATCCTCGATTTCTTTCTCGGCCGGCGCTATCTCGATGACGGGCCGCAAGCCCCTGACGTCCAGCAGCCGAGACGCCAGCAGCGCAAACGGCCGCCGGCGCCGAAGGCCATCGTCAATACACGTACCGCGCCGCCGGTCCGCGCTCCCGTACAGGAGGAGCCGGCGGTGCAAAAGCTCGGCGACGCCCGGACGATCCTGATCGTCGGCGATTTCCTGGCCAGCGGCCTCGGCGACGGCCTCACCGCCGCCTTCGAGACCTCACCGGGTGTGGTCGTCCAAGCCCGCGGCAACGTCTCCTCGGGTCTTGTCCGCGACGATTATTACGACTGGCCGGAACAGCTGCCGAAGATGATCGACGAGCTGAAGCCGGCAATGGTCGTCGTCATGATCGGCGCCAACGACCGCCAGCAGATGGTGACCGACACCGCCAAGGAAAAATTCCGTACCGACGGCTGGTTCAGTGAATACCGCCGTCGTGTCCTTTCCTTCGGCAAGGAAGTCACCGGCCGCAAGATCCCTCTGCTCTGGGTCGGCCTCCCCGCCTTCGAATCCGATTCGATGACGGCCGATGCCGTCCAGATGAATCAGCTTTACCGCAACCAGGTCGAAAGCATCGGCGGCGAATTCGTCGATATCTGGGATGGTTTCGTTGACGAAAATGGCAATTTCATCGTCACCGGTTCGGATGTGAACGGTCAGCAGGTGCGCCTGCGCACCTCCGATGGCATCAACCTGACCCAAGCCGGCCGGCGCAAACTTGCCTTCTATGTGGAAAAACCGGCGCGGCGTCTTCTCGGCACGCAGGCAAGCCCCGACTTGGTCCGCCTCGACTCCAGCAATCTGCCCGGTCTCGGCCTTCCAGCCAATCCGGTCGAACATACCGTGCCGATCAGTCTCTCCGATCCCAATCTCGACGGCGGCGCCGAGCTTCTCGGCGCCAGGCCGCCGCCGCCGACTTTGACGCGATCGCCGCGCGATCTGCTGGTCGAGCAGGGCGAAATGACGCCAGCACCTCCCGGCCGCGTCGACGATTACCGCCTGCCTGTAGCAAAAGCGCCGGCCGAAGTCTCGGTCAAGTGAAAAGCGCCGTCTGAGGTCCAAACGTGCTCGCAGCGGGACTTTGCGGGCGGCATCCTTGCAAAGAACGTCTGCGTAAGACATTTTATGCCTCGATCGTCTCAGGACATCCACTTTCGTGACGTCGCCGAAATTCAATCAAGCATTGGCAGGCATTGGGTTGATGGGCTCATTTGTGATCAGACGCGCGTGTCAATCGGATGCGGTAGCCTTGTCCAAATTCGCCGCAAGGCTATTCCGTGCAACCTACAGCAGTAACACGGCAGCCGCCGATCTTGACGCCTATATCTATAAGAATTTCAACAGGGAACGTCAGGAAGCGGAGATTGTCGATCTCTCAGCCGCTGTTTTCCTTGCGACGATCGATGATCTCATCATCGGATTTGCACAAGTCGTTGTGGGGTCAACCGAAAGTCGCTCGGCTCTTCTCAACCGGATTTACATAGATGCCGAATGGAGAGGAAGCGGATTGGCGAACGATCTTCTCGATACGGTTGTGAGTGAGTCGGCACAGCGTGGTGTTACGCGACTTGAACTAACCGTGTTCGAGCGAAACGCGCGAGCAATAGCGTTCTACAAACGGGCCGGATTTGCGGCAACCGGGAGCACCACGTTTGCGGTCGGCGACGACTTGCAGACCGACGTCGTGATGGAGATGGAATTGGAGGCGCGGTTTAAGCGCAGACCAACCTAGCCCATTTCGCATGTTCTGGCTTTCGCGACAAAATCAAAAAACTCCGCCGGAAAGGCGGAATTCGTGTCTTCGGGAAGTGTGCGCAGCCGATGGTCAGTTCGGCAGCACGGTCGAGCCCATCAATTCCTCGTCGATGGCGCGCGCTGCCTGGCGGCCTTCACGGATCGCCCAAACCACCAGCGATTGGCCGCGGCGCACGTCGCCCGCCGTCCAGAACTTGTCGACCGAAGTCTTGTAGTCACGGTCGTTGGCGACGACGTTGGTCGAGCCGCGCTTGTCGGTGTTGAGCGTCAGCTTGCCGTCGAGCTCCTTCAGCACGCTTGTTGTGAACGGGCCGCGGAAACCGATGGCGATGAAGGCGAGATCGGCGCGGATGACGAATTCCGTGCCTGGAACCGGCCGCCGGCGCTCATCGACCTCGCAGCATTTGACACCGGTCAGCACACCGTCTTCGCCGACGAATTCAAGAGTGGCCACCTGGAATTCACGCACCGCACCCTCGGCCTGCGAGGAGGAGGTGCGCATCTTCGTCGCCCAGAAAGGCCAGACGGCAAGCTTGTCTTCCTTCTCCGGCGGCTGTGGCCGGATGTCGAGCTGGGTAACCTTGACGGCTCCTTGGCGGAAGGCCGTGCCGACGCAGTCCGAAGCCGTATCGCCGCCGCCGACGACGACGATGTGTTTGGCGCCGGCAAGGATCGGGTCCGACGGCCAGCCGACGCTGTCGATGTTCTCGCGCCCGACGCGGCGGTTCTGCTGCACGAGATAGGGCATCGCATCATGCACGCCCACAAGGTCGGTGCCTGGGATACCCGCCTCGCGCGGCGTCTCGGAGCCGCCGCAGTAGAGGACGGCGTCGTGATCGGCGAGCAACTGCTCGACCTTGACGTCGACGCCGACATTGACGCCGCAATGGAAGGTGACACCCTCGCCCTTCATCTGCTCGACGCGGCGGTCGATGAAGTTCTTCTCCATCTTGAAATCCGGAATACCGTAACGCAGCAGTCCGCCCGGCTTCGTCTCGCGCTCGTAGAGATGCACCTCGTGGCCGGCGCGGCCGAGCTGCTGGGCGGCCGCCATGCCGGCGGGACCGGAGCCGATGACGGCGACCTTCTTGCCGGTGTGGACCGTGGCCGGCTGAGGCCGGATGAAGCCGAGCTCATAGGCCTTGTCGGCGATCGCCTGTTCGACCGTCTTGATGGCGACCGGCGCATCCTCGAGGTTCAACGTGCAGGCTTCCTCGCAGGGCGCCGGGCAGACGCGACCGGTGAACTCTGGAAAGTTGTTGGTCGAATGGAGGTTCTGGATCGCCGCTTCCCAGTTGTTGTTGTAGACGAGGTCGTTCCAATCGGGAATCTGGTTGTGAACAGGGCAGCCGGTCGGGCCGTGGCAATAGGGGATGCCACAGTCCATGCAGCGCGCGGCCTGTTTCTGCACTTCCGGGTCCGACATCGGGATCGTGAACTCGCGGAAATGACGGATACGATCCGACGCCGGCTGGTACTTTGCCACCTGCCGGTCGATTTCCAGAAACCCTGTTACCTTACCCATGTTTTCGTCCCTTACCCTCATGACCGCCTCACCGCAGCCAATCTGTCTATCGTCAGTCCCGGTACCCGGGGCAAGTTGCTTGTCTTGACCGTCATTGGATCATATCCCCTGCAAGACATCCGTGCGATCTGAACACCTTCGTCGTCGGCGTGATCGTCACGGGTCGTTGAGATATTGTCGTCATCCGTCACCTGCAGTCAGCAGGTGACGGATGTCCCGGTGCAATTCATTCCGCGGCGATGCCCATCCGGCTGCGCTCCATTTCCTCGAGCGCACGACGGTATTCGACCGGCATGACCTTGCGGAACTTCGGACGGTATTCGGCCCAGTTGTCGAGTATCTCAGTGGCGCGGGCCGAGCCGGTATAGTGCAGATGGTTGGAGATCAGCTGGTAGAGGCGCTCCTCGTCATGGCGCGTCATGTCGCCAGAGACGTCGACGCGTCCCTTGTGCATGAGGTCGCCGCCGTGATGGTGCAGCTTCTCCAGCATGTCGTCCTCCTCGGGCACCGGCTCGAGCTCGACCATCGCCATGTTGCAGCGGCTGGCGAAATCGCCGGTTTCATCGAGCACGTAGGCGACACCGCCGGACATCCCGGCCGCGAAATTACGGCCCGTGGCACCGAGCACGACGACGACGCCACCGGTCATGTATTCGCAGCCATGGTCGCCGACACCTTCGACGATGGCAATCGCGCCTGAATTGCGCACGGCGAAACGTTCGCCCGCTACACCGCGGAAATAGCATTCGCCCTCGGTCGCACCATAGAGCACGGTGTTGCCGACGATGATCGAGTCCTCGGCTACGATCCTCGAATTCTCCGGCGGCCGGATGATGATCTTGCCGCCCGAAAGGCCCTTGCCGACATAGTCGTTGCCGTCGCCGATCAGGTTGAAAGTGACGCCGCGCGCCAGGAAGGCGCCGAAGCTCTGCCCCGCCGTGCCGCGAAGCGTCACGTTGATCGTGTCTTCCTTCAGCCCGCGATGGCGATAACGCTTGGCGACCTCGCCGGAAAGCATCGCGCCCACCGACCGGTCGACGTTCTTGATGCCGACTTCGAAGGCGACGGGCGTCTTGGCCGTCAGTGCCGGCTGCGCCTGCTCGATCAGCACGCGGTCGAGAATATCGTCGATCGGGTGCTTCTGCCGGCTCGTCCAGAAGGTCTCTTCCTTGGGAGCGTCGACCTTGTGGAAGATACGGCTGAAATCGAGGCCCTTTGCCTTCCAGTGGTTCAGCATCTCGTCCTTCTTCAGAAGCTCCGAGGCGCCGATGATCTCGTCGAGCCGGGTGAAGCCCAGCGAGGCGAGGATTTCACGCACTTCGTTGGCGACGAAGAAGAAATAGTTGATGACGTGCTCCGGCGCGCCCTTGAAGCGTTTGCGCAGCACCGGATCCTGGGTCGCCACACCCACCGGACAGGTGTTGAGATGGCACTTGCGCATCATGATGCAGCCGGCGGCAATCAGCGGCGCGGTGGCAAAGCCGAATTCGTCGGCTCCGAGCAGCGCGCCGATGATAACGTCGCGGCCAGTCTTCAGGCCGCCGTCCACCTGCAGGGCGACGCGCGAGCGCAGCCCGTTCAGCACCAGCGTCTGCTGGGTCTCGGCAAGGCCGATTTCCCAGGGGCTGCCGGCATGTTTCAGCGACGTCAGCGGCGACGCACCCGTGCCGCCGTCGAAGCCAGCGACCGTGATGTGGTCGGCGCGTGCCTTGGCGACGCCGGCGGCAACCGTGCCGACGCCGACTTCGGAGACGAGCTTGACCGAGACATCGGCGGTCGGGTTGACGTTCTTCAGATCGTAGATCAGCTGCGCCAGATCTTCGATGGAATAGATGTCGTGGTGCGGCGGCGGCGAAATCAGGCCGACACCCGGCGTCGAATGTCGGGTCTTGGCAACGGTCGCATCGACCTTGTGACCGGGCAGCTGGCCGCCTTCGCCAGGCTTGGCGCCCTGCGCAACCTTGATCTGCAGCATGTCGGCATTGACGAGATATTCGGTGGTGACGCCGAAGCGGCCCGAGGCGATCTGCTTGATCGCCGAGCGTTCCGGGTTCATCGAACCATCGGCCAGCGGCATGTAGCGGTCGGATTCCTCACCACCTTCGCCGGTGTTCGACTTGCCGCCGATCCGGTTCATGGCGATCGCCAGCGTCGTATGCGCCTCTCTGGAGATCGAGCCGAAGGACATTGCGCCCGTCGAGAACCGCTTGACGATATCGGCCGCCGGTTCGACCTCGTCGACCGATACCGGCTTGCGGCCGAGCGCTTCGGCGCTCTTGATCTTGAACAGCCCGCGGATCGTGTTCATCCGCAGCGCCGAGTTGTTCACCATCTCGGCGAATTCCTGGTAACGGTCCTCGGCATTGCCGCGCACGGCATGCTGAAGGGCCGCGACCGCATCCGGCGTCCAGGCATGGCTTTCGCCGCGCATGCGATAGGCATACTCGCCGCCGATGTCGAGCGTCGTGGCTAGAAGCGGATCGGTGCCGAAGGCCGCGTTATGGCGGGCGACGGTTTCTGAGGCGATCGCCTCGAGGCCGACGCCTTCGATCATCGTCGCGGTTCCGAAGAAATACTTGTCGATCAGTTCCGACTGCAGGCCGATCGCATCGAAGATCTGCGCGCCGCAATAGGACTGGTAGGTCGAGATGCCCATCTTCGACATGACCTTGAGGATGCCTTTGCCGACTGCCTTGATGTAGCGGTAGACGACTTCGGAAGCATCCACTTCCTTCGGGAATTCGCCTTTGGCATGCATGTCGAGCAACGTGTCGAAGGCAAGATAAGGGTTGATCGCCTCGGCGCCGTAGCCGGCGAGCAGACAGAAATGGTGGACCTCGCGCGGCTCTCCGGTCTCGACGACGAGACCGACCGAGGTGCGCAGCCCCTTGCGGATCAAATGGTGATGCACGGCAGCGGTGGCGAGCAACGCGGGAATGGCGATCCGGTCCGGCCCGATCTGGCGGTCGGAGAGCACGATGATGTTGTAGCCGCCCTTGACGGCCGCTTCCGCGCGCTCGCAGAGCCGGTCGAGCATCTCGGGCATGCCTTCGGCACCACGCTCGATATCATAGGTGAAATCGAGCGTCTTGGTGTCGAAACGATCTTCCGTGTGGCCGATCGAGCGGATCTTTTCGAGATCGCCATTGGTCAGGATCGGCTGACGAACCTCGAGCCGCTTGGCGTTCGCCGCCCCCTCGTGGTCGAGAATGTTCGGCCGCGGGCCGATGAAGGAAACGAGGCTCATCACCAGTTCTTCGCGGATCGGGTCGATCGGCGGGTTGGTCACCTGCGCGAAGTTCTGCTTGAAATAGGTGTAGAGCAGCTTCGGCTTTTCCGACATCGCCGAGATCGGCGTATCCGTGCCCATCGAGCCGATCGCCTCCTGGCCCGTCGTCGCCATCGGCGACATCAGGACGCGTGTATCCTCGAGCGTATAGCCGAAGGCCTGCTGGCGGTCGAGCAGCGACACGTCGCGGCGCAGCGCCCGCGGCTCCACCGGCTTCAGGTCTTCGAGGATCAGTTGGGTGCGGTTGAGCCAGCTGCGATAGGGATGCGCCGTCGCAAGCTGCGACTTCACCTCGTCGTCGGAAATGATGCGGCCTTCTTCCATATCGATCAGCAGCATCTTGCCCGGCTGCAGGCGCCACTTCTGGATGATCTTCTCCTCCGGAACCGGCAGCACGCCGGCTTCGGACGCCATGATGACGCGGTCGTCATCGGTGACGAGGTAGCGCGCCGGCCGCAGGCCGTTGCGGTCGAGCGTCGCGCCGATCTGCTTGCCGTCGGTGAAGGCGACGGCAGCCGGCCCGTCCCAGGGCTCCATCAGCGCCGCATGATATTCGTAGAACGCCTTGCGTTCGGCCGCCATCGACTGGTTGCCGGCCCAGGCTTCCGGGATCAGCATCATCACGGCATGCGCCAGCGAATAACCGCCGCGCACCAGGAATTCGAGCGCATTGTCGAAGCAGGCCGTGTCCGACTGCCCCTCGTAAGAGATCGGCCAGAGCTTGGAAATGTCCTCGCCGAACAGCGGCGAGGAGACCGACGCCTGGCGCGCCGCCATCCAGTTGACGTTGCCGCGCAGCGTGTTGATCTCGCCGTTATGGGCGACCATACGGTAGGGATGCGCGAGCTTCCACGACGGGAAGGTGTTGGTCGAGAAGCGCTGATGCACCAGGGCGACCGCGCTTTCGAAACGCGGATCCGACAGGTCCTTGTAGTAGACGCCGACCTGATAGGCCAGGAACATGCCCTTGTAGACCACCGTCGCCGACGACAGCGACACCGGATAGAAATTGCTCTCTTCGCCGTCGAACTCGTCATAAATGCGGTTCGAGATCACCTTGCGCAGCGTGAACAGCCGGCGCTCGAACTCGTCGTTGTTTTCGGCGTCCTCGCCGGCGCCGATGAAGACCTGCACATGATGCGGCTCGGTGGCGGCAATGGCCGGCGCCTTGGAGAGCGAGGAATTGTCGACCGGCACGTCGCGGAAGCCGACGAAGACCTGACCTTCCTCGGTGATGACGTCCTTGATCACCTTCTTGAAGTGCTCGATCTGCTTTTCATCGCGCGGCATGAAGATATGGCCGACGCCATATTCGCCGACCGGCGGCAGGGTGATGCCCTGCTCGGCCATCTCCTCGCGGAAGAAACGGTCGGGGATCTGCACCAGGATGCCGGCGCCGTCACCCATCAGCGGGTCGGCGCCGACGGCGCCGCGATGCGTCAGGTTTTCGAGGATGAACAGGCCATCCTTGACGATCTGGTGCGACTTCTCACCCTTCATATGGGCGACGAAGCCGACGCCGCAGGCATCATGTTCGTTGCGCGGATCGTAGAGGCCCTGCTTCTTCGGCAGGCCGGAGGCGGATTTGGACATATTGGCCGTCGCGCGCAGCTCAGCAGCAGCAAACCGGTCAACTTCCATGGATGGCGTCTTCGTCATCATCTTTCCTCCTGTCGAAGCCCGCGCGGTCGCGGGCGGCTTTTCGTCCCGCGCCGCAACCCGAAGATAGGTTCGGCGCATGACAGCGCTGTTGCATTGTGAAGATCGGCCGCAGACATCTGCTTTAAAGGAAAGCAAACCGTCGCGTTCCGCGCCTGCCATTCGCCTCCGCGCGCCACCCCTTAAGGCTTGACGCTCGGAAGAACTATAGCGTGAAAGCCGGTCTGTTCCAGGGCTTTCGGCGCCTCTTCGGTCATAAAGGCCAGAATAGGACAGCAACACTGTCCTAATTCATCAGTTCTATGCCAGAAAGCATTCGGCTCTGCAAGAGCGCTCCGTCAAAAAACGTCAATTTGCGACGGAAGATTGCCTATGTAGCGGCGATGACGAAAGAAAATTACGTTGTAACGTATTATTTTGTTTATTGATTGCGTAGTTCAATTTCCGTGATGTGTCGCCGGCGACAACCTTGATCCTGCGAAGCTTTGGCGTAATGTCCGCTGCGGACTTGCCAGCCCCTTCCTTTCCAACGGTTTCCCCACATGTTCTTTGCTTCCGATAACTGGGCCGGCGCCCACAAATCCATTGCCGAACGTCTGCTGACGGAATCGACCGGCTTTGCCGCCGCCTATGGCGCCGGCAATCTCGACAGAAAGGTCGAAGCTCGTTTTTCCGAGATCTTCGAGCGTGAGGTTTCGATCTTCTTCGTCGCCACCGGCACAGCCGCCAACTCGCTGTCGCTGGCAAGCGTCCAGCGCCCCGGCGGCATCACCTTCTGCCATTCGGAAGCCCATGTGATCGAGGATGAATGCGGCGCGCCGGAATTTTTCTCCGGCGCCGCCCGCCTCGTTGCCGTTGACGGCGAAGCCGGCAAGATCGACCCGGCGAAGCTTTCTGAAAAGATCGCAAGCTTTCCCGAGGACGCCGTCCATCACGGCCGCGCCAGCGCCGTGACCATCACCCAGGCGACCGAGATCGGCACCGTCTATTCCTTGCCGGAGATCGGCGAGATCGCCGCCATCGCCAGAAAGCGCAGTCTGCCGCTCCACATGGATGGTGCCCGCTTCGCCAACGCGCTGGTCGCACTTGGCGCCACCCCGGCCGAGATGACCTGGAAGCGTGGCGTCGATATGCTCTCCTTCGGCGGCACCAAGAACGGCTGCTGGTGCGCCGAAGCGATCGTCTTCTTCAATCCGGATCAAGCCCGGGAAATGCCCTTCATCCGCAAGCGCGCCGCCCAGCTCTTCTCCAAGTCGCGTTTCATTGCCGCCCAGTTCGACGCCTATTTCGAAAACGGCCTCTGGCTCGATCTTGCCCGTCATTCGAACGGCATGGCCGACCGGCTGCGCGCCGGCATCGGCACGAGCAATTCGGCCCGCCTCGCCTGGCCGACCGCATCCAACGAAGTCTTTGCTGTCGTCAGCAAAAGTGCCGTAAAAACCGCGGAAGAAAAGGGCGCGAAATTTTACGAATGGCCGGTCCCGGCGGCAACGCCCGAACTCGTTTCCGAAAGCGAAACCCTGATCCGCCTCGTCACCAGCTTCACGACGACCGAAGCGGATGTCGATGGTTTCCTGAAATGCCTGGCCGCTTGATCGCCGGCAGCGAAAGGTTTTGCCGGCCCGGCGGGCCTTTTGCTGCCGGCAAGGACTCACGTCGACCTCAGTCCTCTCACCTTTTGCAGAATATCCTCCGACAGGGCCGAGACCAGCGCCTGGTCCGCGCCCTTGCGCGGAACCAGCACGAATTCCACATCCTCCAGCACCGGAAGTCTTCCCGCAGCGATTTCCTTCAGCCCTGAGGGCGCCATGCTGCGCGGCTGCACCAGCACCCCCATCCCGGCCCGGGCCGCCGCCGTCAGCCCGCTCAGGCTGCCGCAGGTACAGACGATCCTCCACGGCACCCCGTTTCGACCGAGCGCTTCGAGCGCGATCACTCGCGTGACGCTCGGCGGCGGAAAGGCGATCAGTGGCAGAGGGCCGGAGGCGAGCACACGCTCTGGATCACGCGCCAGCCAGATGAGCGGCTCGCGATAGACGAGCTTTCCGCGCGCATCGCCGAGCCGGCGCTTGGCGAGCACCAGATCGATGTCGCCATTGTCCTGCATCTCATAGAGAACGCCGGAAAGCGCCACTGTCAGCTCGAGGTCGACGGAGGGGTGCGAACGAACGAAATCCTCGAGCACCGCCGGCAGCTGGCTGGTGACGAAATCTTCCGACACGCCGAGCCGCAGACTGCCGCGCAGGCTGTTGCTCTTAAACAGCGACTGTACCTGCCCCTCGATCGAAAGCATGGCGCGCGCATGCAACAGCAGCGCCTCGCCATCGCCGGTCAGCATCACCTTATGCGTGTCGCGCGCCAGCAGCTTGCGCCCGAGTGCTGTCTCCAGCCGCTGGATGTGCTGGCTGACGGTCGACTGACCGAGGCCGAGCCTCTCTGCCGCGAGCGTGAAACTGCCCATCTGTTCGACGGCAACGAAACTGCGCAATTGCGAAAGGTCCAGCATGATCCAGTTTCTCGATAACTGTTATTCCTTGCATCCTGGATCATAATGGACGACAGAACAATGATTGTTTTATCACGCCGCGAGATCGCCATGCGCCGCTTTCTGCCCGATACATTCACCATCCTGCTTGTCTGCACCGTCATCCTCGCCTCGCTGCTGCCGGCGCGCGACACATTCGCGCATTATTTCGGTATCGCCACCGACCTTGCCATCGCGCTGCTGTTTTTCCTGCACGGCGCCCGCCTGTCGCGCGACGTCGTCATATCAGGCCTGCTGCACTGGCGCCTGCATCTCGTCATCCTGCTGACGACCTTCGGCATCTTCCCGCTGCTTGGCATGGCGCTCGGACTGATCCCCGACACGATCCTGCCGCAGCCGCTTTACCTCGGCATCCTCTTCCTCTGCGTGCTGCCCTCGACGGTGCAGTCGTCGATCGCCTTCACCTCGATGGCGGGCGGCAACGTGTCGGCCGCCATCTGCTCGGCCTCGGCATCCAACATCTTCGGCATGTTCCTGACACCGCTGCTCGTCGGCTTGTTGTTTTCCGTCGGCGGCCACGGCGGCTTCTCCTTCGACGCATTAGAGCAGATCCTGCTGCAGTTGCTCGCCCCCTTCATCGTCGGCCAGATTCTGCAGCCCTGGATCGGCGACTGGATTCGCGCCAAGAAGAAGATCCTGATGCCTGTCGACCGCGGCTCGATCCTGATGGTCGTCTATCTCGCCTTCAGCACGGCTGTGGTCGAAGGTCTGTGGCACACCTTCTCGATCGCCGATATCGCCGTCGTCATCGTCGCCGACATGGTTCTGCTGGCAATTGTCCTGGTGCTGACGATGTTCGGCAGCCGTTGGCTGGGCTTCAATAAGGCCGACGAGATCACCATCACCTTCTGCGGCTCGAAGAAGAGCCTTGCAAGCGGCGTGCCGATGGCGAACGTCATCTTCGCCGGCCAGTCGATCGGCGCGATCGTGCTTCCGCTGATGCTGTTCCACCAGATCCAGTTGATGGTCTGCGCCGTCATCGCCCAGAAATACGCCGCCGCCGCGGCCCGCCGCGCAACGGACGAGGAAATCGACGAAGCCGCCAGCCCGGCATGAAGCATGTCGCGCCGAGCGGCAATAGAAAACGGCGCCCCCGATGGAGCGCCGTCCGTTTCATCCGACAAGGATCTGATTAGCCGTTGATGATCTGCGCTTCGATGGCCTTCGGAGCCTCGACCGGTTCTGCAGCAATCGTAATCTTGCGGGGCTTCATGGCCTCGGGAATATTGCGCAGAAGGTCGATGTGCAGCAGGCCGTTCTTCAGCGAAGCAGCGGTCACCTCGACATGATCGGCAAGCTGGAAGCGGCGCTCGAAGGCACGCTTGGCAATGCCGCGGTAGAGGAATTCGCCGCTTTCGGCAGGTTCCTCGTGCTTTTCACCCTTCACCGACAGGACATGGGCATGGGCTTCGATCGAAAGTTCGGTCTCGTCGAAACCGGCAACGGCCATGGTGATGCGATAGGTGTTTTCACCGGTGCGCTCGATATTATAGGGCGGATAGGTCTGCGCCTGCTCCGGCTGGGCAAGACTGTCGAGCATGGTGAAGAGCCGGTCGAAACCGACGGTCGAACGATAAAGGGGAGAGAAGTCTACGTGACGCATGATGTCCTCCTGTGGAAGCGACGTGTTGCGATGAAATGCCCCTGAAACCCCATCTTTGGCGGCCTCGGGGCGGTTGCGCAGGCCCTTTCCGGCACCCGCAGAAAGGAGATGGTGATGGGATTTGACGAGTTCAAGACCTTTCCGGAATCGCCTTGATCGGCCCGTGAACCCCGCATGAACGACCGGTTCGGAGCGCGTTCAGGCGCATTCGCCTAGAAATTTCGGCGTCGGGTGAATCTGGTCCCGATGGCTGAAGTGCATCGTCCCTTCTTCTTCAGTCTCAACTTCGGCCGGCCGCGAGCACCCTCATGCTCCTGCCGGCCCTTTTCCCCCACCGCTTTCCAAGCCGGGTGCCATGCGCTATCCCTGAAGGTGGAAGCAGTCAGCAGTGGCGCATTGGCAAAGTCATGGATCAGGTTCTCTATTCGACGCCCGACAATCCCGCTCCGGAAAACCGCACGGAGGGGTTCTTCGAAACCCATGACGGCCACCAACTGCGTTACGCCGTCTTCCGCGCTAGCGGACAGGTTGCCAAGGGCACCGTCGTCATCCTGCACGGCCGAAACGAATATATCGAGAAATACTTTGAGACGATCCGCGACCTGACGGCCAGGGGCCTCTGGGTCGCGACCTTCGACATGCGCGGCCAGGGCGGCTCGCAGCGACTCCTGAAACGCCGAAACCACGGCCACATCCGCCGCTTCGTCGATTACGAGCGCGATCTCGACACCTTCCTCGAAAAGGTGGTGCTGCCGGATACCCGCCTGCCCTTCTACTTGCTCGCGCATTCCACAGGCGGCCTGATCGCGCTCTCGGCCGCCCCCTATCTCACCACTCGTATCGATCGCATGGTGCTGTCGGCGCCCTTCATCGGCCTGACCGGCCAGGCGGCTTCGCCCCGCGTCATTCGCACCCTTGCCGGCACGCTGAACGCCGTCGGCCTCGGCTTCCTGCCGCTGACCTCGAAACTGAAGGAGCCGGATTTCCGCGACAATCCGCTGACCTCGGACGAGCACCGCTTCGAGCGCAATGTCGCGATGATGAAGGCCCATCCGGAGCTGACACTCGGGCCACCGACAGCCCGCTGGCTGACCGAGGCCTTTCGCACGATGGACCGGGTCACCTCGCCCTACCATCTCTTCTCGATCACCATCCCGACCATCGTCATCGCCCCAACGCGTGACGGTGTCGTGCCCTATACGGCGCAGGAGCGCCTTTCGCGTTATTTCCGCGCCGGCCAGTTGGTGCCGATCAACGGCGCCCGGCACGAGATATTCCAGGAACGGGACATCTACCGCGCCGCCGCCCTTGCGGCCTTCCACGCCTTCATTCCCGGCAGCGATGCCGAAGAAAACCAGGACATTGCTGCCCTCGGTACGTGAGCCGGATCGGCTTTTCCGACCGGGGGATCAGCACTGCAGGATGGCGACCGCCGCTTCGTAGACGGCCTGGCTGCCGGCGGCGATGATCGAGCCGCCGTTTTCCGGCCGTCCGCCGTCCCAGGTGGTGATGATGCCGCCCGCCCCCTCGATGACGGGAATGATGCCGCCGACATCATAGGGCTTCAGGCTGTTTTCGATGACCAGATCGATATGGCCGGCGGCAAGCAGCGCATAGGCATAGCAGTCGCAGCCATAGCGGAAGAGCCGTACCTGGCTCTCAATCTCGCGGTATTTCTCCATCTCCTCGCCGGCAAAGAGATGCGGCGAGGTGGTGAACAGGATGGCGTTCGACAGCGCGTCGCACTGGCGCGTCGCCAGCCGCCGTTCGCCCTCCGGCCCGGTATAGATCGAGCCGTTCTGGTCGGCGAAATAGCGCTCGCCGGTAAAGGGCTGCTCGATCATGCCCATGATCGCCCTGCCATCCTTCTGCAGGCCGATCAGCGTTCCCCACACCGGCACACCGGATATAAAGGCGCGCGTGCCGTCGATCGGATCGATCACCCAGACATATTCGCGGTCGAGCCCGACATCGCCATGTTCCTCGCCGAGAATGCCGTGGCCGGGGAAATTCTCCTCGATCAGCGCCCGGATGGCGAGTTCGGCCGCCCGGTCGCCCTCCGTTACCGGATCGAAACCGGAGGAAAGCTTGTTCGTGACATCGAGGCCGGAGCGGAAGCGCGGCAGCGTCTCGGCCCGGGCGGCTTCCGCCAGGCGGTTGAAGAACGAACGGTCAGGAAACATGATGGATCCGTTTGGCTGGCGGGAATGGCGCTTTTCATAGCGAAAAGCAACGGGAATGCAATCGCATCAGGCAATTTGGCTCTAACTGCCCAAAGATGTCGCAGCGCAATATATTGCTTGACATTTGTGCAGCGCAATAGTAGCGTCTTCATACAGTCTTCTGACTGTAAATACCCTCCTTGGGTGTTTCCTCCCTAGACTTAGCCGCGCTCACAAGCGCGGTTTTTTTTGGCCGGGGAAGGCAGACGTCAGCAAAATCGAAAAAAGATCTATTCGGCGGCCAGCGCCCGATCGCCGGCGAATTTCTCGACGTAGTCCGCCATCTGCTGCATGAAGTCCGTGACGGCATCGGCCACCGCGGCGAAATCCTCGCGTTTCTCCAGCGTCAGCTCGTCGACATAGATCGCCCGGTTCACCTCGATCTGCAGCGCGTGCAGGCCGCGCGAAGGCCGGCCGTAATGTTCGGTGATGAAGCCGCCGGCATAAGGCTTGTTGCGGATCGCCGCAAAACCCATTTCCTCGAGGATAGCGATGGCCGCGCGCGAAAGCTCGGCCGAAGCGCTGGTGCCGTAGCGATCACCAATGATGAAATCAGGTCGCGAAGTGCTGCCGGCGACCCGCACATTGCCGGGCATCGAATGGCAGTCGATCAGCACGCCGAAGCCGAACTGCACATGCGTTCGCGCAATCAGCCGGCGCAGCGCCGCATGATAGGGCTTGTAGACGGCTTCGACGCGGTCGAGCCCCTCCTGCACCGGCAGGCGCCGCGCATAGATCTCCATGTTCTCGGCGACGATGCGCGGAATGGTGCCGAGCCCGCCGGCGACCCTGAGCGAATTGACGTTGGCATAGGGCGGCAGCAGCCCGTCGAACATCCGCGGATCGAGCTCGTAGGGCTCGCGATTGACGTCGAGATAGGCGCGCGGGAAGTTGGCTGCCAGGAGTGGCGCGCCGAGTGCGATGGCCGAGCCGAAGAGCTCGTCGACATAGTGATCCTCGGAACGGCGGATGGCGATTCCCTCCAGCCTGGACTGGGCAATAAATTCCGGTGGATAAATACGGCCGCTATGGGGGGAGTTGTAGACGAAGGGAATGGTCTGCGACACGGGCTCATGGACCTCAAAAAGCTCGTATTCGCGTATTTCCGGCACTTTCGGCCCTCTTTACCATGTCATGAACTGACTGCTTTGACCATGTTGCCAGTTGCCCGGCCGCAAGTCCATACTATGTAGAAGGGATGGCGGTCAGGCACAGGCAATTCACCGGTTGTTTACCGGGTAAAGACTAGTGTAAACGGCTGGTAGCCCACCAAAAACTTATGGATCGCGGTCTGGATTGATGACTCAGAAGATACTTCTCGCCGAAGACGATAACGACATGCGCCGCTTCCTGGTGAAAGCGCTCGAAAAGGCCGGCTACAAGGTCCTTTCCTACGACAATGGCGCCAGCGCCTATGACCGGCTGCGCGAGGAGCCGTTTTCCCTGCTGCTGACCGATATCGTCATGCCCGAGATGGACGGCATCGAGCTGGCGCGCCGCGCCACCGAACTCGACCCCGACCTGAAGGTAATGTTCATCACCGGTTTTGCCGCCGTGGCGCTGAACCCTGATTCGAAGGCGCCGAAGGATGCCAAGGTCCTTTCCAAGCCTTTCCACCTGCGCGACCTCGTCGATGAGGTCAACAAAATGCTTGCCGCATAAGGCGTGACGAGCGGCGCGTCACAAAACTGAAAAAAGCCTATTGACGGCTCCGAAGGTTTTGTGATCTATGCGCCGCCATCGGATGGGCGTGTAGCTCAGCGGGAGAGCACTACGTTGACATCGTAGGGGTCACAGGTTCAATCCCTGTCACGCCCACCATCCGATCTCCCTGACATCGTTGATAAATCCCCCTTGGGGATTTTTTGATTCCTGAGCCTGGCACGTGCTCCAGATCCAGCACATTGCGGAGCGAGGGCTTGAGTGTGATTGGTCCGCGCCATGATCCGGGCCGGGGTTTCAATGGCTGTGGGATGGCCCCACACGTGGGAAATAGGGGGACGTATGACGCAAAGGACGCGGACACGTAAAGCAATATCCATTATCCTCGGCCTCACCCTGGTTGGGGCTGGTTTCTTCGGTTTCGGTTATATGCTGTTTCATGTCGTCGAACCCATTAGCATCAAGCTTTGGCTGATACCGATCACCATTTTCGCGGCCGGGGCAGCAATCCTCTGGGACGATTTCAAAAATCCCCAGTGAGACGATTGCTCTCCCCCGTTCGACGCCTGAGCGGCCGCCGGCAAGCTGGTGAAAAAGGCGAATAGAGCAATTCCAGCAAAAGTGCGTGCCAGATCTTCTTCGCTTCTCGCCGAGGCGACATTCGTCGATCACGGCCAGTGAGAACCCGTGGCCCGAAATCCACATGTCCTGGCAAACCATGGCGGTTGTCGGCTCTTTGCCGATTCGTGCAATTGCAGTGACGGCGCGTTCGCACATGAGGACATGCTCACGCGATCATCAATTGTATACCCCACCGAAGTTCAGCCCCTCGTTGCTCACGCATCCTGAGGCGCGGTTTTGTGACGGATAGATGACGAGTTTATGACAAAATACGTGTGATTTCAGCAACATAGCCGTGCCAGCCTGCTGTCACGATCGACAATGTCGTTGCAGTGCAACATCCCCTATGTAACTTCCGCGGCGAGGCAGGCACCGAGCCAAAAAGGTGCCGCTTCGGTCACACGGGGTGAAGACACGTAGGGACTGCCGATGGCAACGGTCTTCATCCTTCTGCATCTGAACTGGAGGTTATTCCATGAACATCAAGAGCCTTCTTCTCGGCTCCGCTGCTGCACTTGCAGCAGCATCCGGCGCTCAGGCTGCTGACGCTATCGTTGCTGCCGAGCCGGAACCGGTTGAATACGTCCGCGTCTGCGACGCCTACGGCACCGGCTACTTCTACATCCCGGGCACCGAAACCTGCCTCAAGATCAACGGTTACATCCGTTTCCAGGTTGACGTTGCTCCGCACGCCAGCTCGATCGGCGCTGCCGGCGGTGGTTCTGTCCCCAATGACTCGGACTGGGACGCCCGCACGCGCGGTCAGGTTCAGTTCACGGCCAAGAGCGACACTGAATATGGTCCGCTGACCGGCGTTATCGTCATGCAGTTCAATGCTGACAACGCTTCTGCCCAGAAGGCCCAGCTGGACTCCGCTTACCTCGACATCGCCGGCTTCCGCGCCGGTCTGTTCTACAGCTGGTGGGACGATGGCCTCTCCGGCGAAACCGACGACATCGGTTCTCCGGTAACGCTGCATAACTCCATCCGTTACCAGTACGAAACCAGCGACTTTTATGCTGGCATCAGCGTCGACGAGCTGGAAGACGGCCCGTTCTATCATGGCGAAGAACCCAACAACTTCGGCGTTGCAGTCGGTCTCGGCGGCAAGGCTGGTGCCTTCAGCTACCAGATCACTGCCGGTTACGACACCGACAACGAAGAAGGCGCCGTCCGCGCTATGGGTACGGTTGCTGTCGGTCCGGGCACGCTCGGCCTCGCAGTTGTCTACGCGACCAACCCGAACGCCTACTACAACAAGGCTGAATGGGCGATCGCTGCTGAATACGCCATCAAGGCGACTGACAAGCTGAAGATCACCCCTGGTGTTCAGTACTACGGCGACTACGGCGTCACTGCTGGCGAGTTCAACGACGGCGATGCCTGGAAGGCCGGCGTGACGATCGACTACCAGATCGTCGAGAACCTCTCCACGAAAATTTCGGTTCAGTACCTCGATCCGGAAGATGCTGACGACGTCACCTCGGGCTTCTTCCGCCTGCAGCGCGCGTTCTGATAAAGGGCGGCCGGCTGGAACAGGATGATTTTAGGCCGGGTCGGCCTAAAATTGAATCCTGTTCTAAATTATCCGGAAGCTACAAATTCCTGATCTGACTGACCTCCGATCGGGAAAGAATGGGCCTGGACTTCCCTGCCTGGGCCCATTCCCCTTGACCAGAAGTGCGTCCAAGACGGCACGCTCGATCAGTGCCTTGCCACTATCGTGTCACATCGGTTCGTTGCCGATGTCCGGCAGCCTATGCCATTGCTGGACCTTGCAACCGGCAAGCTCAACCAACTTTTCACTCATCTGCCGCCGATCGCCGAGCCCGCCTGGCGGCCGGTGAAATTTTTGTGCTTCAGGAATAGCGGAGCCAAATTCGGACACAGAACCATGCCATGGCGGACCGAGGGTGAGGTCGTGATTCGCTTCGCCACGACATGGGGTTTGAGATCGAAATGAAGTTATCCGTGCTTGCCGCTGCCGCAATTTTTTCCGCTGCCCTCGCCTTGCCGGCCTCCGCCGCGCCGGCCGCGCCCGCCGAGACCTTTCCCGGCGCGCCCGGCGTCATTACGCTTTCCGGCAAATGCGCCAAGCTGGTCGTCGCCAAATTCGACGCCACCAAGGGCTGCAAGAATGAGCTTGCCAGCGTCACGCTGGTTAATGGCTTGGTGACCTTCATCTTCACTTCAGACGGCAAGGCGCTCGGCTTCCAGGGCGACGGCAGCGGCATTAAGCCCGCCTCCAACGGCAATGCCCGCCTGCCGCTCAGCCTCGTCACCACCGGCGTCGGCAACAAGATGACCGGGGAGGTCAAGGTCGCCGGCTTCTGCACCTTCGGCAATCCCTATGCCGGCAAGCCGATCGCGATCGAATGCACCGCCGAAAGCAAAGATTCCTCCTTCGCCGGCAGCTTCCGCACCGGCGGCAAGCTGGTGAAGAAGGGTAAGTAGCCGCTCTCAGGCGCACCAGGCGCTGCCGGCAGCCCCTGGCTTGCGTGCCAAGCCCTCGTTGATCATCTGCGCGCCGAAAGAGCGCCCGTCGCGCGAGACGACGCGCGGCGCGCCAGAGGGCTCGGCTTTGCCCGCGGCATTCATGGTGAAGGGCCCGGCGTTCAGAAGCGCCAGCAGCCGCGACTTGGCGGCAAAGGCCACCCGGCGCTCGCCGTCACAGCGCGCCTGATCGACTACGGGGCTTGCCATGTCGGCAATCACGATCTTCTCGCCCTTGTACCAGAAGACACCACCGTCGCCGACGCAATTGATATGCGCGCCCTGCCCGCAATAGCCGAAGGCGACCGCCCCGGTTTCCGAAACGGCAGGCAAGGCCGGGGACGGCACTGCCTTTATCGGCTGGATCATCGGCGTCGGGATCGCGGCCGGCGGCAGCGGCTGCGACTGAGGCACCGACGCTGCGGTTTTGGGCGTGGGGGCGGCAAGCGCCACCTGCTTCGGCGGCACGTCCTTCCTGACGACGGGCCTCGGCTCCGCCGTTTCCGGCGTGATCGACGGCGATTGCCTTGCAAGCATCGGCTGGATGCTCTTCCAATGGTCGTGGGCGACGATGCCGCCGAACGCGGCAATGCCGATCACCGCCCAGGGCAGCAATCCGCCACCGCTGCTACGCGCTTTGCTCTTTCCTCTGGCTGGCGCCTTGCGGCGGCCGCGTGTCGCTGTCTTGGCCATCTGTCCGATTCCCGTGAGGCCGGGATTATCGCTGCCCAATCCTTTCCGAAAGGTTGGCGCGGCGACAGGATGATGCATGGTTGGCCGATCTTCCCCTCCAATAACATGGAAGCGCCGAGGTGCATCGGTGGGGCCAGTGCGCCTGCTTAAACGCATGAGGGGAAAAGCTGAACAAATTCCACGCCCAGATTTTGGCCAGCGAAAAATTCCTCTGGGGAAAATCCATGGAACGTCTTCGGCGAGCTGATCGGCTTCGAGCGTGAGGCACGCGACTGCCCAGCATCATGCCGGGCGCTAACGTCGCTAACGCCAGCGTGACTGGTTGGTTATTCGGAGCGTGCGGCCGAAGGATCGTTTTTCCCAACCGATGCCGTGCCGGCAATGCACGAGAACGGCTTCTGGCGTTTGCCGATATTGACGCGCTCGTCCGCCGCCTCGCGGACAGCCTGCCATTCATTTTCGTGCCGGATGAAGATCTCGCGGGGCACAAAGTTGATCGTCATATGTTTCTCATCCTGTTTTAACTCTAGCGTCAGCGCGCCAAAGAGGCATCCGGAATAGCCGTTATTTCTTGGTCTCTGCATTGGCTTTCACGCCGGGGGCCTTAATGTCGGGTCCACCCTTGGAAAGATCGGCACCGCTAACATGGGCCGGCACGTGAATGTCGTGATAGACGCCGGGCGTCAGCGTCAGATCGACCTGATGCGGCGGCAGCACCTGCGCCTTCTGCATGCGGTTTGGCTTCGCCCGCTTCATGCGGTCGGACGCCTCCGTGCGTTTATCTGGAATATGGGTCGAAGTGTGCATCATCGGCCTCCTTTTTTAAGCTCAACAGTGCCTAACGGGTGGGCATCAGGATGGTTCCAAAAAAATTACCCAATCCCGGTGTGGCGACCAGCCTTGACTGGCCGGGGAAGCTCATTACCTAGAGCCTATCCCGCAGCCTTCCAGACATCGGCTGACGGGGGAACTTTGGTGCCGGGCCCCTCTGGCGAGAGTTTTTACGGCGCTCTCGTGATGTCGGTACCGCCTGCAGCTTAGCCGGCGGATTTTTCATCAATGAACAGACTCACCATGCCTGACCCGCATGCCCGTTGTGGCATGTCGCGTTTTTCCAATATTTCAGTCCGCTTCGATGCAATTTGCGGCCGCGAGGTGCGGCCATGAACCAGTCCGTGACCCATAAATCTTCGCTCAGCTATTTCCGCTGGGCTTTCATCGTTACTGCCCTCGGCCTCGTTCTCGGCGCCATGCTCGGCTGGCAGACGACCGGCACGATCGGCGGCATGGCGACCGTCTTCTTCATCTGCACGGTGCTTGCCGTGCTGGAGATCTCGCTCTCCTTCGATAATGCCATCGTCAACGCCAACAAGCTGAAGGAGATGACGCCGGTCTGGCAGAAGCGCTTCCTCACCTGGGGCATCATCATCGCCGTCTTCGGCATGCGCATCGTCTTCCCGCTGGCAATCGTCGCGATCGCGGCCCAGATCGGTCCCTGGGATGCTCTGGTGCTTGCCGCACGGGAGCCGGCCGAATATGCCCGCATCATGAACGACGCGCATCTGCCGATCGCAGCCTTCGGGGGCACCTTCCTGATGATGGTCGGCCTCAATTACTTCTTCAATCACGAGAAGCAGGTGCACTGGATCGGCGGACTTGAAAAGATGATGGCGCGTTCGGCCGCCATCAAGGGCATCGAGATCGCCTTCGTGCTGGCGCTGATGCTGGTTTTTTCCTGGCTGATCGGTGGCGAGGAAGCCACCGTCTTCGTCCATTGCGCCATCTATGGCCTGCTCACCTTCCTCGCGGTCGAGGTGGTCGGCGGGCTGCTCGATGCCTCGCAGCAGACGATGAGCGCTGCCGCCAAGGGCGGCCTCGGCGCCTTCATCTATCTGGAGGTGCTGGATGCCAGTTTCTCCTTCGATGGCGTCATCGGCGCCTTTGCGCTGACGCAGAACCTCTTCGTCATCGCAATCGGCCTCGGCATCGGCGCCATGTATGTACGCTCGACGACGATCATGCTGGTGGAGAAGGGAACGCTTGCCGAATACCGCTATCTCGAACATGGCGCCTTCTACGCCATCCTGATCCTCTCGGTGATCATGTATGCGCAGACCCTGGTACACATCCCCGAGGTTATCACCGGACTCGGCGGCGCGGCCTTGATCGGCCTGTCCCTTTGGTCGTCCATCCGCCACAACAGGCGCGAAAAGGTGGAGGATCACGACGCCCAGCGGAAAGAGCTTCAAGCCTGACGTCGGGTGTCACAGGGCGTCGCGCTGTTGCACCCGTTGGGATAAAAATGAAGCCCGCGACCATCCGGTTGCGGGCTAATTCATTCATGCATGACTTGAAGGTCTTAGCGGGTGACGTGCTCGAAGGAGGTCGGGTCGATGCCGAGTTTCGTGAGGTCGTTGGGGCGCGGGCGGCGACCTGCTTCGACAGCAGCGCTGACGGCGTTTGCAGCGCCAAGGACGGCGAATGCACGGCCAAAGAAGCCAGTACGGACTGACTTGCGGAGTGCGGACATTGTCCTTTTCCTCTTGCTCGTTGATTGCCTACTCGCAGATGGCATCGCGCATACACATCAACAATGCTCAGAAAATCACCGCAGCCATGCAAAAACAGGAGGCCGGCGCATGTCTCCATGGCCGGCCTCAAGGCGGGGGTGGGTGGTCTTTTTCTTGCTCTAACACTTTGAAATCTGCGCCTCGCGCTTTCCGAAAATCGATTCCGATTTTCGGGCCGATGCGCTAGTCTTCGTTTGCCGCCAGTTGCGAGAGCACCTGTCCCCTGCCGCGCAGCCGCAGGATCAACGGGATGAGGAAGGCGGCGGCTGCAACGATGAGCAGGCCCGCCGCGATCGGCGACATCACCAGCGTCGTGACGTCGCCCTGACTGATCGCCAGCGCCCGGCGCAGCTGCTGCTCGGCAAGCGGGCCGAGGATCAGGCCGACGACGGCTGGCGCGATTGGATAGCCGAAGAGCCGCATCACATAACCGAGCAGACCGAAGGCGAGCAGCATGCCGAGCTCGAACACCGACGGATTGGCGCCGATCGTCCCGAGCGTCGCAAACAGCAGGATGCCCGCATAGAGCCATGGCTTCGGAATGGTCAGCAGCTTTACCCAGAGCCCGATCATCGGCAGGTTCAACACCAAGAGCATCGCATTGGCGATGAGCAGGCTGGCGATCAGCCCCCAGACGAGCTGCGGATTGGTGGCAAACAGCAGCGGTCCCGGCTGCAAGCCGTATTGCTGAAAGCCGGCAAGCATGATCGCCGCCGTTGCCGTCGTCGGCAGGCCGAGCGTCAGAAGCGGCACTAACGTGCCGGCGGCCGATGCGTTGTTTGCGGCCTCGGGGCCGGCCACACCTTCGATCGCGCCATGGCCGAACTCTTCCGGGTTTTTCGCCAGCCGCTTTTCGGTCGCATAGGAGAGGAAAGTGCCGATTTCGGCGCCGCCCGCCGGCATCGCGCCGATCGGAAAACCGATCAACGTGCCGCGCAGCCAGGGCTTCCACGAGCGCGCCCAGTCCTCAGCGGTCATCCAGAGCGAACCCTTGACCGCCTCGATCTTCTCCGCGACCCGGTTGCCCTGCGCGGCGATATAAAGCGTTTCGCCGATCGCAAACATCGCCACAGCCAGCGTCGTCACCTCGACACCATCGAGCAGGTCGGGGATGCCGAAGGAAAGCCTGGCCTGCCCTGTCTGCTGGTCGATGCCGACCATGGCGAGCGCGAAACCGATGAACAGCGAGGTCAGGCCCCGCAAGGCGGAGTCGCCAAACGCCGAGGAGACGGTGACGAAGGCAAGCACCATCAGCGCGAAATACTCGCGCGGCCCGAAGACCAGCGCCAGCTTGACGATGTAAGGCGCGATGAAGGCGAGCCCGAGCGTGGCGATCAGCCCGGCGACGAAGGAGCCGATCGCCGCTGTCGCCAGCGCCGGTCCGCCGCGCCCGGCGCGCGCCATCTTGTTGCCCTCGAGCGCGGTGACGATCGAGGCGCTTTCGCCCGGCGTGTTGAGCAGGATCGAGGTCGTCGAGCCGCCATACATGCCGCCGTAATAGATGCCGGCGAACATGATCAGCGAGCCGCCGGGATCGAGCTTGTAGGTGACGGGCAGCAGCAGCGCGACGGTAAGTGCCGGGCCGATGCCAGGAAGCACGCCGACGGCGGTGCCGAGCGTCACGCCGACCAGCGCATAAACCAGGTTCATCGGCTGCATCGCAACCAGGATACCCTGCCATAGGAATTCAAATGTGTTCATCTTGGTGTCCCAAGCGGCGTTCCCGACCATCCGATTTCGGGGTCAGGCGCCGCGCAAATCAAAACAGCTGACAGCGCGTCGGCGCGGTCAGAAGAACAGATGTTCGAGCGGGCCGGCCGGCAGCGTCAGTTGCAGCAGCTGCGAGAAGATCGCCCAGACGACGAAGCTGATGACGATGCCAAGCGGCAGCGAGATCCAGAGCTTACGCTTGCCGAAGCCGCGTGCCGTCAGCGCGAAGAGGATGCCGGTCGCGATCGAGAAGCCGGCGACGCGCAAAAGCAGCATCTGGCCGGCAAGACCGGCGACGATCCAGATGACGGGTGCGACTTCCTGCCGGTCACGTTCGGGAAAATCGCCGCGCCAGGCTTCGAAGGCGGTCCAGATCCCGAGGCAGAAGAGGCCGAACGCCACCACTTGAGGCACCGTTGCCGGGCCGATGCGGTCGTACTGCGCGATCGTTTTCAGATGCAAGGCATCCCAGGCCATCACGCCGGCGACGACGAAGAGGAAAACGGCAATGATGAACGCCGCCCAATCCGGGCGGCGCGCAGTTGCCGAGGAGGTGTTATCCTCGCTCATTGAACAAGTCCGATATCTTTGAGAATGGCTTCAGTGGCCGAGACATCCTTTTCGAGCTGCGCCTTGAAGGCATCGCCGGACAGATAGGTGTCGGCCCAGCCCTTGGTCTTGAGGGTTTCCTGCCAGGTGGCGGAGTTATGCAGCTTCTCGAAATCGGCCGTAATGGCTGCGACCTGCTCTGCCGACAGGCCGGGGGCAGCGGCGACCATGCGCCAGTTCTGAATGGTGACGTCGGTGCCGGCTTCCTTCAGTGTTGGGGCATCGACGCCGTCGATGCGCTTATCGCTGGAGACTGCGAGAAGACGAAGCGTGCCTGACTTCACCTGCGATTCGAACTCGCTATAGCTCGAGACGCCGGCCGTGACCTGGCCGCCGAGAATGGCGGCGAGCGCTTCACCGCCGCCGGAGAAGGCGACATAGTTGATCTTGGTCGGATCGACGCCGGAAGCCTTGGCGATCAAGCCGACGGTGATATGGTCGGTGCCGCCGGCCGAACCGCCACCCCAGGAAACCGAACCCGGATCCTTCTTCAGCGCCGCAACGAGATCAGCCATGGTCTTGATCTCGGATGCAGCGGGAACGACGACGGCCTCATATTCGCCGGTCAGGCGGGCGATCGGCGTAACATCCTTGAGCGTCACCGGCGACTTGTTGGTGAGGATCGCGCCGACCATGACATAGCCGCCGACGATCAGCGAATTCGGGTTGCCGGCGGCCTGGCTGCTGAACTGCGCAAGGCCGATGGTGCCGCCGGCGCCGGGGACGTTCTGGACCTGCACGTTGCCGGAGATCTTCTCCTGCTGCAGGGCGGTCTGCAGCGAACGGGCCGTCTGGTCCCAGCCGCCGCCGGGAGCGGCCGGCGCGATGATGGTGTAGTCGGCCGCATAGGCCGGCAGCGCGATGGTCGCTGCAAAAAGGGTTGCGATGAACGTATGCTTCACGATGTGTCCTCCGTCGGCGGCTGAGCAGACCGCCTGTTATTCTCAAGGGAATCGGGAGGAATGGCCGGCCAACGGGCGCAAATATCCTGATGACGAGCGGAAATACCTCCCAAGGCTTCAGCTCTCCGCCTCCACGGAGAAGAAGTAGCCAAAGCGACCACAACAAGCTGTCATTTAGCTGACATCGGCGAGATATCCAGAAGCAGCGGACACTTTTTTGCCGTAATTGGCAGGTGCCGGTCCAAATCCCGCCTTCACTGCGTCCGCAGAACCTCGTTCCAGTGCGCGATCAGCCGCGCCCGCTTCACCTGGTCGAGATAGACCATCAACCCGGGGCTGACAGGCACCGGCCGCAGTTGGGCGCCGAGCAGTTCCTGCAGCGTATTGGCGGTATTTTCCCCTGCCACCTCGGGGCTGACGGCCGGGATCTGCAGCTCGCGCGCCATGATCGTCTGCCCTTCCCGCGACATGAAGAAGGTGAGGTAACGCCGACCGAGCTCCGGCTCGGCCGCCGCCTGCGGCACCAGCCCGATCCGCGACATCACAACGGTATAATCCTTCGGCAGCACGATGCCGACATCGGGATGGCGCGAGGCCCAGTCGGCCGCATAGGAGCCAAGAATATTGTAGCCGAGCACGAAGCGCCCGTCGGCAACGCGTTCGAGGATCGCCGAACTCGTCGAATAAAGCTTGACGCCGGCAGCGCCCATCGCCCCGATCACCGACCAGATGTCGCCGAACTGCTCCTGGTCGCGCGCCATGAAAAGAAAGCCGACGCCGGAGCGCTCGATATCGTAGGTACCGATCCGCCCATGAACATCGTTGCCCTTGCGTTTCAGATAATCGACGAATTCAGCCCGAGAGCTCGGCACCGGCTCATGCGCGAAGCTCGGCTTGTGATAGACGAACACCGCCGGCTCGAAGGTGAGCGCATAGGCGGTGTTACGCCAGTTCGCCCATTTCGGCCATGGCGCACTCATCGGCAGGTTGCTGACCTGCGCATAGCCGTCGTTGGAAAGCTTCACCTGCAGGTCCATCGCCGAGGAAAAGGCGAAGTCCGCCGTCTTCTTGCCGGCATCCGTTTCCCGGACGATCCGGTCGTAGATGTCGCCGGTCAGCATGTCCTCGTATTTGACCGCGACGTCGGGATTGGCCGCCTGAAAACCCCGGATCATCGGCCGCGCCAACGGTTCGTCGAGCGAGGAATAAACCGTCAGCACCGGCGCATCGGCATTGCCCGATTTTGCCGGATAGAAGGCCTGATCCGCCAAGGCCAAACCCGGCCAGAACGCCAGCAGCAAGATGAAAACTCTCCTCATGCAGCAACAATGCCTGAGCGCGCCGGGAGGAGCAAGGCGCGGCCGAGGCGGCACGCGGTGCGTGACGGGATCACAGTTCCCGCTCGAAGAAGAGCAGGATCTGCTGGAGCTCCGGCGGAACCGGATAATAAGCATCCCGCTCCCGGAAGCCGAGGCGGCGATAGAGCCCCTGCGCTGCCGTCTGAAAAATGCCGGTATCAAGCCGCATCGAGTGATAGCCGTCAGCTCTCGCCTGGGCGATCGATGCCTCGCAGAGCGCGACGGCAACACCACGACCGCGAGCGGCGGCCGAGACGAAAAGCCTTTTCATCTCGGCAATGTCAGGCGCCTGCGCGTGATGCATGACGCAGCCGACAGGCTCTCCATCGATCCGCGCCAGGAAGATCGCGCCCTTCGGCCTTGCGTGAATCTGCGGCAGGTCGACGAGCAGCGCCTCGAATTTTTGCGGACTGTAATAGAGATCGATCACGGGCCGATGCTGGGGGTAATTGTCATAGAGCCATTGCCGGAATGATCGGCAGAGGCCCCGTACGGCGATCATCTCCGTCTCGCTGTCAGCGAGTTCGACCGTTAGTCCCACCATCTGTCAAACCTCCCGATCCCCCGCCGATTTTATCATGAACATTCTGCGCAGTGGAGATCGAAGGCCGGAACTAGGCGAGGATCCACTCCATCAACGCATTCTGCGCGTGCAGCAGAAAGGCCTTGGCGGCGCGACTTTGGCAAAGCGGATGCTCCATCGCCCCAGCCGTCACCTCCTGGCCGCGCGTAACCGGCGGGCACGGCAGGAAGATCGCATCCTCCCGCAAACGATCGAGCACGTCGGTCCCAATCCGGTAGCCGGCGAGCGCCTCCCCCGCGACGTCACTCGGCCATGAATCGGTGATGACGACCTCGGCATCCGGTAGCTCGCCCATGTCGGTGCTCGCGCGGAAGCGCCCATTGAGCAACGCGCTGTCTCGGACGTGCCAGCGTTCGGGATAGACTTGGACCACCTCGATCGGCAGCGCAATCGACGCTTCAACCCAGGAGCGGAAGATATTCGCGTCCGCCGCCACGCCGGCGACCTTCAACCCGTCGATCGAGCCGCGCCGGCTCTCGGTATAGGCAAGGTCGCCGAGCGTCTCGCAGGGGTGGTTGGAGCGTGTGCGCGCATTGATGACAGGCACCGGCGAGGCTGCGGCCACCGCCTTCAACGTCGCAAATTCCTTCGTGCGGATCACCACCATGTCGAACCAGTTGCCAAGATAACCCGAGAGATCGCCGGTGTCCTCCCTGGCATTGAAGCCGATCGGCACGTGCACGCAGATACCGCCCATCGCCTGGATGCCGAGATCGAAGGCGGTCGTATTGCGCCAGCCGCCATCATCGACAATCAGCGCGACGCGTTTGCCCGCAAGGCTCTGCGGCATCGTGCGCTCGTCCCAGGCTTTGGCAAGCTCACCGGCGCGACCCATGATCGACCGAAGCCGAGCCTCCGGAATATCACGAAACTCCAGGAAATTCCGGACCGGACCTGTCATTCCTACCCTCGTTGCGCTTGAAACCGTCGCCACAATAACCAGCCCCCACCTCACGGCAACAGTTGAGGCAAGCGCAAATCACCATTTCATCCGGTTTTTGATTCCCTCCCGATTCGTCTTTCAGGCTATGCCTCCAGCTCCGGTTCAAGCCTTAAATCGCTCGGCGATTGGTTTTATGACGCCGATTCAGAAACTGTCGACCAAAGCAGAACATTCCGTTTTTCTCCGATGTGAATTGTCCTTTCATCATAAAGGATTAGGGATCGGTTCCATCCTTCACCCTTTTAGAGTATTGATGAAGATCAACGGGGTTTATACGGTCCGCTGCCGCGTAAAGACGTCGAAACCGCCCGAATTTCTTTTTCGGGGGACGACTCTATGCGACAAAAACTCTATAAATAGCTAGGTTAATCTGGGAATATCCATGGAGGGGTCATGGAACGACGACTGAGTGCTATTCTCGCTGCGGATGTCGTCGGCTACAGCCGACTGATGGGCATCGATGAATCCGGCACCCTGCAGGCGCTGAACCGCCATCGCTGCGAGCTGGTCGACATTCGCATTTCCGATTACAAGGGCCGGATCGTCAAACTCACCGGCGATGGCATCCTTGCCGAATTCCAGAGCGTGGTGAATGCGGTCGCCTGTGCCGCCGAAATCCAGCGCAGCATGGCGGCCCGCAACGAGAACGTGCCCAAGGACGAACGCGTTGAATTCCGCATCGGCATCAATCTCGGCGACGTCGTGGTCGAGAACGGCGACATATTCGGAGATGGGGTCAATCTCGCCGCCAGGCTCGAGCGCATCGCAACGCCGGGCGGCATCGCCGTGTCGGCCTCGGTGCGCGATCAGGTCGGCTCGCGCCTCAATCTCGGCTTCGAATTCATCGGCGAACATATGCTGAAGAACATCCGGCAGCCCGTTCAGGTCTATACCGTCAGCTTGGCACCGCCTTCCTCCGCCAGATTGGTCGCGCAGAACCGCAACACCTGCTTCATCGCGGTGCTTCCCTTCACCAATATGAGCGGTGATGCCGACCAGGATTATTTCTCCGACGGCATCACCGAAGACATCATCACCGATCTCTCCAAGATCTCCAGCCTGCACGTCGTGCCGCGCAATACCATCTTCACTTACAAGGGCATATCGGTGAAGGTGAAGCGGCTGGCTCAGGAGCTTGGCGTGCGCTACGTGCTCGAGGGAAGTGTGCGCATCGTCGACAATCGGGTGCGCATTTCCGGTCAGTTGATCGACACCGCCAATGGCGACCATCTCTGGGCCGAGCGTTACGACCGCGACATGACCGACATCTTCGCCATCCAGGACGAGATCACCCATGCGATCGTCGGCCAGCTGAAGGTGCGCCTGCTGCCGGAAGAGAAGAAGGCGATCGCCAATGAGCCAACCGCCAATGTCGAGGCCTATACCTACTATCTCAGGGGCCGCCAGCTCTCCCACACCTGGACCAAATCTTATCTGCAGCTCGCAAGGCGCATGTTCTGCAAGGCGGTCGAGCTCGATCCGGATTATGCGCGCGCCTATGCCGGCATCGCCGATTGCGACGCGGCGATCCGCGATTGGGCGCCTGATGACGTGCCGCTGAGGCGGATCCTCGACATGAGCGCCCGCGCCCTGGAGCTCGATCCTGACCTTCCCGAAGCCCACGCCTCCCATGGTCTCGCCCTGCACCAGAGCGGCTACGACGACAGGGCGGCGGCGGCCTTCGAGCGTGCCCTGGCGCTCGACCCGAATCTCTTCGAGGCGAATTTCCACTATGCCCGGTTCTTCTTCATGCGCGGCAACTTCGCCGAATCCGTGCAATATTTCACCCGCGCCGCCGCAATCCGCCCGGATGATTACGTCTCGCCGATCCATCTGATGTCCGCCTACCGCTCGCTCGGCCGGGTGCTGGATACGGAAAACTGGGCGCGCCTCGGCCTGCTCCGCGCCGAACGCGCCCTCAACCTCAATCCGGAAAATTCCGGCCCGGCCCATCGCGGCGCGCTGGCGCTTGCCCATCTCGGCGATGCGGCAAGGGCACGCGACTGGGCGGCTCGTGCGATCGCCATCGATCCCGACGACATCGTCGCGCAGTACAATCTCGCCTGCGTCTACTCCGTCCTCGGCGACGTCGACCAAGCGATTGATCTGCTGCAGAAGCTGCTGCCGAACAGCTCCGTCTACCATATCAAATGGTTCGATAATGATTCCGACCTCGACAACATCCGCGACGATCCCCGCTTCCAGAAACTCCTCGCCGCCGCGATGACGCAGCGCGAGCGGATCGAAAGGACCGGGAGCTGAGGTCGACCGTTTCCCGGCCGTTCACTGGCGCATCGGCCCGAAAATCGCAATCGATTTTCGGAAAGCACGTTGCGTAGATTCAAAGTGTTACAGCGCCCTTTGCGCGGCTGATAAGGCGCGCGGCGCTGTAAGCTTCAAAATCGCTGTGACATCCCTCCTTCACCTCTGTAATCTCCTTTGAAAAACAGGGGAAACATCCGTGCGCATCCTGCTCACCGAAGACAATATCGCGCTGGCCGATGGCCTGTCGGCGATCTTGCGCGGCACGGGCCATGCTGTCGATGTCGTCCATGACGGGGCGTCTGCCGATGCGGTCATCGCCGCGGAAAGTTTCGATCTGGTGATCCTCGACCTCAACCTGCCCGAGATGGACGGGCTCGACGTGCTGCGCGCCATGCGCGCCCGGCAGAACCAGGCGGCCGTTCTCATCCTGACCGCGCGCGGCACGCCGGAAGAACGGGTGAAGGGCCTCGATCTCGGCGCCGACGACTATCTGATCAAGCCCTTCGACATCGCCGAATTCGAAGCCCGCGTGCGCGTATTGCTGCGCCGCCAGGCCGGGCTGCGCTCGGCGACCGTCAGCTTCGGCGGCATCTCCTTCGATCTCAATTCCCGCACCTTTTCATCGGGCGCCACGCCCCTCGATATTCCCGCCCGCGAGCTCGGCCTGCTCGAAATCCTCTTCATGCGGGCCGGCAAGGTCGTCGCCAAGGAGGCGATCATTCAATCGCTGACGGCCTTCGACGACGACATTTCCGCAAACGCCATCGAGCAATATGTCAGCCGCCTACGAAAGCGCCTGTCGCCGCACGGACTGACCGTGAAGACTGCTCGCGGGATCGGCTATTATCTCGACAAGCTGCCCGAGGCCTCATGAAAGCCGCCTATTCCCTCAGACGCCGGCTGCTCTTCTGGCTGCTGGTCTCGACAGCCGTCATCGGCACGCTGGCACTCGCCGATACCTACCGCGAGGCGGTCCAGACTTCCAATATCGTCTCCGACCGCGTCCTCGCCGGTTCCGCGTTGGCAATCGCCGAGCGCGTCGTCGTCGCCGAGGATGGCACGCTGCAGGTCGATATCCCCTATGTCGCACTCGAGATGCTGACCTCGGCCGCGCAGGATCGCGTCTTCTACCGCGTCGACGGCCCGCCGGGCCGATTCATCACCGGCTACCAGTCCTTGCCGGTCCTGAAGAAGACGCCGGGCGATGCCGCCTCCTTCGCCGACAACACCTTCCGCGGCGAACCGATCCGCGTCGCCACACTTGAACGTTCGGCATCGACAGGCATCCGCTCCGTGCCCTTCGTCGTGACGGTGGCTGAAACCGCCATCGCCCGCCGGCAGTTGGCGCGGGCAATCCTTGTCCGCTCCGCACTCCGCCTCGCCTTCATGATCGCGGGCGCGGCCGTCATCGTCTGGATCTCGGTCACGGTGGCGCTCCGCCCGCTCTACAAGCTCGGCGACGCCATCGGCGAACGCAGCCCCGATGATCTGCATCCGATCAAGCAGACCGTACCGAGCGAGGTCGAGCCGCTGGTCGATACGGTGAATTCCTTCATGGTCCGCCTGCAATCGGCGCTCGATGCGCTCCGCCATTTCACCGGCAATGCCAGCCATCAGCTGCGCACGCCGCTGGCGATCATCCGCACTCAGCTCGCCCTTTCCGCCCGCGCCGGCTCGCTCGATGAGGCCCAGGCGGCAGCACTGAAGGGAGACCAGGCGGTCGCACATGCCGAACGCATCCTCGCCCAGCTTCTCCTGATGGCCAAGATCGACGCCGCCACCGCCAAGGAGGCGCTGACCGCCTCCGCCATCGATCTCGCCGCCATTGCCCAGGAGATCACCGGCGAACAGATCCCGACGGCCGCCGTCGCCGGCATCGATCTCGGCTTCGAGGGCGAGAGCCCGGCGATGGTCCGCGCCGAACCGCTGCTGATCGGCGAAATGCTGCGCAATCTTGCCGGCAATGCCATCGCCTATGCCGGCAAGGGAGCTGAGGTCACCGTGCGTATCATCGCCGCCTCGGAGACAATCCGCCTCGAAGTCGAGGACAATGGCCCCGGTATTCCGCGCGAGAAGCTGGAAGCAGTGCGCCGGCGCTTCTCGCGCGGCAATGATTCCGGTGCGCCCGGTGCCGGCCTCGGCCTGCCGATCGTCGAAGAAATCGCTAATCTTTTCAATGCCGCGCTGACGCTGGAGCCGGGCACCGGCGGCAAGGGCCTAAAGGCGGCTGTCACCTTTGCCAAGGCGGCGTAAAAGCTGCCTTCCTTTCCGCCTTGCTTTCTTTCGCTGCATTGCACACACTGATTTTCGGGAACAGCAAGCCGCACGACGATGCGAGCCGGATAAAAAGAGAATATGTCGATCAAAGCCAGCATCTATCATCTGACCCATTATACCTATGACAAGCCGGTCCGCCTCGGCCCACAGATCATCCGGCTGAAACCTGCCTCGCATTCGAAGACACGGGTGCTCAGCCACTCGCTGAAGGTCACGCCGGCCAACCATTTCGTCAACCTGCAACAGGATCCTTACGGCAACTACCTTGCCCGCTACGTCTTCCCGGACCCAGTGACCGAATTCAAGATCGAGGTCGATCTCGTCGCCGACATGACGGTCTACAATCCCTTCGACTTCTTCGTCGAGGAAGAGGCAACCAAGTGGCCCTTCGGATACCCTGAAACGATCCAGGAGGATCTGTCGATCTACATGACGCCGGAGCCGGCCGGTCCGCGCCTGAAGGCGCTGCTGCCGACGCTCGACTGGTCGCCCGATCAGCCGACGGTCGATATGATCGTCGGCTTGAATGCCCGTCTGCAGCGGCAGATCGGTTATGTCATCCGCATGGAAACCGGCGTGCAGACGCCGGAAGAAACGCTGGAAACCGCCAAGGGCTCTTGCCGCGACACCAGCTGGCTGCTCGTCCAGATCCTTCGCCATCTCGGCCTTGCCGCCCGCTTCGTCTCCGGTTACCTCATCCAGCTGACGCCGGACCTGAAGGCGCTCGACGGGCCCTCCGGCACCGAAGTCGATTTCACCGACCTGCATGCTTGGGCGGAGGTCTATCTGCCCGGCGCCGGCTGGGTTGGCCTCGATCCGACGTCCGGCCTGCTGACCGGCGAAAGCCACATCCCGCTTGCCGCCACGCCGCATTATCGCAACGCCGCTCCGATCTCCGGCGGTTATTTTGGCGAGGCCGAAACCGAATTCGCCTTCGACATGAAGGTCTCGCGCGTCGCCGAGCACCCGCGCATCACCAAGCCTTTTTCCGATGAGAGCTGGGAGGAGCTCAACGAACTCGGCGAGAAGGTCGACCGCGTCCTCGAGGCCGAGGACGTGCATCTGACGATGGGCGGCGAGCCGACCTTCGTTTCGATCGATGACTTCCAGTCTGAGGAGTGGAACACGGCCGCCGTCGGCCCGACCAAGCGCGAAAAGGCCGACATCCTGATCCGAAAGCTGCACGAACGCTTCGCCCCCGGCGGTTTCCTGCATTATGGCCAGGGCAAATGGTATCCGGGCGAAAGCCTGCCGCGCTGGACCTTCTCGCTTTACTGGCGCCGCGACGGCAAGCCGGTCTGGCAGAACCTCGATCTGGTCGCCGCCGAAGGCAAGGATACCGGCGTCAAAGCCGAGGATGCCGAAAAGCTCCTGACGGCAATCGCAAAGGAGCTGGCGATCAAGCCCGACATGGTGCAGCCGGCCTATGAGGATCCGGCCGACTGGATCATCAAGGAAGGCAGCCTTCCCGAAAATGTCGACCCGTCGAATTCGAAGCTGAAGGATCCCGAGGAGCGCAGCCGTATCGCCCGCGTCTTCGCCCGCGGCCTCACGACCCCGACCGGTTACGTCCTTCCGGTTCAGGCATGGAACGCCAAGGCAGCCGAAACACGGGTCTGGGTCAGCGAGAAATGGCGCACCCGCCGCGGCAAGATCTTCCTCGTCCCGGGCGACAGTCCGATCGGATACCGCCTGCCGCTCGGCACGTTGCCCTATGTTCCCCCGGCGCGTTACCCCTATATCCACCCCGCCGATCCGACGATCCCGCGGGGACCGCTGCCTGACGTCTTCGTACCGGCCGGTCGGGCCATGCCGGAAGCCTCCTTCCATGCCGACGAGAGCAATCGCGGCCGGATCGAACAGACGCTCGGCGAGCTTCGCGGCGCCGTACGCACCGCCATGTCGGTTGAGCCGCGCGACGGCAGGCTCTGCATCTTCATGCCGCCGGTGGAGCGCATCGAGGATTATCTCGAGCTGATCGCCGCCGCCGAAAACGCCGCCGCCGAGCTCAAGCTTCCCGTCCATATCGAAGGCTATCCGCCGCCGCAGGACGAGCGCATCAACGTCATCCGCGTCGCCCCGGATCCCGGCGTCATCGAGGTCAACATCCATCCGGCCTCCAACTGGAAGGACTGCGTCGACATCACCACGGCGATCTACGAGGAGGCGCGCGCCACCCGGCTCGGCGCCGACAAGTTCATGATCGATGGTCGCCATACCGGCACCGGCGGCGGCAACCATGTCGTCGTCGGCAGCGCCAATCCGAACAACAGCCCCTTCCTGCGCCGTCCCGATCTCTTAAAGAGCGTCGTCCTCCACTGGCAGCGTCACCCCGCGCTCTCCTATCTCTTCTCCGGCATGTTCATCGGCCCGACCAGCCAGGCGCCGCGTATCGACGAGGCTCGTCACGACAGCCTCTACGAGCTGGAGATCGCCATGGCGCAGATCGGAGCCCCCGGCCGTGGCCAGCAACCGCTGCCCTGGCTCGTCGACCGCCTGTTCCGCAATCTTCTGACCGACGTCACCGGCAACACCCACCGCGCCGAGATCTGCATCGACAAGCTGTTCTCGCCCGACGGCCCGACAGGACGGCTTGGCCTCATCGAGTTCCGCGGTTTCGAGATGCCGCCGAACGCGCGCATGTCGCTTGCCCAGCAATTGCTGGTGCGCGCGCTGATCGCCCGTTTCTGGGTCAATCCGGTCGACGGCAAGTTCGTCCGCTGGGGCACGACCCTGCACGATCGTTTTATGCTGCCGCATTTCGTCTGGGCCGACTTCCTCGACGTGCTCGCCGATCTTCGCGAAAACGGCTTCGACGTCAGCCCGGAATGGTTCAAGGCCCAGCTCGAATTTCGCTTCCCCTTCTGCGGCGAGGTCGAATACGAGGGCTCGAAGCTGGAACTGCGCCAGGCGCTGGAGCCTTGGCATGTCATGGGCGAGGAAGGCGCGCCGGGCGGCACCGCCCGCTACGTCGACAGCTCCGTCGAACGCCTGCAGGTGCGGCTCGAAACCAACAACACCTCGCGTTATACCGTCACCTGCAATGGCCGCACCCTGCCGCTGGCGCCGACCGGCACATCGGGCGTGTCGGTCGCCGGCGTCCGCTACAAGGCGTGGCAGCCGGCGTCGGGCCTGCATCCCGTCCTGCCGATCAACACACCTTTGACTTTTGACATTTATGATACATGGTCGAAACGTTCGATCGGCGGCTGCATCTATCATGTTGCCCATCCGGGTGGCCGGACCTATGACACCTTCCCGGTCAACGGTAACGAGGCGGAAGCAAGACGGCTCACCCGGTTCGAGCCGTGGGGGCATACGGCGGGCGGATACATTCCGCGCGTCGAGACGGGTTCGCCGGAATTTCCGCTGACGCTGGATCTGAGGCGGCCCGCCGGGGTTTGAGGCCGAGGGTTTGAGGCTTAGGTTTTGATGGGCAAGAAGCCGGCAGTGGAGCGCAGGGAAGAGGCAGAGGACCGCATCGCCAAGAATGCGGCCTTCGACTATGCGCCGCATCCCGATACGGCCGATGAGATGGTCGACAACGACGGCGCCGTCCGCCCCGTCTGGCAAAATTTCCTCTCGCATCTGAGCGCAATGCCGGAAAAGGATCTCGCCGAGCGTTTCGCCCGCGCCGATCGCTACCTCCGTGATGCCGGCGTCTTCTATCGCGCCTATGGCAGCAAGGGAACTGGAGAGCGAGCCTGGCCGATCTCGCATATCCCCGTGCTGATCGACGAGCGCGAATGGCAGACGCTGTCGGCAGGTCTCGTCCAGCGCGCCGACCTGCTGGAAGCGATCATCGCCGATATCTACGGCGACAACCGGCTGGTGGAGGAAGGTTTCCTGCCGCCGGCACTGATCGCCGCCAATCCCGAATTCCAGCGCCCGCTCGCCGGCATCAAGCCGGCATCCGGTCATTATCTGCATTTCTGCGCCTTCGAGATCGGCCGCGGTCCTGACGGCAACTGGTGGGTGCTAGCCGACAGGACGCAGGCTCCCTCAGGCGCTGGTTTCGCGCTGGAAAGCCGCGTCGCGACGACCCGTGCCTTCTCGGATATCTATGCCGAAACCCCGGTCCATCGCCTCGCCTCCTTCTTCGGCGCCTTCCGCGACGCGCTGCAGGGCATGAAACATTCGGGCGACGACCGCATCGCCGTGCTGACACCCGGCCCCGCCAACGAGACCTACTACGAACACGCCTACATCGCCCGCTATCTCGGCTTCATGCTGCTCGAGGGCGAGGATCTGACCGTCGTCAAGGGCCGTGTCATGGTGCGCACCGTCGCCGGCTTGAAGCCGATCGGCGTGCTCTGGCGCCGTCTCGATTCGGCTTTTGCCGACCCGCTGGAATTGAACCAAAATTCGCATATCGGCACGCCCGGCCTCGTGGAAGCGCTGCGCGCCGAAAGCCTCACCATCGTCAATGCGCTCGGCACCGGTATTCTTGAAACCCGGGCGCTTCTCGCCTTCATGCCGACCATCTGTCACCATCTGCTTGGCGAGGATCTGCATTTGCCCTCGATCGCTACCTGGTGGTGCGGCCAGGAGGAAGAGCGCGAGCACGTGGCAAAAAACATCGAAAAGATGGTCATCGGCCCTGCCTATTCCCGTGCCCCCTTCTTCGACGATAACGGCGAATCCGTGCTCGGCTCATCGCTGCGCGCGGCCGCCAAGGATTCGATCACCGACTGGCTGAGTTCGGACGGCCCGAAGCTCGTCGGCCAGGAGGTCGTCACGCTGTCGACCACACCCGCCTGGGTGGATGGCAAGCTCGTGCCGCGGCCGATGTCGCTGCGCGTCTTCGCCGCGCGCACCGCAAATGGCTGGCAGATCATGCCCGGCGGTTTTGCCCGCATCGGCTCCGGCGCCGATGTCGCGGCGATCGCCATGCAGTCCGGCGGTGCGGCCGCCGATGTCTGGATCGTCAGCGACAAACCGGTCGAGCGCCACACGCTGCTGCCCGCCGAAGGCAGCTTCACCCGCAACATGCCGGGCAGCCTGCCGAGCCGGGCGGCCGACAACCTGTTCTGGCTCGGCCGCTACATCGAACGCGCCGAAGGGGCACTACGCATCTTGCGCGCCTGGCATGCGCGTTACGCCGAAGCTGCCGATCCGAGCCAGCCGCTGCTCGCCGATGTCTCCGACTATCTCACGGCCGTCGATATCGATACTGCCGACGCCGTGCCGGAAACGCTGCTGCGCAACATCGACAGCGCCGTCTATTCGGCCAGCAACATCCGCGACCGTTTCTCCCCGGACGGCTGGCTGGCGCTCAACGATCTCGCCAAGACCGCCCACCGCTTCCACGTCACCGTCGCTGCCGGCGACGATGCCAGCCACGCGATGACGATCCTCTTGCGGAAGCTTGCAGGCTTCGCCGGTCTCATGCATGAAAACATGTACCGCTTCACCGGCTGGCGGTTCCTTTCGCTCGGCCGTTATATCGAGCGCGGCCTGCACATGACGCGCTTGCTCGGCCATATGTCGGGCCCGGAAGCGCCTGACGGCGCGCTCGATATGCTGCTGGAGATCGGCGACAGCGTCATGACCCATCGCCGCCGCTATAACGTCAACACCGCGCGGCTGACCGTCACCGACCTTTTGGCGCTCGACCCGCTCAACCCGCGTTCGGTTCTCTTCCAGGTGAACGAGATCCATCACGAGGTCGAACAACTGCCGAATGCCATGATCAACGGCCAGATGTCGCCCTTCTACCGCGAGGCGATGCGGCTCCACTCCGGCCTGGCGGTGATGACGCCTGAGGGCATGGGCGTCGAAGTCTATCAGCGACTGGAACGCGAATTGGAGCAGCTCTCCGATCTGCTCGCCCAAACCTATCTCGGGTGACGGCCGTGCTCTACGATCTCTCCCTCCACATGGGTTACAGCTACGACGCGCCGGCCTCCGGCGCCCGCCACATCATGCGCCTGATGCCGCTGTCGCTGGCCAATCGGCAGCGGCTGATCGCCGGCTCGATCACCATTTCGCCGTCGCCGGACGAGCAGTCGCATTTCGTCGATTTCTTCCATCACCCCACCACCTCCTTCCTGCTGCGCGCGCCGCACGAGACGCTCGACATTCGCATGCAGGCCCGGGTGCAGGTGGAAAGCCAGCCGATCGCCGCCGATTTCTCGCCGCTGCTTGCCGACCTGCCGGAGGAAATATCAGGCATGTGGTCGCTGGCGCCGGATTCGCCGCACCATTTCCTCGGTGACAGCCCGCGCCTCACCGAAGCGCGCGAGATCGCCGACTATGCGCGAGGCTGCGCCACGCCTGATCTGACGGCCATGCAGATCGCTCATGCGCTCTGCGCCCGCATCAACAAGGATTTCACCTACGACCCGGAGGCGACGACGGTGGACACCACGCCGCTCGAGGCGTTCAAGTTGAAGCGCGGCGTCTGCCAGGATTTCACCCATGTGATGATCCAGGCTCTCAGAAGCCTCGGCATTCCAGCCGGCTACGTCTCCGGCTTCTTGCGCACCATCCCGCCACCCGGCAAGGAACGGCTGGAAGGGGCGGACGCCATGCATGCCTGGGTGCGCATCTGGTGCGGCGAGACGATCGGCTGGATCGAACTGGACCCGACCAACAACATTCCCGCCGGCACGGACCACATCGTCGTCGCCTACGGCCGGGACTATTCCGATGTCGTCCCCGTCATCGGCGTCTTGAAGAGCTATGGCGGCCACCGCGCCGTCCAGGCGGTCGACGTCATTCCGTTGAAATAATCCCAAAACTGGAAAAATCCGACGATTCGTTAAAATTGTATTGGCGTTGTAAGGACGGCGGAAAGGAGAGCGTGCCCAATATCACCTCGACAGGGCCTCCATACACGGGTGAACATGATGAGCACCTCCTTTTTGCATCCCTGCCTGCGTCGCATGCTTGGCGACCGTGGCGGTAATTTCGGTATGATGACGGCGATCCTGCTGCCCGTCCTTTTTGGGGCGGCCGGCATGGCGATCCAGGTGGGCGATATGCTGCTGTCGAAACAGCAGTTGCAGGAAGCCGCCGATTCGGCGGCGCTCGCAACCGCCACCGCGCTGGCGAACGGCACGATCTCAACCGCTGAGGCCGAAACGTTTGCGCGGAATTTCGTTGCGGGGCAGATGGCGAATTACCTGCAGAGCGGCACCGATATCAAGAGCTCAACGGGCGTGAATGTCCAAACAACGACATCGGGCAAATCGACATCCTACCAAGTAACGGTTTCGCCGAGTTACGACCTCACGGTCAATCCACTGATGCAGGCGGTTGGCTTCAAGACACAGCATCTCTCGACCTCTGGCACGACGGTCGGCGGGCATTCACAGACCCAAGGCTCGATCTCTATGTTCCTCGCCCTCGATAAATCGGGGTCAATGGGAGATCCTACCGCCACCCTCATGACGGAATCATACACCTACAAATGCAACCCTCACCTCAACAAAAACGGTAAGACAATCTACGATACCTGCACCGGCACGCGTACGCGTTATTACACAAAAATAGAAGCACTGAAGCTCGCCGCTGGCAATCTTTTTGACCAACTCAATAGCGCGGATCCCAATGCCGAATATGCTCGCACAGGCGCGGTATCCTACGATATCATTGAATACCCAGCCAGCAGTCTGGCTTGGGGAACTACCGCTGTCACGAACTATGTCAACGCGCTTCAGTCGGGCGGTGGCACGAATTCAAGCGGCGCAGTGAATACGGCTTACACGTCTCTCACCGCCAAGAACGCCGCGGGCAATGACGCCGAAGACGCCGCCCACCAGCAGAAAACCGGGCAAGTGCCGAAGAAGTACATCGTCTTCATGACCGACGGCGACAATAACAACGATAGCAGCGGCGGCCGTTCCTACGATACCGCGACGAAGAAGACATGCGACACAGCGAAGTCCAAGGGCATCGAAATCTATACGATCGCCTTCATGGCACCCGCGGGCGGACAGGCGCTGCTGCATTATTGCGCCTCCGATGACTCCCATTATTTCCAGGCGGAAAAGATGGAAGACCTGCTTGCTGCGTTCCAGGCGATCGGAGCGAAGGCTTCCGCGCAGCTGACGCGTCTGACGAACTGACGATCGGTCCCCTCGAAAAGCCGAACAAAAAGCCGCTCCGGAACAAACAGGAGCGGCTTTTCGTTATCGCTATCCCACCCATCTGATCGGGAAAAGCGATTGAAATCAACCCCTCGACCCCCGTGAATGTGAAGGTTTCGCAAATTTTTCGTTTGTCCAAATCCTTTGTTGCAAGTGCTTAGTAACGATGCATAAACTGTCGGCTGCGCAAGCGACAAATTGATTGAATCAGGCATAACATCCTGAAACAAAATTAAAATTGGCGAGACCTGACGATGAACACTGTTTCCAAGCCGATCATCCCTTCCCCCGCCCCTCGCAGTTCAAGGCCGGAAATTCTCGCTGAAGAAATCATTGAACGTCTGACCTACCGCATCGGCAAGGATGCCAAGGTGGCAAAGCCGCATGACTGGCTGACGGCGACGATCCTGGTGGTGCGCGACCGCATCATCGACAGGTGGATGGCGTCCACCCGCGAGGTTTATGCGACCGGCGCCAAGCGCGTCTATTATCTTTCACTCGAATTCCTGATCGGCCGCCTGATGCGCGACGCCGTCTCCAACCTTGGCCTGATGGAGGAGGTGCGCGATGCGCTCGCTTCGCTCGGCGTCGATGTCAACGTCATCGCCGGCCTGGAGCCGGATGCCGCACTCGGCAACGGCGGCCTCGGCCGCCTGGCTGCCTGCTTCATGGAGAGCATGGCGACGGTCGACGTTCCGGCCTATGGCTACGGCATCCGCTATGTCCACGGGCTCTTTCGCCAGCAGCTGGCCGACGGCTGGCAGGTCGAACTGCCGGAAAATTGGCTCGCCCATGGCAATCCCTGGGAATTCGAGCGCCGCGAAAGCTCCTATGAAATCGGCTTCGGCGGCGCCGTCGAATTCATCACCACCCATGACGACCAGCCACGCTACGTCTGGAAACCAGCCGAGCGCGTCATTGCCGCCGCCTTCGATACGCCGGCCGTCGGCTGGCGCGGCAAGCGCGTCAACACGCTGCGCCTCTGGTCGGCGCAACCGATCGATCCGATCCTGCTCGATGCCTTCAACGCCGGCGACCACATCGGCGCGCTCCGGGAAAGCAACAAGGCCGAAAGCCTGACCCGGGTTCTCTATCCTGCCGACGCCACCCCGGCCGGCCAAGAGCTGCGCCTGCGCCAGGAATTCTTCTTCTCGTCGGCCTCGCTGCAGGACATACTGCGCCGCCATCTGCAGCAATATGACGACTTCACCTCGCTGCCGGACAAGGTGGCGATCCAGCTGAACGACACTCACCCCGCCGTCTCGGTCGCCGAACTCGTGCGCCTGCTCTGTGACGTACACGGGATGGATTTCGACCAGGCCTGGGAAATCACCCGCCATACCTTTTCCTACACCAACCACACGCTTCTGCCCGAAGCGCTGGAAAGCTGGGCGGTGCCGCTGTTCGAGCGCCTGCTGCCGCGTCACATGCAGATCATCTATGCGATCAATGCCAAGATCCTGATCGACGCTCGCAAGGGCAAGAATTTCTCCGATGCGGAAATCCGCTCGATCTCGCTGATCGATGAAAGTGGCGATCGCCGCGTGCGCATGGGCAACCTCGCTTTTGTCGGCTCGCATTCGATCAACGGCGTCTCGGCCCTGCACACCGACCTGATGAAGGTCACGGTCTTCGCCGACCTACACAAGCTCTATCCCAACCGCATCAACAACAAGACCAACGGCATCACGCCGCGCCGCTGGCTGCAGCAGTGCAATCCCGGTCTCACCGGCCTGATCCGCGAAGCGATCGGCGACGAATTCCTCGATGATGCCGAGAAGCTGCGTGCGCTCGACGCGCATTCCTCCGATCCGGCTTTCCAGCAGAAATTCGCGGCGGTAAAGCGCGCCAACAAGGTGGCGCTCTCCAACCTCGTCGCCAGCCGCATGGGCGTGAAGCTCGATCCGTCGGCAATGTTCGATATCCAGATCAAGCGCATCCACGAATACAAGCGCCAGCTGCTGAACATCATCGAGGCCGTCGCGCTCTACGACCAGATCCGCTCGCATCCCGAGCTCGACTGGGTGCCGCGCGTGAAACTCTTCGCCGGCAAGGCGGCGCCGAGTTACTACAATGCCAAGCTCATCATCAAGCTGATCAACGACGTCTCCCGCACGATCAACAACGACCCGTCGGTGCGCGGCCTGCTGAAGATCGTCTTCGTCCCGAACTACAATGTCTCGCTCGCCGAAGTCATGGTTCCGGCCGCCGACCTTTCCGAGCAGATCTCGACCGCCGGCATGGAAGCATCCGGCACCGGCAACATGAAGTTCGGCCTGAACGGTGCGCTGACGATCGGCACGCTCGATGGCGCCAATGTCGAGATGCGCGACAATGTCGGCGAGGACAACATCGTCATCTTCGGCCTCAAGGCCGACGAAGTGTCGAAGGTCCGCAGCGATGGCCACAATCCCCGCGCCATCATCGAAGGATCGCGCGAACTCGCTCAGGCGCTCGCCGCCATCAGCTCCGGCGTCTTCTCGCCCGATGACCGCAACCGTTACACGGCGCTGATCGACGGCATCTATTCGCACGATTGGTTCATGGTCGCCGCCGATTTCGACGCCTATGCCCAGGCCCAGCGCGAAGTCGACCAGATCTGGACCAACCAGTCCGCCTGGTACACCAAGACGATCAACAATACGGCGCGGATGGGCTGGTTCTCTTCCGACCGTACGATCAGGCAATATGCAGACGAAATCTGGAGAGCCGGATGAAAACGCCGAAAACCATCCCTGAAGTAAAGCTTTCCTGGGAAATTTCGGCAGATGAAATCACGGCGATCCTTGCCGGCTCGCATTCCAATCCCTTTGCCGTCCTAGGTGTGCACCAGGCCGGCGACGTTTTCGTCGCCCGGTGCTTCATCCCGGGCGCGGAGGAGGTGACCGCCATGACGCTCGACGGCGGCGTCATCGGCGAACTGAAACAGCTCCATGCCGACGGCGTCTTCGCCGGCCCGGTTTCCCTTACCAAACTCCAGCCGGTGCGTTACCGCGCCCGGCGCGGCGATGCCGAATGGGCTGTCACCGATCCCTACAGTTTCGGTCCGGTGCTCGGACCGATGGATGATTATTTCGCCCGCGAAGGCTCGCATCTGCGGCTGTTCGACAAGATGGGCGCCCACCTTATCAAGCATGACGGCGCCCAGGGCATCCATTTCGCCGTCTGGGCGCCGAATGCGCAGCGCGTCTCCGTCGTCGGTGATTTCAATAATTGGGACGGCCGTCGCCACGTGATGCGTTTCCGCGCCGACAGCGGCATCTGGGAAATCTTTGCCCCTGATGTACCGATCGGCGTTGCCTACAAGTTCGAGATCCGCGGCAAGGACGGCGTATTGCTGCCGCTAAAGGCCGATCCCTTCGCGCGCCGCAGCGAGCTCCGGCCGAAGACAGCCTCTATCACCGCCGCCGAGCTGGAGCAGGAGTGGGAAGACGAAGCCCATCTGAAACACTGGCGCGAGACCGACAAGCGCCGGCAGCCGATCTCGATCTACGAGGTGCATGCCGCCTCCTGGCAGCGCCGGCAGGACGGCACGATGCTGTCCTGGGACGAGCTCGCCTCCAGCCTCATCCCCTATTGCGCCGACATGGGCTTCACCCATATCGAATTCCTGCCGATCACCGAGCATCCCTACGATCCCTCCTGGGGTTACCAGACGACCGGCCTTTACGCGCCGACCGCGCGCTTCGGCGAGCCCGAGGGTTTTGCCCGTTTCGTCAACGGCTGCCACAAGGTCGGCATCGGCGTCATCCTCGACTGGGTGCCGGCGCATTTCCCGACCGACGAGCACGGCCTCGGCTGGTTCGACGGCACGGCTCTCTACGAGCACGAGGACCCGCGCAAGGGCTTCCATCCCGACTGGAGCACGGCGATCTACAATTTCGGCCGCACCGAGGTCGTTTCCTATCTCGTCAACAACGCGCTCTACTGGGCCGAAAAATTCCATCTCGACGGTCTGCGTGTCGATGCCGTCGCCTCGATGCTCTACCTTGATTATTCCCGCAAGCACGGCGAGTGGATCCCGAACGAATACGGCGGCAACGAGAACCTCGAAGCGGTCCGTTTTCTGCAGGATCTCAACATCCGCATCTATGGCAAAAATTCCAACGTGATGACCATCGCCGAGGAATCGACCTCCTGGCCGAAAGTCTCGCAGCCCGTTCATGAAGGCGGCCTCGGCTTTGGCTTCAAGTGGAACATGGGCTTCATGCACGACACGCTGAGCTACATGAGCCGCGATCCTATCTATCGCGGGCACCATCACAACGAGCTCACCTTCGGCCTGCTCTACGCCTATTCGGAAAATTTCGTCCTGCCGCTCTCGCATGACGAGGTTGTCCATGGAAAAGGCTCGCTGATCGCCAAGATGCCGGGCGACGACTGGCAGAAATTCGCCAATCTGCGCGCCTACTACGCTTATATGTGGGGCTATCCGGGCAAGAAGCTGCTGTTTATGGGCCAGGAATTCGCCCAATGGAGCGAGTGGAGCGAAGAGAAGGCACTCGACTGGAACCTGCTTCAGTATCGCATGCACGAGGGCATGCGGCGCCTGGTCCGCGATCTTAATTTCACCTATCGCAGCAAGCCGGCGCTGCATGCGCGTGACTGCGAGGGCGAAGGTTTCGAATGGCTGGTCGCCGACGACCACCAGAATTCCGTCTTTGCCTGGCTGCGCAAGGCGCCAGGCCAGAAGCCGGTCGCCGTCATCACCAATTTCACCCCCGTCTACCGCGAGAATTACTCGATCCGCCTGCCGTCCGCAGGGCGCTGGCGGGAAATCCTGAACACCGATGCCGACATCTACGGCGGCAGCGGCAAGGGCAATGGCGGGCGCGTGCAGGCCGTCGATGCCGGCGGCAACATCACCTGCTCGATTACCTTGCCGCCCTTGGCGACAATCATGCTTGAACCTGAAAATTAGTGACTGGTGGGAGGAGAAAATGGTAGAAAAGCGCGTTCAGCCACTTGCCCGCGATGCAATGGCTTATGTTCTGGCGGGCGGCAGGGGAAGCCGTCTCAAGGAACTCACCGACCGGCGTGCCAAGCCGGCCGTTTATTTCGGCGGCAAGGCCCGCATCATCGATTTCGCCCTGTCGAATGCCCTGAATTCCGGCATCCGCCGCATTGGCGTTGCCACGCAATACAAGGCGCATTCGCTGATCCGCCACATGCAGCGCGGCTGGAACTTCTTCCGCCCCGAGCGCAACGAAAGCTTCGATATTCTGCCGGCCAGCCAACGCGTCTCCGAGACGCAATGGTATGAAGGCACGGCCGACGCCGTCTATCAGAACATCGACATCATCCAGGATTACGGCGTCGAATACATGGTCATTCTTGCCGGCGACCACGTCTACAAGATGGACTATGAATGGATGCTGCAGCAGCACGTCGATTCCGGCGCCGACGTCACCATCGGCTGCCTGGAAGTGCCGCGCATGGAAGCGGTGGGCTTCGGCGTCATGCATGTCAACGACAAGGACGAGATCATCGCCTTCGTCGAGAAACCGGCCGATCCGCCGCCCATTCCCGACAAGCCGGATTTCGCCCTCGCCTCGATGGGCATCTACGTCTTCCACACCAAGTTCCTGCTCGATGCGCTGCGCCGCGACGCCGCCGACCCGACGTCGAGCCGCGACTTCGGCAAGGACATCATCCCCTATATCGTCAACAACGGTAAGGCGGTCGCCCACCGCTTCGCCAAGTCCTGCGTCCGTTCCGATTTCGAGCACGAGCCCTACTGGCGCGACGTCGGCACGATCGACGCCTATTGGCAGGCCAATATCGACCTGACGGCGATCGTTCCAGAGCTCGACATTTACGACAAGTCCTGGCCGATCTGGACCTATGCCGAGATCACCCCACCGGCCAAATTCGTCCATGACGACGAAGATCGCCGCGGCTCGGCCACCTCCTCCGTTGTGTCTGGCGACTGCATCATCTCGGGCGCCATGCTCAACAACAGCCTGCTCTTCACCGGTGTCAGGGCGAACTCCTTCTCCAAGATGGAAGGAGCGGTCATTCTGCCGAACGTGAAGATCGGACGGCGCGCGCAGCTCAAGAATGTCGTGATCGACCATGGTGTCATCATTCCGGAAGGCCTGGTTGTCGGCGAGGATGCCGAGCTCGATGCCAAGCGCTTCCGGCGGACGGAAAGCGGCATCTGCCTGATCACGCAACCGATGATCGACAAGCTGGATATCTGACTTATGAAAGTTCTTTCGGTTTCGTCCGAAGTCTTCCCTTTGATCAAGACAGGGGGTCTGGCCGATGTGTCCGGCGCCCTGCCGATTACTCTGAAAGCTTTCGGGGTCGAGACCAAGACCCTTTTGCCCGGCTATCCCGCCGTCATGAAGGTCATTCGCGACCCCGTCGTCAGGCTCGAATTCCCCGACCTGCTCGGTGAGCGGGCGACCGTGCTCGAGGTTGAGCACGAGGGCCTCGATCTGCTCATCCTCGATGCGCCGGCCTATTACGACAGGCCGGGCGGACCCTATCTCGATCCGCTCGGCAAGGACTATCCCGACAACTGGCGCCGTTTCGCCGCCCTGTCGCTTGCCGCCTCCGAGATCGCCGCCGGTCTGCTGCCCGGCTGGCGGCCGGATCTCGTCCACACCCACGACTGGCAGGCGGCGCTGACCTCGGTCTATATGCGTTACTACCCGACGCCGGAATTGCCGAGCGTTCTGACCATCCACAACATCGCCTTCCAGGGCCAGTTCGGTTCCGAGATCTTCCCCGGCCTGCGCCTGCCCGCCCATGCTTTCGCCACCGAAAGCATCGAATATTACGGCACTGTCGGCTTCCTCAAGGGCGGGCTTAAGACCGCCCATGCGATTACGACAGTCAGCCCCACCTATGCCGATGAGATCCTGACGTCGGAATTCGGCATGGGGCTCGAAGGCGTCATCGCCAGCCGCATCGACGACCTGCACGGCATCGTCAACGGCATCGACACCGATATCTGGAACCCGGCGACCGACCCTGTCGTTCACACCCATTACGGCTCGACGACGCTGAAGAACCGTGAGGAGAACCGTCGCTCGATTGCCGAATTCTTCGGTCTCGACAACGACGACGCCCCGATCTTCTGCGTCATCAGCCGTCTCACCTGGCAGAAGGGCATGGATATCGTCGCCAACGTCGCCGACGAGATCGTCGCCATGGGCGGCAAGCTCGTCGTGCTCGGCTCCGGCGAAGCCGCACTTGAAGGCGCGCTGCTCGCCTCCGCCAGCCGTCACCCCGGTCGCATCGGCGTCTCGATCGGCTATAACGAGCCGATGTCGCACCTGATGCAGGCCGGCTGCGATGCGATCATCATCCCCTCGCGTTTTGAGCCCTGCGGCCTCACCCAGCTTTACGGCCTACGTTACGGCTGCGTGCCGATCGTCGCCCGCACCGGCGGGTTGAACGACACCGTGATCGACGCCAATCATGCCGCACTTGCGGCGAAAGTGGCAACCGGCATACAATTTGCCCCCGTGACAGAAACGGGCATGCTACAGGCAATCCGCCGTGCGATGCATTTTTACCAGGACCGAAAACTCTGGACCCAATTGCAAAAGCAGGGCATGAAATCGGATGTCTCCTGGGAGAAGAGCGCCGAACGCTACGCTGCCCTCTATTCAAGCCTCGTCTCGAAAGGCATGTGACCTAAAATGATCAAGTCCGTCCCCACCACGCCCTATCTGGACCAGAAGCCCGGCACGTCGGGCCTGCGCAAGAAGGTTCCGGTTTTCCAGCAGCCGAACTATGCGGAGAACTTCATCCAGTCGATCTTCGATTCGCTGGAAGGCTATCAGGGCAAGTGCCTGGTCATCGGCGGCGACGGACGCTACTACAATCGCGAGGTCATCCAGAAGGCGGTCAAGATGGCCGCCGCCAATGGCTTCGGCAAGGTCATGGTCGGCAAGGGCGGCATCCTGTCGACGCCGGCCGCCTCCCACATCATTCGCAAATACAAGGCTTTCGGCGGCATCATCCTCTCCGCCAGCCACAATCCCGGCGGCCCGACCGAAGACTTCGGCATCAAATACAACATCAACAACGGCGGCCCGGCGCCGGAAAAGATCACCGACGCGATCTATGCGCGCTCCAAGACGATCGACAGCTACAAGATCGCCGATTTCGCCGACGTCAATCTCGACCGCATCGGCAAGGACGAGCTTCCCGGCGGCACGATCCTCTCGGTGATCGACCCGGTCGAGGACTATGCCGCGCTGATGGAAGAGCTGTTCGATTTCGGCGCCATCCGCAACCTGATCAGCCTCGGCTTCCGCATTGCTTTCGATGGGATGAGCGCCGTCACCGGCCCCTATGCCAAGGAAATCTTCGAAAATCGTCTTGGCGCTCCCTCGGGCTCGGTGCGTAACTTCATGCCGCTTCCGGATTTCGGCGGCCATCATCCGGACCCGAACCCGGTTCACTGCAAGGAACTCTTCGATGAGATGATGGGCGATGACGCGCCCGATTTCGGCGCCGCCTCCGACGGCGACGGCGACCGCAACCTGATCATCGGCCGGGGCATCTTCGTCACACCTTCCGATAGCCTGGCGATCCTTGCCGCAAACGCCAATCTCGCTCCCGGCTATTCCGGCGGCCTCGCCGGCATCGCCCGCTCGATGCCGACATCCGGTGCGGCCGACCGCGTCGCCGAAAAGCGCGGCATCGGCATGTATGAAACGCCGACCGGCTGGAAGTTCTTCGGCAACCTGCTCGACGCCGGCATGGCGACGATCTGCGGCGAGGAAAGCTCCGGCACGGGTTCCAATCACGTCCGCGAAAAGGATGGCCTCTGGGCCGTGCTTCTATGGCTGAACATTCTTGCCGTGCGCGGCGAGAGCGTCGCCGATATCGTCACCCAGCACTGGCAGACCTATGGCCGCAATTATTATTCGCGACATGATTACGAAGGCCTCGACACCGATGCGGCGAACGGCCTGGTGGACAATCTTCGCAGCCAACTGTCCACCCTGCCCGGCAAGAGCTTCGGCAACCTGAAGGTCGAGAAGGCCGACGACTTCGCCTATCACGATCCGATCGACAAGTCGGTGAGCGAACATCAAGGTATCCGTGTGCTCTTCGAGGGCGGCTCCCGCGTCGTCTTCCGCTTGTCCGGCACCGGCACGTCTGGCGCAACCTTGCGTGTCTATATTGAGCGTTACGAGCCGGATTCGACTCGCCATAACATCGAAACGCAGGAAGCGCTCGCCGATTTGATCGCGGCCGCCGAAAGCATTGCCAGCATTCGGGAACGCACGGGACGCGATGCGCCAACCGTGATCACCTGATCCGGGGGAAACATGCGGGGAAGCAGTTCGGCGCGAGCCGGCGCGATCGTCTTCGAGACCGGCGTCGAATTTGCCGTGTGGTCGCATCATGCCGCACAGATCGAACTCTGCCTCTTCGAGGGTGACGGCAACAGGGAATTCGCGCGCCTGCCAATGGCGCGCGACAGTAACTACTTCCATCATCTGTTTGTCGACGGACTGAAGCAGGGCGCGCGCTACGGCTATCGCGCCGATGGTATCTATGCACCTGATAACGGCCTCTGGTACGATCCTTCCAAACTGCTGATCGATCCCTACGCCAAGGAGATCGATAGGCCGTTCCGCTACGATCCACGCCTCGGCATCTATGGCGAGGACAGCCAGGATCTGATGCCGAAGGCGATCGTCACCACCGATACCCCAGCCGCGATCAGCAAGCCGCTCTTCAAGCCGGGCGGTTTTATCTATGAGGTGGCGGTGCGGCCCTTCACCATTCTCCATCCCGATGTGCCGGAGGCCCAGCGCGGCACGGTCGCAGCGCTTGCCCATCCCTCCGTCGTCGCGCACCTGAAGCGGATCGGTGTTGATGCCGTTGAACTGATGCCGATCACTGCCTGGATCGACGAACGCCACCTGCCGCCACTCGGCCTCACCAACGGCTGGGGCTACAATCCCGTTGCCTTCATGGCGCTCGATCCCCGGCTCGCCCCCGGCGGCATGACGGAGTTGCGCGAGACAGTCGCGACCCTCCATACCGAAGGTATCGCCGTCATCCTCGACCTCGTCTTCAACCATACCGGCGAGAGCGACCGTTACGGCGCGACACTGTCGCTGCGCGGCCTCGACAACCTGCATTATTATCGCCACGCCCAGAATTGGCCGAGCGAACTCGTCAACGACACAGGCACCGGCAACACGATCGCCTGCGATCATCCCGAGGTCCGCCGTCTCGTCATCGACAGCCTGCGCCATTTTGTGCTCAATGCCGGGGTCGACGGTTTTCGCTTCGATCTGGCCCCAGTGCTCGGCCGCACCGCGACAGGCTTCGAGCGCGACGGGGGAACACTGGCCGCGATCCTCTCAGACGATGTGCTTGCCGACCGCATCATGATCGCCGAGCCCTGGGATATCGGCCCGGGCGGTTATCAACTCGGCAATTTCCCAGCGCCATTCGTTGAATGGAACGACCGGGTTCGCGACGATCTGCGCTGCTACTGGCGCGGCGACGATTGGAAGACCGGCGCGCTGGCAACCGCACTCGCCGGCTCCTCCGACATCTTCTCCCGCAACGACGGCAAGGAAACGCGCAGTGTCAATTTCCTCGCCGCCCATGACGGCTTCACGCTGATCGATCTCGTCTCCTACGCCGGAAAGCATAACGACGCCAACGGCGAACACAATCGCGACGGTCATAACGAGAACCACTCCTGGAACAATGGCGTCGAGGGGGAAACCGTCTATCCGACGATCCGCAAGCGTCGCCGCGACGATGTGATGGCGCTGATATCAACCCTCTTTGCCACCCGCGGCAGCCTCATGCTGACAGCGGGCGACGAGGGCGGCCGCAGCCAGCGCGGCAACAACAACGCCTATTGCCAGGACAACGAGATCACCTGGCTGGACTGGGAGGCGTTGGACGGGGATCTCATCGGCCACACCGCCTTCGTTGCAGAGCTGCGCCGCCGCTTCACCGTCTTCTCCGAAACGGGTTTCCTGTCAGGAAACGGCGATATCGAATGGATTTCGCTCTCCGGCGAACCGATGACCGTCGCCGAATGGGAGACGCCGTCGCTGTCCGTCCTCGGCATGCTGCTGACGACCGGGGACCGCTCCGCACGCGGCAGGCAGACCCGGCTTGGCGTGCTTTTCAACCGCTCGCAGAGCCGCCAATTTTTCACGCTGCCTTCCCGGGGCGAACCGGGCTGGCGCCAGTTGACGCGGGATGGAACGAAGAAAGCCGGCAATGGTGCAGCCGTCGAGCCACGCTCCGTCGCCTTTTTCGTAGAAAATTGACCGCCTGCCCTCGCTTGCGCAAATCCTTGTCGCAATCGTCACAAATGCACGATAAGGCTTTGCCGCGGCGGCTTGTTTCACGAGGAATTCATGGTCACGGAAATTTCACTCTCCGACGTGCGGGGATTGATCGGCATGGAAACGGGCCTATCGGATTGGATCACCGTCGACCAGTCGATGATCGACGCTTTCGCGGCGGCGACTGACGACCATCAATTCATCCACGTTGATCCCGCGCGCGCGGCCGCCGACAGCCCCTTCGGCGGCACCATCGCCCACGGCTTCCTGACACTGTCTCTGCTGTCGACGATGAACTACAACTGCCTGCCGAAAGTGCGCGAGCAGACCATGGGCATCAACTACGGCTTCGAGCGCGTCCGCTTCATGACGCCGGTGAAGAGTGGCGCCCGCGTCCGCGGCCGCTTCCTGCTCTCCGACGCCCGCTTCCGCGGCGCCGGCATGCTGATGACCACTTATGATGTCACAATCGAGATCGAAAACGAGAAGAAGCCGGCGTTGACGGCAAAATGGATCACCATCATCCAATTCGACCCGAAGGACCGTCCCGAGGACGTTTGAGCAAAACTGCTTTTGCTACTCGGGGGAATTGAACACGGCTTCGAGAGCATGCCCGTCGGGATCGATGACGAACGCCGCATAATAGTGCTCCCCGTAATGGGATCGCAGACCGGGAGGGCCATTGTCACCGCCGCCACGCGCGATTGCTGCCGCATAAAACCGATCGACCGCCTGGCGGCTCGGAGCGGCAAACGCCAGATGAAAGCCCGGACCGGGCGGCCGCTGGCCATCCGGCCGATGCTTGATCGCCAATTTGTCCCCGCCGCCGGGATTGCCGTAGCCGATTGCCTGCCCTGTTTCCCCCGGCCTGATATCATCCCAGACCCTGATATAACCGAGCGCCGCAAGGGCGGCATCGTAAAACGCCGCCGACCGTTCGATGTCGGAAACGCCGAGGGAGGCATGGTGCAGCATTTGCTTACCCCGTGAATGAGCGCACGCACACGATTTGATGAGACTCAGTGCCCCGCGTCTTCAGCCGCCTCGTTCAGCAGCCCGAAGACATAATCCGAAAACGACCGCCAGCACTCCACCCGGAACGTGTCTTCTTCCGTACGGAAAAGCACGATCTCCGCCTTGCCGAGGATCGTGCGCGATGCGGCTCCGACCGGGAAGGAAGCAAGCGACAGATCCTGCGGGCAACCGGCCGATAGCGTCGCCTCCGCACCCGGTCCCGAGACGATGATCCCGACATTGCGGTGGGACACGTCGGTCGCCGAATGCAGCGCACCGGCACCGGAAAATGCCGCCATCAGGTCGGCGCCATCCTCGTCGATCACCAGCCATTCGTCCGGCCCGAGCCAGAGCGCCGATCGGGCGCCAGCCCGGCCGGATGTTTTCGGGGCGGTCGGCAGAGACAGGCCGAGAGCAGCGGAAAGTACTGCAAGCGATTCCGCGGGCGCACGCAGCGCCACCCGGCTGGCAGTGGGTGCGGTCGTCAGCCGCACCGTTGCGGAGCCACCGAAACGGCCGGCAAGCGCCGGCTTGCGAATTGCGACATCAGCCATGGATGCGGCCACCTTCCTTGTCAAAGAATACCAGATCCGTCACTTCAACGGCGATCGTCCGGTCCGGCATCGGTACAAAAAGTGTCTCGCCCATCCGCGCCCGGCCGCCGGCGACCAGCGCGAAGGCGATCGACCTGTCGCAATTGTCCGACCAATAGGCTGATGTGACGTGGCCGAGCATGGTCATCGGCTTCGGCTCGTTCGGGCTCGCGACGATCTGCGCGCCTTCTTCCAGCACCAGCTTCGGGTCCTTGGTGACGAGACCGACGAGCTGCTTGCGCCCGTCCTTGACAAGATCCGGCCGCTTCAACCCGCGAATGCCGACGAAATCCGTCTTTTTCTTCGAAACCGCCCAGGAAAGTCCGGCGTCATCGGGGGTCACGGTCCCATCCGTATCCTGCCCGACGATGATGTAGCCCTTCTCGGCGCGAAGAACGTGCATCGTCTCCGTGCCGTAGACGCATGCGCCGAGCGGCGCGGCATTGGCCCAGACCGCTTCGAGCACCGACTGGCCGTAATCGGCCGGCACGTTGATTTCGAAGCCGGTTTCGCCAGTGAAAGAGACGCGGAAGAGCCGTGCGGACACCCCGCAGACCGTGCACTCGGCAACGCTCATATGCGGGAAGGCCTCGTTCGAAAGATCGAGCCCTTCGACCAGCGGCGCGACGATCTCGCGCGCCTTCGGGCCCTGCACGGCGATGACAGCCCATTGTTCGGTTACCGAGGTCAACCAGACCTTCAGATGCGGGAATTCCGTCTGCAGGTAATCTTCCATGTGGTGGAGAACGCGCGGCGCGCCGCCGGTCGTCGTCGTCACATGGAAACGGTCGTCCGCCAGGCGTCCGACAACGCCGTCGTCATAAACGAAGCCGTCTTCGCGGGTCATGATGCCGTAGCGGGCCTTGCCGGGCTTCAGCGTGTCCCAGGCATTGGTGTAGATGAGATTGAGGAATTCCGCTGCATCCGGCCCCACCACCTCGATCTTGCCGAGCGTCGATGCATCGAAGATACCGGCCGCCTCGCGTGCCGTCCGGCATTCGCGAGAGACCGCCTGGTGCATGGTCTCGCCGGCCTGCGGATAGAACCAGGCACGCTTCCAGTTGCCGACATCCTCGAAGACCGCCCCATGAGCTTCCTCCCAGTCGTGCAGTGGCGTCTTGCGTGTTGGATCGAACAGCTCTCCGCGCGAATGGCCGACCAGCGTACCATAGGTGACCGGCGTATAGGGCGCACGGAAAGTGGTGAGCCCGACCTGCGGGATTTCCTTGCCGAGCATCTCGGCGGCAATCGCCAGGCCATGCATGTTGGAGAGCTTGCCCTGGTCCGAGGCCATGCCGTTGGTCGTGAAACGCTTGATATGCTCGATCGAATGCATGCCCTCGCGCACGGCAAGGCGGATATCCTTGGCACAGACGTCGTGCTGGAAATCGATGAAGGCCTTGGCGTTGGTTTTCGGTCCCGCGCCTTCGGCAGCGCCGATCATGCCGCCCGTCCAGTCATAGGCTTGCTCGGCCGAAATTGCGATCTTCTCGCCGCTGCTTTTGCCGGAGGCCTGCGCCATCAGTTCGCCGGCGGCAAGCGATTCCTCGATCGTCCGCTGCAGGTCGTCGGTGCCGTTGCAGGCGCCGACCGAAAGGCAGTCCTGGGCATAGGAGCCGGGGAGGAAACGCTGGCTTTCGGCATCGAAGGCCACTTTGCCGCGCGACTGCGAGAACAAATGCACGGACGGCGTCCAGCCGGCCGAAACCAAGAGCGCATCGACCGCGATCTTGCGCGGCGAACCGCCGCCGTTGCGCGCTACCGTCATCGATGAGATCCGTAGCCGCCCCGACGTATTGACGACCGATTGGCCGGCCAGAACATCGATGCCGAGCGCACGCGCCTCTTCCAGCACCGCTGCTCCCGGCGCCTGCCTGCTGTCGACGATGGCGGCGATCGAAACACCCGATCGTTTCAGATCGAACGCCGCCTCGTAGGCCGAGTCATGCGCCGTGTAGATGCCGATCTTGGTACCGACGGCGACGCCGTAATGATTGAGATACATCCGTCCTGCCGAGGCCAGCATGATGCCCGGCCGGTCGTTGTTCGGAAATACCATGTGCCGTTCGATCGCGCCGGTGGCGAGGATCACCCGCTTGGCCCGAACCTGCCACAACCGCTCGCGCGGCAGATCGCGGGAAGGCTTGGCGATATGATCGGTGACGCGCTCGGCAAGACCGACGAAATTGTGGTTGTAGTAACCGAAGGCGGTCGTGCGGACCAGCACTTCGACATTGTCCATCGCCTTCAGCCGCGCCACGGCCGTCTGCGCCCAGCGATGACCGTCCTGTCCGTCGATCGTTACGCCGGCATCGTAGCGCAATGCCCCGCCGGCTTCCGCCTGCTCGTCGCAAAGGATCACCCGGGCACCGGTCTCGGCCGCGGCCAGCGCTGCCGAAAGCCCCGCGACGCCGGAGCCGACCACCAGCACATCGCAATGGGCATAGCGGCTGGCATAATGGTCCGGATCCTCCTCCGTCGGTGCGACGCCGAGGCCGGCGGCGCGGCGGATGAGTGGTTCGTAGACGTGTTTCCAGGCGGCGCGTGGCCACATGAAGGTCTTGTAGTAGAAACCGGCGGCGAAGAACGGCGACATCAGATTGTTGACAGCGCCGACATCGAAGGCAAGCGAGGGCCAGCGGTTCTGCGAGCTGACGATCATGCCGTCGAAGACTTCCTGCACGGTGGCGCGTACGTTCGGCTGCTTGCGCGCCGTATCGCGGGAAACGTCGATCAGCGCATTCGGCTCCTCGGCTCCCGCCGACAGAATACCGCGAGCCCGGTGATATTTGAACGAACGGCCGATGAGATGCACGCCATTGGCAATCAGCGCCGAGGCGACGGTATCCCCTTCGAGCGCCGTATAGCTCTTGCCGTCGAAGCTGAAGCGCGCAGTTTTGGCCGGCGTCAGGCGTCCCTTGCCGGCGATACGGTTGACGCCGCTCATTGCGCCTCTCCTTCCAGGGCTTCATAAGTCTCGACAGGCGCGTGCTTCTCGGCAGCAGCGCCGACCACAGGCTTCGGCTCACCGGCCTTATAGGTCATGAGGAACTTGTCGCTTACCGTGTCGCGGACTGCATTGAAGAAACGTCCGCAGCCATGGATGTGCCGCCAGCGTTCGAATATCAGCCCCTTCGGATTGTCGCGCAGAAAGAAATAGGCTTCGAATTCCGCGTCCGAGATCGAGGCAATATCTGCGGGCCGCGCAATATGCGCGTCACCCGCGCCGCGGAATTCGAGCTCGGAGCGCTCTTCCTGGCAGTAAGGGCAATGGATCAGCAGCATGTAGGATTTCCTTCTCCTCCACTTCTCCCCAGCGGGGAGAAGGTGCCTGAAAGACGGATGAGGGGGTGAGCGACGAATGGAGCGAGCGTTAGCGCGAAAACACCCATCGTCAGTGCGCCACCGCCGCCGCAGCGGCCTCGTCGATCAGGCGGCCGCTGCGGAAACGTTCCAGCGTCAGGCCGGCGTTGAACTTATGCGGTTCGTCGCGGGCGATCAGATGGGCGAAGAGATTGGCCGAACCCGGCGTCGCCTTGAAGCCGCCGGTACCCCAGCCGCAATTGACGTAGAGCCCGGGAACCGGCGTCTTCGACTGGATCGCCGAACGATCCGGCGTATTGTCGACGATGCCGCCCCATTGCCGCATCATCTTGACGCGCCGGAACATCGGGAAGAGCTCGCAGATGGCGTCGAGCGTGTGCGTGATGATCTGCAGCCCGCCGGTCTGGGAATAGGAATTGTATTGGTCGGTGCCGGCGCCGATGACGAGCTCTCCCTTGTCGGATTGGGAGATATAGGCATGCACCGTGTTCGACATGACAACACAGGGAAAGATCGGCTTCAGCGGTTCGGAAACCAGCGCCTGCAGCGGGCTCGATTGCAGCGGCACGCGCACGCCAGCCATCTGCATGACGGTGGTCGTATGGCCGGCCGCCGACACCGCCACTTTCCTGGCGCCGATGAAGCCACGCGAGGTCTCGACCCCGGTTACCCGTCCATCTGCGCCGCGCCGGATACCGGTCACTTCGCAATTCTGAATGATGTGCACACCGCGGTCTGAGGCGGCCCGCGCATAACCCCAGGCAACAGCGTCGTGCCGCGCCGTACCGCCGCGCCGCTGCAGTGCCGCCCCGTTGATCGGGTAGCGTGCGCTGGCCGAGATATCGAGCGGCGGACAATAGGCCTTCGCCTGCTCCGGCGTCAGCCATTCATTGTCGATGCCGTAGAGCCGGTTGGCATGAATATGCCGCTTGAAGGACTGCTGGTCGTGAATATTGTGCGAGAGCATCATCACGCCACGCGGCGAATACATCACATTGTAGTTGAGCTCCTGGGAAAGCCCCTCCCAGAGCTTCATCGAATGCTCGTAGATGTGCATGCTCTCTTCGTAGAGATAGTTCGAGCGGATGATGGTGGTGTTGCGCCCGGTATTGCCGCCGCCGAGCCAGCCCTTCTCGATCACCGCCACATTGGTGATGCCGTGCTCCTTGGCGAGATAATAGGCAGCACCCAGCCCGTGGCCGCCGGCGCCGATGATGACGACGTCGTATTCGGCGCGCGGCTCCGGTGACGTCCACTGCTTCTCCCAGCCCTTGTGGCCGCGAAGGGCCTCCCGTGCCACGGCAAAAACCGAATATTTCCGCATCCGCCTTCTTCTCCTTCGGGAAAGGGCTTGTTCTTCGCGCTCATACAAATCGCAAATCCAAATGCGGCACAACGGTTCTTTTGCGACGCGCGAGAGCTTTGGTTTCGACACGCTGAAGAGAATGCCGCTTCAGGCGAATGACGCAAGCGGCAGCATTTCTGCTTGTCCATCGACCGGTGGCCTAACCCAAGAGGGTTAGAAGACAAGCAATTACTAAAATGTTAACAATCACATGTTGTGGGGTATGTGTATCATGTGGGGTTGGCGCTCAGTATCAGTCGCGACGCTTTGCATCGCGTTAAGCAGCGCATGGCCGGCACCCGCCGCCGAGCCGGTCGGCCAGGCTGTCGTCATCAAGACAGAGGTGACGGGACAGAGCGGTCCTATCGAGGTCGACACCAGCGTTCATCGCAACGAGCGCATCAAGACATCGCAATCGGGGCTTGGCCAGTTCCTATTTCGTGACGGCACAAAGCTCGCCGTCGGCTGGGGTTCGTCGGTCGTCATCGACAAATATGTCTTCGATGATTCCCAATCGGTCAAGAAACTGACCATCAGGGCGGCAAAGGGCACATTTCGCTGGGTCAGCGGCAGTTCCAACTCCTCGGCCTACCAGATCCTGACGCCGGCCGGCACGATTGGCGTACGCGGCACCGCTTTCGATTTCTACGTCGGCCCTGACGGCACGACCGCCGTCGTGCTGCTGAATGGTGCTGCCCGTTTCTGCGGTCCGGGCGGCTGCCGGCAGTTGCAGCAGCGCTGCGATTGCGTGGTGGCCAAGCCGAACGGCAATATGTCGGCGGCGCGCCGGGTCGATCCGAGCATCTTCGCGACGCTCGGAAATGAGCGCGCCTTGCCCTTCCTCTCCGGCAATCAGCGGCTTGCGGGCGGCATCGGCATGCTCGGCGGCTGCAATATGGCCTCCGTCGCGCCGGAAAGAAAGGACAGAAAAAGGCCCCCGCCTCCGGCTTCGCCCGCGCCGCAGAGGCAGGATCCGCCGCAGAAACAGGCCGAGCCGCAGAAGGAACGGCCGACCAAGCCTGACACGCCGCATCACGACGAACCGGATAAACCCGACAAGCATGATGGCCGCGGTCGGCATGAACATCACGATCAGCACGATGATCACGACTATAACGATCAAGGGCATCATCGCGATCGTGATCACGATAGAGATCGCGATCGTGATGGGGACACAAACCACGACAGGGCCCGGAATTTCAATCGCAACCGCTGATGCCGTCAATCGGCGACGCTCTTCTCGAAACCATCCGCCACCTCGCGGAAGTGATCGCTTCTGCTGGATATCCGCCGGTAGAATTCCGCCAGCCCGCCGATCACTTTCGCCGCCCTGAGCTTTGCCGTGCCGATAAGCTTGCGCGTGTTTTTCGAATGCGAATGCAGCGCCTGCGTCAGCTGCTCGTGAACGACCGCAAGCGCGGCGAACTCCGCAGAGGCTGCAACGCGTTCGTCGCCGACGACGGCGAGAATCTGCGTTCGGCTGCTCTTCCCCTTGAGCGGAATGGCGCCGGCCTCGATCAGCGCCATTCCCGGCACCGATCTCGCCGTGCTGTCTGATATCAGAATATCGAAACCGACCTCTTTGCAGCATGATTCCAGCCGCGCCGCAATGTTGACGGCATCGCCGACGGCCGAATAGTTGAAGCGCGTCTTGGCGCCCATATTGCCGACGCAGGCAAGGCCGGTATGGATGCCGATGCCGATCCCGACCTCTTGTCCGGATCCGAAGCCGAAAGCGTCGCCTGCGTTTAGTTCGGCCAGCGTTTCGCGCATGGCAAGCGCTGCGCGAACGGCCTTGGTTTCATGATCCGCCACATCGACGGGTGCATTCCAGAACGCCATGATCGAATCGCCGATAAACTTGTCGAGCGTGCCTTCATTGGCCACTACATGGCGGCTCAGCGCATCGAGCAACGTATTCAGGAATGCGACCACGGCAGTCGGCGCCAGCCGCTCGCTGATCTCGGTGAAGCTCCTGACATCGACGAACATGACCGTCAGCTCGCGATCGTCTCCGCCGAGGCGCAACGCGTCGCGGGAATGCTCGATGCGATGGAGCAGCGACGGGGAAAGATAATGCCCGAAGGCACGCCGCACCTCGCGCCGCTCTCTATCGATCACCAGGATCCGGAACGAGGTCGATGCGAAATGGGTGATCGACCCGCTGATGATCGGAGCCAGCGGATCGAGGAGAAGCCCCGCATAAAGAAACGAAAGCCAAGACGCCACCAGCGCCATGGCCGTGATCAGCAGGCCGCAGGCCAGCGCGACGGCGGGACTGACGAAGGTCGTCACCCCGACGAGCAGGCATCCAAGCACGGCGATCATCAGGATTTCCAGACCGTCCGCCCAGTCGGGCCGCGAGAGAAAGCGGCCGGAGAGGATCTGCTCGACGGCCTGTGCATGCAGCGAAACGCCTGGAACGTTCTCGCCGAGCGCGGTGACGCGGATGTCCTGCAGGCCGGCCGCCGATGTCCCGACGAAGACGATGCTGCCGTCGATGGCGGCGGCGACATCTGGAGAGACCCCTTCGGCCGCAAGCACCTGCCTGGCGGATATATAACGCTCCGCCCGGTCGGGGGTGACATAGAGCCAGAGCTCGCCCGCCGCGGTTAGCGGCACGACGAAATCCCCGATCTTTACCGATGTCATGATGCCGGCGCGATCGGGCGCGCCTGATAGCACATAAGTCGATGCCCCTTGTGCGACACGCAGCGCCTCGATCGCGAGATTCGGATAGAGCTGCTCGCCGTCGGTCAGGAACAGAGGGACCGCCCGTACCACCGGCGAGGGATTGCCGGGATTGAGGCTGATGTGGCCGAGTCCCGCCGCGTTGGTCTCCAATTGCGGCCGCAGCGGCGTCGAGGCACCGAGATAGGGCGGAGCCGAAACGGGGCTTTCGCCTGTAAAGGCAAAGCCCGCCTTCACCGGCGGCCGGTAATTGCCTTCATTGGAAAGGCCGAAGCCGAGTATGACGGGTTTTTCGGCAATCGATCGAGCGAATATCTCGTCGTTGTCGGGCAGTTTCTCGGCCAGCGCAGGGTCTATCCCCGCGACCTCGCGGACAACATTGCGCGGTGACAGCCGGTCCGGCTCGGCAAAAAGAATATCGAAGGCGATGGCCGACGCGCCCATCTCCGAAAGCCGGTTCACCAGCAAGGCCATCCGGTCGCGCGGCCAGGGCCATTGGCCGAATTCGTGCAGCGAGGCCTCGTCGATGTCGATCACGCGGACCGGCATTGGCTCGAAGGTTCTGGGAACAAGCCGCTGGTACTCGTCGAAGGTCACGCCGCGGATCAACTTGAAGATCCCGGGATCACTTGCTCGAAGGATCGTCAGCGCAGTCACGATCGCCAGGCCGAGAACGACACCGATTTGCTGCGCGCGCGTCATGATCTCACCGGGTGTCCCCTCCCACGGCCGGCAGGGCGATCCGCACCTGCCGGCAGACAAGCTACGCCGCTTTCCTCCCAAACGCCATTCGCAGATGCATCCCGGGCGCTCTCTTTTCAGCCTCCCGCATTTCGTTTTCCGGGGACCGGCAGGCAACCGTCTTCAATACGGCCACGCCTCCGGATTTCGCCGAGCATTTGCCTGGATGAAAAGGCTTCAACCTTGCCCGGCGCGCGGTGAAATGCTCTTGTGACGATCGAAAATCGTGCGACGTGCGCGGCATTCAGGAAGTCATCATCAGGCAGCCCTACGCGAGCAACGTCTTCGCCTTCAAATACCTGCTCTGCTATTTTCTTTTCGTCGCCGTCATCGGCATCAGCTTCATTGTGCTCCAGCGGCAGCAGACGCGCGATCCACAGCGCCAACCAAGATCTGGAAGCGGCGAACGAATTCCTCGCCAGCGTTTCGATGAAGATTTCGCGCTATCTCTCGCCGCAGATCTACAAGAGCATCTTCTCCGGCCAGAAGGACGTGGTGGTCCATACAGAGCGCAAGCGCCTGACGATTTTCTTCTCCGACATCAAGGACTTTACGGCGACGACCGAGCGCCTGCAACCGGAAGCCCTGACGGAGATGCTCAACGAATATCTGACCGAGATGTCGAACATTGCCCTGGAGCATGGCGGCACGGTGGACAAGTTCATCGGCGACGCGATGCTGGTCTTCTTCGGCGATCCCGACACCAGAGGCCCCGAAGAGGATGCGAAAGCATGTCTGCGCATGGCCGTCGACATGCAGCGCCGTCTCGGCGAACTCAAGGACAGATGGCGCAGAAACGGCACCGAAGAGCCTTTCGTCGTCCGCATGGGGGTAAACAGCGGCTATTGCAACGTCGGCAATTTCGGCAGCAACGACCGCATGGACTACACGATCATCGGGGCGGAGGCCAATCTCGCAGCCCGGCTGCAATCGATCGCCCAGGGAGGAGAGATCGTCATCAGCTACGAAACCTACGCGCTGGTGAACGAAATCGTCGACGCCCATCCCCTGCCGCCGATCACGATGAAGGGCATACAGCGCGAGATCGTGCCCTATGCGGTGGATGGGTTGACGCTCGGTGCGGACCACAAAAGCCGAGTTCTCAGCGAGCACCTCTCGGGCCTTGACCTGCATTTGGATATGAGCCGGCTGGAGCCTTCCGATCGCCTCCGGGTCAGGACGGCTCTCAAGGAGGCGATCGCCGCGCTGGACGAAACCCTGCCCGAAACCGCCGGATCGTGACCGGATATCGGGCAAGCATGATTTTTCCGTGCGCCTCCCATATCCATCTGGACTTGCCGTGCCCAATCTGCTATCCCGCATCACCAATCGCAAGGCTGCGGCCGCGCGAACGTTATTGTTTTGCCTCTGGCCGCTGCGCCGCCTCCGGCATCAACCAACCAAAGGAACGTGATTCTCGTGCAGGTACTTGTCCGCGATAACAATGTTGATCAGGCTCTCCGCGCTCTCAAGAAGAAGATGCAGCGCGAAGGCATTTTCCGCGAAATGAAGATGCGCGACTACTACGAGAAGCCGTCGCAGAAGCGTGCTCGCGAAAAGGCCGAGGCTGTTCGCCGTGTTCGCAAGCTGGCCCGTAAGCGCGCTCAGCGCGAGGGTCTGGTTGCAGCGCGCTGAGCATTTCCGTCGTTTTTTCGACGTTTTCAGATGCATTGTGGCGGGGGCGATGGGTTCGCCGCCGCCTTTTTTAGTTTGCCGCTGAAGATCGCATATCCGCGCACCGGATATGCCGCATGGGGAAAGCGAGCCCGAATGGCTGTCAACACCTTTAATCCGTCCCGCGCTTTGCGCTTGCAGAAAACGGCATTCCTGCCCGCTTTGGCGCTGGCGGCAATATTCGGCCTCGCCGGCTGCGAGACGACCAATACCTCGGATGCCGTGATCAGCATCGATAAGGCGCAGGGTTCGGAAGAGAACATCGCCTCGCTGACGGCTGTCATCAACGCCAATCCGAGGGATCCCGAAGGTTACAACGTCCGTGGTTCCGCCTACGGCCGCGCCGGCCAGTTCCGCCCGGCGCTGAACGATTTCAATACGGCGCTGCAGATCAATCCGCGGTTTTTCCAGGCTTACGCCAATCGCGCCCTCGTCTATCGCAATATGGGCCAACAGGCCCAGGCGATTGCCGACTACAATGCCGCCCTGCAGATCAATCCGAGCTACGACGTTGCCTATATCGGCCGCGGCAATGTCTACCGCATGGCCGGCCAAGACGACCAGGCCTTCAACGATTTCGACAAGGCGATACAGCTCGGCACCACCGATGGCCGCGCCTATCACAATCGTGGCCTGATCTATCAGAAGCGCAATCAGCAGGATAAGGCGATCGACGATTTCTCGAAAGCGATCTCGCTCGCGCCGAATTCGCCAGAGCCCTATAATGGCCGCGGCATTTCCTATATCGCGCTGAACGACGATGACAACGCCTTTGCCGATTTCAACCATGCGATCGAGCTCAACGGCAACATCGCCGAATCCTGGGCCAACCAGGCGCTCGTCTACGAACGCCGCGGCGACAAGGCGAAGGCGGCCCGCTCCTATCGCCACGCGGTCGGCCTCGATGCCAAATACCAGCCGGCTCGCGACGGGCTTGCCCGCGTCGGCGTGGCCCCAGCCGGCTAAAGACATAATTGAGCGGCCCGAAGCATCGCGCGGACCGCAACCGCCATTTACCGGTCGCACCACCCATCGGACACCGGCAAAGGCCCTGATGATTCAAGCGAATCTTCCGGCTTTGGATATCATCGAGGTGATATCGTGCCACGCCAGGCGGTGGAAGCGACGTGGCGCAAAGTCAGTCGCACCGCCTTGCCGAGAGAAGCCGAAAAAGCGTCTGTCGTCGTCGATGGCCGGTCATAGTATGTTGCAACCTGCTCTTGCTCCCCCTAACATGGACCTGCTTCGATAGCCCGCTATCGGACGTTTGAACACGTGTTGGGGGCGGTTTGCGAGAGATGTGGATCTTTGCTGTCCTGGCCGCAAGCGAAAAACGTTGCGGGCCACGCGCATTACAGCGCTGCGCGTCTTTTCAGACGCGCAAAGGACATTGCGACATTTTGAATTGCGGCAGATGAAGATCGTCGCGCTGTTCTTTCCGAAAGCCTCGATCGGAACCTACCTCGTCGCCATGGCGGTGGCGATCGCAGTGCCGATCTTCGCCTTCGTGGCGCTGCTTCTGCTGCAGCTGGAGGATAATCAGCGTTCGACGCTGAAGCGCGAGACGGCCCAGGATGCGCTTGCCCTTTCGCGCATCATCGACCGGCAGCTTCAGGACATGGCAACGACCCTGCGGCTGCTTTCGAGTTCGCCGGAGCTTGAAAACGGCAATCTCGCCTCCTTCCACGAGCGCACCGAAACAGCCCTTAGAGACAACACGCTTTTCGTCATCGCCGTCGACCGCACCGGCCAGCAGCTACTGAACACGCGCCAGGCGTTCGGCACGCCGCTCGGCAAGACGGCGAATATGACAGCCCTCGAAGCGGCCATGGCTTCCGGTCGCATCGAGGCATCAGACGTCTTTCGCGGCCGGACCAGCGGCGAATGGGTCTACAACGTCACCCTGCCACGTAAGAATGATCCGGTTGCGGCCCTCATCATCACGCAGGACGCCAAAGATCTGGGCAAGCTCGTGACCACCGAAGGCCTTGCGCCCGGCTGGTCGGCGGCCGTCATCGATGAGAGCGGCCACGTCGTTGCAGCCACCGGCCCTGCCAATCTCGAATCCGGCACGCCCTTCGATCCACGCATTCTGCCGGCGCTCACCGCGCCCCGCGGCGTCTTCCAAGACGAGAAGATCCTGCCGCACATGCTGCTCGGTTATGCCCAAATTCCCGGTTGGTCGTGGAAGACGGTGATCTGGGGACCGATCGCCCAGGCGTCGATCCTCAGCACCTGGCGTTTCCTCATCATCGGTGGCGTGGCACTGGTGCTTGTCGCCGTCCTGGCTGCCTATGCCGTCGCACGGCAGGTGCGCACTACCATCCGCGATATCGCCGACATGGCGAACCGCATGGGTGAAGGCCATATCGTCTCACCGGTCGAGACCAGCGTCATCGAGGCGAACCAGGTGGCGATTGCTCTTTCGAATGCCTCTTTCGACCGTAGCCAGACCGAAGACCGGCTGCGTTTCGTCATGCACGAGCTCGTCCACCGCACCAAGAATCTTCTGACACTTGCCCAGGCAATGATGCGCCAGCTCGCCAAGCAGTCGGACAGCGTCGAGACCTTCCGCGCCGCCGTCGCCGACCGCCTCGAAGGGTTGGTTCGGTCGATCGAGCTGCTGACCAGCGAACAATGGGGAGGCGTCTCACTGCGGCGGGTCGTCGACATTCATTTGCACGCCTTCCCGCAATCGCGCGAGCAGATCGACATCAGCGGCGAAGACTTCGTGCTGAAACCGGATGCCGTGCAGAATCTCGGTCTCGCCTTGCATGAACTCGCCACCAATTCGGTGAAGTACGGTGCGCTCTCCGTACCGCAAGGCCGTGTCCGCTTCGAATGGCGCGACGTCAAGGAGGAAGACAAGCCGGAGGCCCTGCTCCGCTTCACCTGGGAAGAGCGCGGCGGCCCACCGGTCACCGAGCAGCCATCGCGCTCGGGCTTCGGCACCACCGTTATCAAAGCCCATGCCGCCTCCGCCTTTCGCGGCACGGTTGAGATCGACTTCCGGCCCGAGGGCCTATTATGGGTGCTGACGGCGCAGCGCGCCATGCTGGAGCGGGAATAAAAGTCCCGGAACAATCGCTACCTCCACCCGTTTCGGACAGGTCGTTCCAAAGGAGAAAGACCATGTTCAAGCAAACGATGATCGCCGCCGCGGCATTGACGGCCGCTGCCTGGGCGAGCCCGGCGGGCGCGGAAAACTATGTCACGCTTGGCCGTCTTGTCTGCGGATCCGATGGCGGCCAGGGTCTGATCGTCACCTCGCAGAAGAACCTCATCTGCACCTATACGCCGGCGGCCGGCGGCGCCAAGGCGGTCTATGCCGGCAAAATCGAGAAATTCGGCCTCGATATCGGCCAGACCGGCAAGAGCGTCATGATCTGGCAGGTGCTGGCAAAGACCGGCACGGATATTCCGCAATTCGCCCTTGCCGGCGAATATTACGGGATCGGCGCCGACGCAAGCATCGGTGCAGGCGCCGGCGCCAAGGTCATCGCCGGCGGCACCGACAGGGCCTTCATGCTGCAGCCGTTGAACGTCCAGGCTCAGGAAGGTCTGAACCTGGCGATCGGCGTCGAGAAGATGACACTCGTGCCCGTCGAGACCTGATGAAAGCGGCCGGCCAGCCAAGCATAAATCAAACAGCCACCCAAAGGGCGGCTGTTTCTGCGTCGATCAATGCGCGAGCGCCTTGTTGATATCCTCGGTCATCTTCTTCGCATCACCGAGCAGCATCATCGTACCATCCTTGTAGAACAGCGTATTGTCGATGCCGGCATAACCGGAACCGAGCGAGCGCTTGACGAAGAGGCAGGTCTTTGCCCGGTCGACGTCGAGGATCGGCATGCCGTAGATCGGCGAGGTCTTGTCGTCGCGCGCCGCCGGATTGGTGACGTCATTGGCGCCGATGACATAGGCAACGTCGGCCTGGGCGAATTCCGAGTTGATATCCTCGAGCTCGAAAACCTCGTCATAGGGAACATTCGCTTCGGCCAGCAACACGTTCATGTGGCCGGGCATCCGGCCTGCGACCGGATGGATCGCATATTTCACCTCGACGCCGTTCTTCTTCAGATTGTCGGCAAGTTCGCGCAGCGCATGCTGGGCCTGGGCGACCGCCATGCCGTATCCCGGCACGATGATGACCTTCGATGCGTTGGCCATCAGATAAGCCGCATCCTCGGCCGAGCCGAGCTTGACCGTCCTGTCCGATGTGTCGGGTCCGCCGGACGCCGTCTCGCCGCCGAAACCGCCGAGGATGACGGAGACGAAGGAACGGTTCATGCCCTTGCACATGATGTAGGAAAGGATCGCGCCGGAGGAGCCGACGAGCGCGCCGGTGATGATCAGCGCCAGATTGCCGAGCGTGAAGCCGATGCCGGCCGCGGCCCAGCCTGAATAGGAGTTCAGCATCGAGACGACGACGGGCATATCGGCCCCGCCGATCGGCACGATCAGCAGAACGCCGAGCGCCAGCGACAAGGCCACAACGGCCCAGAAGTCGAAATGGCTTTCGGTGGCGGCAAGCCCGATGATGAAGAGCACGATCAGCACCAGCAGGCTCGCATTGATCATATGCCGGTAAGGCAGCAGGATCGGCTTGCCGGACATGCGTCCGTCGAGCTTTAGGAAGGCGATGATCGAACCGGTGAAGGTCAGCGCTCCGATCGCCACGCCGAGCGCCATCTCGATGCGCGCCTCGGTGTGAATATGGCCGATCTCGCCAATGCCGAAGGAGGCAGGCGTATAGAGCGCGGAAGCCGCGACCAACACGGCGGCAAGGCCGACCAGCGAATGGAAACCGGCGACGAGCTGCGGCATCGAGGTCATGGGGATGGTGCGGGCGACATAGGCGCCGACGCTGCCGCCGATGGCAAGGCCAAGGACGATCAGCACGAAGCCGCCGAAATTCGGGGTCGCCAGCACCAGCGTCGTCAGGATCGCGATCCCCATGCCGATCATGCCGTAGAGATTGCCCTTGCGGCTGGTGGCTGGATGCGACAGGCCGCGCAGCGCCAGGATGAAGAGCACGCCGGAGACGAGGTAGAGGAAGGCTGCGATATTGGTCATCAGTCCTTACCGGTCCTTCTTGCGGTACATCGAAAGCATCCGCTGCGTGACGAGGAAACCGCCGAAGATGTTCACCGACACGAGTACGAGGGCGACGAAACCGAAGCCGGTCGCAAGCCCGCTGGTCGAAATGCCGACCGCCAGAAGCGCGCCGACGACGATGACGGAGGAGATCGCATTGGTGACGGCCATCAGCGGCGTATGCAGCGCCGGCGTCACCGACCACACGACGTAATAGCCGACGAAGATCGACAATACGAAGATGGCAAGCTGGAAAACGAAGGGATCGATCGCCCCGCCGGTCGCAGCGCTTGCCGCTTCCGGCGCCTGGGCCGCCGCCGTGATCACGGCGGTCACCGCCTGATCGAGCTGCTCCAGCGCTTTGTCCATTGCTTCACTGGCCATCAGAGGTCTCCCTTCTTCGCGCCGCCGAAGGCGGGATGAACGACGTCGCCGGCATAGGTCAGCATCGTCGCCTTGACGAGCTCGTCGTCGAGATTGACGACGACGCTCCGGGTTTCCTTGTTGACCATGGTTTCGAGGAAGGTGACGAGGTTCTTGGCGTAGAGCGCCGAGGCGCTGGCCGCAACCCGGCCCGGCATGTTGGCGAAACCGATGACCCTGACGCCTTCGACATCGGCGATCTCGCCGGGGACGACGCCCTCGATATTGCCGCCGCGTTCGACTGCGAGATCGACGGCGACCGCCCCTGATTTCATCGAGGCGAGCATGGCCTGCGAAACGAGCCGCGGCGCCGCACGACCGGGGATCAGCGCGGTGGTGATGACGATATCCTGCTTGGCTATGTGTTCGGCAACCAGAGCCGCCTGTTTCGCCTGATAGTCGGCGGACATTTCCTTGGCATAACCGCCGGTCGTTTCCGCCGCCTTGAACTCCTCGTCCTCGATGGCGATGAACTTGGCGCCGAGCGAGGCGATCTGCTCCTTGGCCGCGGGGCGAACATCGGTGGCCGAGACCGCCGCGCCGAGACGCCGTGCGGTCGCGATCGCCTGAAGACCTGCGACGCCAGCGCCCATGACGAAGACCTTGGCGGCCGGCACGGTACCAGCCGCCGTCATCATCATCGGCATGGCGCGGTCATAGACCGCTGCAGCCTCGATGACGGCCTGGTAACCGGCGAGATTGGCCTGGGACGACAGCACGTCCATGGACTGGGCGCGGGTAATGCGCGGCATCAGTTCCATCGCGAAGGCCGAAAGCCCGGCACTTGCCAGTGCCGCGATCGCTTCGTCATTGCCGTAGGGATCCATGATGGCGATGATCACGGCGCCGCTTTTATAGCCGGAGATTTCCGATCCGTTGGGCCGGCGCACTTTCAACACCACATCGGCGGAGGCTGCATCCGCAAAACTGCCGATCCTGGCGCCCGCGGCCTCGAACTCCCCGTCTGGAATGCGCGAAGCCGCACCGGCACCGGCTTCGACGACGACGTCGAAGCCGAAGTTCTTCATCTTCTTCACGGTCTCGGCGGAGGCGGCGACACGCGTCTCCTCGCCCGTGATTTCCCTTGCAACGAAAACGATATTGCCCAACTGCCCCTCCTCCGGGTCAGCCAGACCGCCACAGGCTCACCTGCGCGGGCCAAGCACCTCATTCACAAAGCTTCGGAGAAGTCTCCCCTCCCCTCAGAGCGCCGTGCGTCCTTTCGGACGCACAAAGAACGCTCTGACCCTCTGATTCTACGCGATCAGCGGAACAGGAAGATGCCGGCGGCGAGAAGAATGATGAAGACGAAGAGGCCACCGAGAAGGCCGGCGCCGCCGAAGAAACCGGCGGTCATCGCAAGCAGGAGGACGATGAGGAGCATCGAGCCGTATTTCGCGCTGGCGATGAACATGTCGTAGGTCTTTTCATGTTCTTTGTAATCCATTGGCGCGCCGGTCTCGACCGGTCCGGTATGATGTTCGGCCATAAATATCGTCTCCCTGATATGCCTCTGCGCTGCCTAATTTCCCTCTAGGCGAGGGAAATCCCTGCCTGCAGGGATTACACAATGACAGGCGAAAGCGCAATGCATGAGAATGCCGCAGGCGCACGTGGCAACCGTCACCTCAAAGCCCCGGAACGGGCCCTGAAGGACGGCTGATTTTGCCTGCTTCCGTCGCCACGTCGTCTCCCCCTCGGGGCAAGGCAGATCACAGCGGCAGATCGGTGCCGAGTTCGCCTGGCGGCACGAAACGCGCCGTCGGAATGATGGTGAGCGGCGGCAGCGTATCGTTGGGATTGCGTGAAAACATCATGCGCTGCTCGCTGGCGCTGGAGATGAAAAAGGGATAGCGCGTCAACAGCTTGCGCCCGACCTCGATCACATTCGTCGCCATCAGCGTCACGTCGACCCCGTAACTCTCCGCCAGTCGGCCGGGCACGATGGTATCGGCATAGAAGACCCGCTTGTAGAAGGCGGCATGCGGGGGCCGGACGGACTGAATAACGCGGTCCGCCCGGAAATGCGCTGCCGCAACGATGGCGGGTCTCAACGTCAGATAGGGAACCCATGGCATCTCGGCGGTGAACTCCGGATCGGCCGCGAACCGCGCCGGGTCGATCAAGGTTAGCCCGGCGTCCAAAAGCTCATCCATCGCCTCGGGAAAGGCTTCTCCGGACCGGCTGATACGATGCTCCGGCGTCACATAGTGAATTCGAATCGTACTGACCAGTTCGCCATAATAGTAGAGGCCGAAGATATAGGCATGGCTGTCGAAGTCGACATCGTCCAATAGGCCTTCCGGGGCAAGCGACAGCGCGTCACGGGCCTTGTAGGCCTTGTAGCGCAGCCGCTCCACTTCCTCCATGTCTTCACCGCTTTCGACACGGCGATATTCGACGTGATCCAGAATTTCCAGTATTTTCCTGCTGAAATCGCCACGCGTAAAAAGTGTGTCTGACATTCTCTCGATCCGCTCGTTAACGGATCATTAATCATATGCCAGCGACACATAGGCAAGAAAATCTACGAGTTTGCGTTGAATTTAAACTATTAAGGTTAACGGGGCGCAAGATTTTCGGTTGGATAACCAGTCACTTGCAGGCGGCTCAAGCGACCTTGTTGCGGCGGCGCTGGACGGTGCGGCGGCCGATGCCCTCTTGCAGCAGCCTGATATTCTGGGAAGGGACCGGCTGCGAGAAAACGTAACCCTGCACCAGATCGGCACTACGGTGCTTGTTGAGCAGCGTCAGCTGCTCCTCGGTCTCCACACCCTCGATGACGATCTTCAGGCCCAGTTCGCGGGCGAGATTGACCGTGCCGCGCAAGAGCTTGAGGCGGCGCCCATCCTCGACGATGTTGCGCACGAAGGAGCGGTCGATCTTGACGATATCGAGCGGCAGCGTGTCGAGATAGCTGAGGCTGGAGAAGCCGGTGCCGAAATCGTCGATGGCGATGGTGATGCCCCGGGATCTGAGCTCCGCCAGGATGGCGCGCACGGCCGCCGGCTCGTCGATCAGGCAGCTCTCGGTGACTTCAAGATGCAGCCGCGCCGCGTCGAGGCCGGAATGGGCAAGCGCTTCGGCGACCACAAAGAGAATATCGGCATCGCGCAGGTCCCGCGCCGAGAGGTTGACCGAGACGGCGATATGCTCCGGCCAGTTCATGCATTCGCTGCACGCTTTGAACAGGACGAAACGGGTAATGTCGGAGATGATGCCCATATCCTCGGCGAGCCGGATGAAGACGTCGGGCGGGATCGAGCCCCTCTCCGGATGCACCCAGCGCGCCAAGGCCTCGGCGCACTCGATCCGCGAGCCGTCGGCCCGGAACATCGGCTGGAAGGCGAGATGCAGCGCCTGCGCCGAAACCGCCTCGCGCAGATCCGCCTTCAGCCTCTGCTGCTCGATATAGCGGCCATCCATCTCCCGCTCGAAGCCTGATATGCCGCCCTTGAAGCGCGACTTGCTTTCGAACAGCGCCAGATCCGCTTTGACGCTCCATTCATCCATCGCAAACGCGGTACTTTCGAGAATCGCGTAACCGGCGCTGAGCGAAACGAGGAAGGTCAGTTCGTCGACCGCGTAATTGCCCTGGATTGCAGCGTGCACGCGGCGGATTTCGACGTCGAGCGAAGCCTGCTCCTTCGCATGTGGGAAGAACAGGATGAACTGGTCTCCCATCAACCGGCCGAGGATGGCGTTGCCGGAGGCCTGCTTGATGCGGGCGGCGATGGCGCAGAGCAGGTGGTCGCCCGTAACGTGGCCGCGCATGTCGTTGACATGTTTGAATTCGTCGATATCGAGAACCATGAAGCCGAGCGGCCCGGACTTCCTTTGATGTTTGGCGAGATACTCCTGCACCAGCTGCCCGAAATATTGGCGGTTCGGCAGGCCGGTCAGCGCATCGAAGCGGACCATGTGCATGATCTTCTGCTCTGCCTTCACCCGGCTCGACACGTCCTCGAAGATCAGCACAGCGCCGCCGTCGGCCCTTCGGCTGGCGGAGAATTCGAGCGACAGGCCCTCGGGAAAATGAATGAGCGTGCGCGACAGATTACCCTCTGCCACCTGGGTGAGCTGGCGCAGAATGAGCTCCGGCTGCGAGGCGTCCATGAAGCTGTAGCGCGCGCCATAGCGCAGCACGGCGCCGAGGTCCCGATCCTTCAGCCGCTCCGGCGCGCCGATCTTCAGAAGTTCGCAGGCCTTGCGATTGACCACCTGGATGCGGTTCTCGGCATCGACCATGACCAGGCCGTGCGGCATGTTGTTGAGCGCCGTATCGAACCGGTCGGCGATGATGGTGATTTCCCGGCGTGCGATGACGTTCTCATAGAGGAACTCGCGCACGCCATTGGCCATGGCCCGCGTCGTCAGCCAGAAAGGAATGAGGAAGATCGACAGCACGCCGCGATAGAAGTCCATCGCCAGCAGGCTGCAGACGATCATCGGCAGGCAGCAGAAGAAGGTCTGGAGGTCGACTGCGAAGCGCGAGCCGTAGTTGCGGCCGACGACGGAAACCATGGTCGCCATGGTGACGGAAATGCAGGCAAGCTCCGCAAAGGAATCGTGGACGACGAAGATGGCGTAGCCGCTGGCGATGCCAAGGAGCGCGGTGGTGCAGGCTCCACTGGCAACGAGAATCCGCTCCCAACGCTCGATTCCGGCGTGCGACAGGCTCTGCTTGTCGACACGATCGAACTGCCGGAAGATGGCCATGCGAGCGCCGAAGACCAGAAGGAAGGCGACCGACAGCAGGATGTAGATGGAGTACTGCGTCTTGGCAGCCACTGCAAGGCACGTCGCGACATGGACGATCACGCCAACAAGCAGCGTCATGCGGTTCCCGGAAAGGGAACTCACAAACGACAGATACACATCAATAGGGACCCTGTTCGGGTTATCTGGCTTCATCCACACTTTCCCTGTGCGCGGGAATTCTAAGCCCAACCCTTTAAAAATTGATTTCAATGGAATCAAACATTTGGTCAAATTTTCTAAAACCATAGCGTGAACCGCACAGCCTACGCGCGTTAATGCAGCCTACCGGCGAGATTATTGAAATAATTTATCCACGCTTGGGTTGTTGAAATAGTTGACGGCTCTACGGACCGGCCGATGCGTCTAAGACCATACTCCAACGCGAGGCATTTATCCTTCCAATTTCAAAGGCCGTGGTCTACATCGATTGCAAGAGGGAAAAACTGTCGGAAAACCGGCAGGACAAGAACAAGGGGAGGCGAATGTCGGTATTTCTGGCCGCCAGTCGGCTGATCGACTCGATCAGTCAGTTCATGGGCAAACTTGCCGAATATATGGTGCTGTTCTGCTGTCTGATCAGCGCCGGAAACGCCCTCGTCCGCTACGCCTTCAACTACAGTTCGAACGGCTGGCTGGAGATCCAGTGGTATCTCTTCGCCTTCGTCGTCATGCTCGGCGCCTCGCATGCGCTGCGCAACAACGAGCATGTCCGCGTCGACCTGATCTATGGTTCGGTTTCCGATAAGGCGAAGATCTGGATCGACATCGTCGGCCTCATCCTCTTCCTCCTTCCCGCATGCGTCTATCTCACCTGGCTGTGCTGGCCCTTCTTCGCGCTCTCCTTCCACCAGGGGGAAATATCGGGCAATGCTGGTGGGCTGATCCGCTGGCCCGTCAAGCTCATCCTCGTCGCCGGCTTCGCGTTGCTCTCCCTTCAAGGCCTCTCGGAACTGGTCAAGCGGATCGCAGCGCTCACCGGCCATATCAGCATCGACACGAAATACGAAAAGCCGCTGCAGTAACGCGGGCTCGGAGAAACGGATTTGTTTGATTTCGGCATCATCCCGCCGGCCATGTTCCTGGGCATGGTCATCTTCATGCTCTACGGCTTTCCGGTCGCCTTTTCGCTCGCCGCCGTTGGCCTGTTCTTCGCCATCATCGGCATCGCCACCGGCCATTTCGGCGAGGTCTTCCTGCAGGCTCTGCCGCTGCGCTTCTTCGGCATTCTTTCCAACGACCTCCTGCTCGCCATTCCCTTCTTCACCTTCATGGGTGCAGTGCTGGAGCGCTGCGGGCTGGCCGAAGACCTGCTCGAAGGCACCGGTAAGCTCTTCGGCGGCATACCCGGCGGCCTTGCCTATGCCGTCATCCTCGTCGGCGCCGTGCTCGGCGCGATCACCGGCACGGTGGCCGCCTCCGTCATCACCATGGGGGTGATCTCGCTGCCGATCATGCTGCGCTATGGCTATAATCCGCGCCTTGCCACCGGCGTCATCGCCGCCTCGGGCACGATCACCCAAGTCATCCCGCCCTCGCTCGTGCTCGTCGTTCTTGCCGACCAGCTCGGCAGGTCGGTCGGTGACATGTATCTCGGCGCGATCGGCCCCTCGATTCTGCAGGTGGCGATCTTCGTGCTCTTCATCCTGGTGATGTCGATCGTCCGGCCGAAATCGATGCCGCCGCTGCCGAAGGAGGTGCGTGGCGATTTCAATTGGGCGCTGCTCGTGAAGGTGCTGATGGGCATGGTGCCTTCGATCGTGCTGATCTTCCTCGTGCTCGGCACGATCTTCATGGGCCTCGCGACACCGACGGAGGCAGGAGCGCTCGGCGTCGTCGGCGCCATGCTGCTCGCCGCCATGAACCGTCGCCTCACCTGGCCGCTGATCCGCGAGGCCATGGCATCGACCACGCACATCACATCCATGGTGGTGATGATCCTGATCGGCTCCACCTGTTTCAGCCTGGTTTTCCAGGGCATGGATGGCTCGCGCTGGATCGAGCACATGCTGACGGGCATACCAGGCGGCCCGGTCGGCTTCCTGATCTTCGTCAACATCTTCATCTTCGTGCTCGCCTTCTTCCTTGATTTTTTCGAGATCGCCTTCATTGTCATCCCGATGCTCGCACCCGTCGCCTCCAGCCTCGGCATCGACCTGATCTGGTTCGGCGTGCTGATCTGCGTCAACATGCAGACGAGCTTCATGCACCCGCCTTTCGGCTTCGCGCTCTTCTACCTGCGTTCGATCGCCAGCAAGGACGTCAAGACCTCGGATATCTACATGGGCGCGCTTCCCTGGGTCGGCATGCAGCTGATCCTGGTGGCGATCGTGATCTTCTGGCCGCAATCGGTAACCTATTGGCTGGATCACGGCCCGAAGGTCGACCCGAACTCGATCAAGATCGAAATCCCGGGCTTCGGCGGCCAGCTCGGCCTGCCGCCGATGGGCGGCGGCGGCAATGGCTCACCGCAGATCCCCGGCCTGAGCCTGCCGCCCCTGAACGGCCTGCCGGGAGCACCGCCGCCACCGGCCAAATAGTCCAGCAAAAAGCAAAACCCCGGACGGAAATCCGGGGTTTTGGTATTACACGCGTCTAAAGCGTCGACGGCGGAAAGCCTTAAAGCTTTCCGGCCCGCTGCTGGATCATCATGAACGTATCGAAGGTGTATTCCGAAAGCTGCATCCAGAGATAGGCGTCCCGTTTGAAGGCGGCCTGGTCGTCGTAGATCTTCTTGAAATACTGGTTCGTGCCCGAGATTTCGCTATAGATGCCCGTCGCCGCCTGGAAGCAGGCCTCCATGATCTCCTGGCTGAACGGGCGCAACGTCGCGCCTTCCGCCACAAGCTGCTTCAGTGCGGTCGGGTTCTTCGTGTCGTACTTCGCCAGCATGTTGGTGTTGGCGAAAGCGCAGGCGTCGGTCAGCGCTGCCTGATAATGCTTGGGCAGGCTGCTCCACTTTTCGAGATTGAAGAACCCATGCACCGTCGGGCCACCTTCCCACCAGCCCGGATAATAGTAGTACTTCGCCACCTTGTGGAAGCCGAGCTTCAGGTCGTCATAGGGACCGACGAATTCCGCCGCATCGATCGTGCCTTTTTCCAGCGCCGGATAGATGTCGCCGCCAGCGATCTGCTGCGGGATGACGCCGACCTTCTCCATGACGCGACCGGCGAGGCCGGCAATGCGCATCTTGACGCCCTTGAGGTCATCGAGCGTGTTGATTTCCTTGCGGAACCAGCCGCCCATCTGCGCACCGGTGTTGCCGGCCGGCAGCGCATACATGCCCTGTGTGGCATAAAACTCGTTCATCAGCTTATTGCCGTTGCCTTCATAGTACCAGGCATTGGTCAGTCGGCTGTTCAGCCCGAACGGAATGGCCGTTCCGATGGCATAGGTCGGGTCCTTGCCGACGAAATAATAGGAGGTGGTGTGGGCTGCTTCGACCGTACCGGCGGCGACGGCATCGACGGCCTGCAGGCCGGGGACGATTTCACCGGCAGCGAAGGGCTGGATCGTGAAATTGCCGTCTGTCGCGGCGGCAACATGCTTGGCAATATCCTCGGCGCCGCCATAGATCGTATCCAAGCTCTTCGGAAACGACGACGTCATGCGCCACGCGATCTTCGGATTCTCTTGCGCGATCGCAGGCGCTGCCAATGCCGTTGCGGCGACCGCACCGACGCTGGCGGTTCCCGCCTTCTTGAAAAACGAACGACGATCCATCAAAAACCTCCCAAATAGATGACACTGCGCGGCCAATCTCACCCCTACCCGCAGCAAGGGCAAAGCTAAGCATGGCGCAAGCCGCGGTTCAAGCTTTAGTCTATTAGCCTTTGGCATCAAGACGGCAATAAGGCAACGCGCACGTATCCATCAGAATCAGCGGCTTAGCGGTAAACCGGAAAGGCGGGGTGCCTCTTCCGTCGCAATTTGGCCGCCTGATACAGCCAAGCGTTGACTTGGCGGCCGTTCAGGCGGAAGAAACGACGAGAAGAAAGATTTTGACCGGGGCTGATATGACGAAACCGATCGTTGCCATTCCTGCCGATATCCGCAGCTTCGACGGCGCGACCTGGCATGCCGTACAGCATCAATATCTGCGCGCCGCATTGAACGCATCCGGGGTCATGGCCTTCATGATCCCCGCTTTCGAGGAAGGCTACGATACCGACGCGATTCTCGATCGCGTCGACGGGCTGCTGGTTTCCGGTTCGGCCAGCAACGTGCATCCCTCGCACTACGGTGCTGAGGCGAATGACAAGGACGGCCCCTTCGATCCCGCCCGCGACGCCACCAGCCTGCCGCTCATCCGCCGCGCCATCGACCGCGCCATCCCGCTCCTCGCCATCTGCCGCGGCATCCAGGAGCTGAATGTCGCCCTCGGCGGCTCGCTGGCAAGCGAGATCCAGGAGCAGCCCGGCAACTGGGACCATCGCCGGCCGGAAGGTGTCGATCGGGACGGCATGTACGCCATTCGCCAGACTGTCCATGTCAAGGAAGGCTCCTGCATCGCAGGCATTCTCGGCCCGGGCGAGATCCGCGTGAATTCACTGCATCGCCAGGCAATCGCCAGGACCGCCCCGGGCCTGCAGGTGGAAGCGATCGCCGAGGATGGCACGGTGGAGGCCGTTTCCGTCATCGACGCCAAGGCCTTTGCCGTCGGCGTGCAATGGCATCCGGAATATTGGGCTGAAACCGACAAGTCTTCGAACCAGTTGTTCGCCGCCTTCGGCGACGCCGTCCGCAGCTATGCCGCGGCCAAGCTACCGTTCATGTCAGCACAGGCGATCGCATGACGGCGCGGCGCCCGCGAAGCGCTATGCCTGTTACTCGGTAACTACCGTCCGCCGCGCCAACCACCTAAACCTTCTGCGGCGTCTCCGGCACCGGCGTCAGCGCCGCACCCTTCTCGAACCAGGCGATGAGATTGTCGGCGACGAGATCGGCCATCGCGTTGCGTGTCGGCACGGACGCGGAGGCGACGTGCGGCAGCAGTACGGCATTGGTCGGCTCAAACAGGTCGGCCGGCACCGCGGGCTCTTCATAGAAGACGTCCAGACCGGCAGCACCGAGCGCGCCCGAAGCAAGCGCGGCACTGAGCGCCTCCTCGTCCACCGTCCAGCCGCGGCCGACATTGACGAGGATGCCGTCAGGGCCGAGTGCTGCCAGAATATCGGCATCGATCGTCTTGTGCGTCTGCGCCGTCTTCGGAACGATGGCGATCAGCGTATCCACCGCTTCCGCCAGCCCCTTCAACGTCGCGTGATAATCGTAGGACACATCGGCATGGCGTGAACGCGTGTGATAACTGATCTTCACCTTGAACGGCTCCAGCCGCTTGGCGATTTCGAGCCCGATGCGGCCAAGGCCATAAAGCCCGACATGCCGGCCCTTGAGCGAGAAGCGCGACAGCGGATAGGCCGTGCCCGGCTTCCAATTGCCCGCGCGCAGCCAGGCTTCGGCCCGCGGCAATTCGCGGACCGTATTCAGCAACAGGCCGATCGCCGTATCGGCGACCTCGTCATTCAGCACATCAGGCGTATTGGTGACGACGATGCCTTTCTCGGCGGCGTGTTTCACATCGATGCCGTCATAACCAACCCCGAAATTGGCGATCACTTCAGCATGCGGCAGCTGCTCCATCCAGGCGCCCGGGAAAGAGCCGGAAACGGCGACGCCGCGGATGCGGCCGGCGGTCTCGCTGTCCAGCGCAAGCTTCTCCTCGCGTGCGACGGCAATAATCTCAAAACGATCCTTCAACCTTTCGAGAACACGCTCGTGTATCTTCCCAGGAACGAGAATGGCGATGCGGGACATGGCTTTCCTCTTGGATGGCGGTCTTGGTTCAGGCGCGGGGCCGATGGGGACTGGTGGACTGGCGGATGCGCATTTCCGGCTTGATCAGATGCATGCCGTCAGGCTCATGGCTGCCGGCAAGACGATCGAGCAGCGCCCTGGCGGCCAGGCGCCCGACCTCGGCCTGACCGTTCCAGACGGTCGTCAGCGCCGGCGTAGCGATCGAGGCCTCCTCGAGATCGTCGTAGCCGGTGACGGAGATATCGCCCCCCGGCACGAGGCCGGCGCGCGCAATGCCGTTCATCAGGCCGATCGCCACGAGATCGTTCCAGCACACGGCTGCGGTCGGCTTCTGCGGTAGCGAAAGGAAATGCACTGCAGCCTCGAAACCGCCCTGTTTCGAGCGCGGACCGGGAATGCGCAGGTTCGGATCGACCTCGATGCCGGCCTTGCGCAGCGAATTGAGATAGCCCTGGTAGCGATCGCGGCCGGTGGATGTCTGGTCCGTGCCGCCGATCATGGCGATCGAGCGGTGGCCAAGGCCGATCAGGTGGTTGGTGGCAAGCGAGATGCCGTAGCTGTCGTCGCCGCGATAGGTCGGCAGGTCCTGCCCTTCCATCGAGCGGGCGACCAGGATCGCCGGCATGCCGTTCTCTTCCGCCAGCTGCACGTCCTCAGGCGGCGTACCGATCGCCGGCGACATGATGACGCCGTCACCGCCGAGCTGCAGCAGCGTCTCGATAAATGTGCGCTGCTTTTCGACATTGTCGTAATGGTTGGAAAGGATGAAGGTGTGGCGGCTGCGGTCGAGTTCGCTTTCGATCGCCTTCAGGATCTCGCCATAGAAGGGGTTCATGATGTCGTGCACGACGACGCCGATGATGCCGGAGCGCGAGGTACGGAGGCTGGCGGCACGGCGATTGTAGATATAGCCGAGCGCGCGCGCCTGTTCCTTGATCTTCTCCCTGGTATTGCCGGCAACGAGCGGACTGTCGCGTAAGGCAAGCGATACGGTCGCAGTTGAAATGCCGAGCGTTTCGGCGATTGTCGAAAGCTTGATCTTCTGGACCACGTGTCCTCCTCCAGGCAGCACGCAAGCGACAAGACCCCGCCGTCAAACCGGCGCGGCCCTTAAAATGTTTAATTAAAAGATTTAATCGGTGGAAGCAATTCGTCTTTCGGGAAATTTCAGTCTTCGTCCGGTTCTTCGACAGGAATGGCTTCGGCTTGCAGATTGGCATCGATCGCCTTCAGCAGGCGGACCAGATTGCGGATTTCCTTCTCGGAGAACTCTTGCGTCGCCAGCCTGTCGCAGGCCGAAGCCGCCATCTCGATCCCCTGCACGCTGCCTCGGCCGAGGTCGGTGAGATAGACCTTGGTCAGGCGTGCATCCTCGGCATCGGGCTTGCGCTCGAGAAAGCCCTGCGCCTCCATGCGGCCGATCGTGCGCGTCATCGTCGGCGCCTTGACGCCGAGCTTCTGGGCAAGGCCGCCTGCCGTCATGCCGTCACTTTCGGCAAGCGAGAGGATGACACCATCCTGGCCGGCATAGAGGCCGCTTTCAAGCAGGTTGCGCGAGAGCACCGTCCGCATGGAACGCGCCGCCTGGGTCAGAGCCGGGGAGAGATCGACCAGCGTATACTCGGTCTGGTCCTTCTTCTTGGACTTGTTCTTTTTGCCGTCCTTGTGCTTCTTTCCCATAGCCATCCCTTTGATCTTTAAGCCCCGACGCCGCTGCGATATGACATTGCCCAGGATCTCGTCATAAACAAGAGGCAACGACCGGATGATGACACCTTCGCCGCGCTTCGAGGACAGCAGTCCGGCCTTTGCACCTGACGGGCGTCATCCGATCGCCGTGTTGCCGCTCGGTGCACATGAACAGCACGGCCCCCACCTGCCCTTCGAAACCGACACTCTGATTGCCGAAGGCATCGCCGGGCGATTGAAGATAGCCTTGCCCGCCGGCCTGCCGGTCACCTTCCTGCCCGCCGAATCCATCGGCTATTCCATAGAGCATATGGATGTTGAAGGAACGAAGACGCTTGCGTTCGACGAAGCTGTAATCCGCTGGCTCGGCATCGCCGAAGGTCTGGCGAAGCAGGGCATCCGCAAATTCGTGATGCTGAACGCCCATGGCGGCAATTCGCCCGTCATATCGGTCGTCGCGACCGAGGCGCGGGTCCGCTTTGCCATGCTGGCGGTGGCGACGAGCTGGACCCGTTTCGGCGTGCCGGATGGCGCGGTCACGCCGGAGGAAAAGGCGATCGGAATCCATGGCGGCGAAATCGAGACCTCGGTGATGCTGGCGTTTCATCCCGATAAGGTCGATATGGCGAAGGCGGCGGACTTCTCCTCGCGACAGACGGAATTCGCCGAGCGTTTCAAGCATCTGCGCGCCTACGGGCCGCACGCCTTCGGCTGGAAGATGTCGGACCTTAATGCCGAAGGTGTGGCGGGCAATGCCGCGGCCGCAACGGCAGAGAAAGGTGAGGCGCTGATTGCCCATGCGGTAAATGGGCTGGTGGAATTGCTGAGCGATGTCGATGCATTCGACGTCACGCAACTCCGGTGAATACGGTCATCTGCACTGGCCAGACAATGTGATCTTATAACATTATAAAACCCTTTGAACTGCCACGCTCAAGCCATTATATGAGACCAACCGTTCAAGCAGCCGATCCCAAGCCGCTCGGCCGCACGCCTAATCCTAGAGGTTCTCATGACCGACGCGATCTCCACCCTGAAGCCTATTCCCGTTACCGTGCTCACCGGTTATCTCGGCGCCGGCAAGACGACGTTGCTCAACCGCATTCTCTCCGAAAATCACGGCAAGAAATATGCGGTCATCGTCAACGAGTTCGGCGAAATCGGTATCGACAACGACCTGATCGTCGAGTCGGACGAAGAAATCTACGAGATGAACAATGGCTGTGTCTGTTGCACGGTGCGCGGCGACCTGATCCGCGTCGTCGAAGGCCTGATGCGCCGTCCCGGCCGCTTCGACGGCATCATCGTCGAAACGACAGGCCTTGCCGATCCGGTGCCGGTCGCCCAGACCTTCTTCATGGATGACGACGTGCGCGCCAAGACCGAGCTCGACGCCGTCGTCGCCCTCGTCGATGCCAAGCACCTGCCGCTGCGCTTGAAGGACAGCCGCGAGGCCGAAGACCAGATCGCCTTCGCCGACGTCGTCATCATCAACAAGAGCGACCTCGTGACCCCGGAAGAACTTGACGTAATCGAGGATATCGTCCGCGCCATCAACCCGGCCGCCCGCGTCTATAAGACCAGCCGCTCGGGCGTCGACCTCGCCCGCGTGCTCGATCAGGGCGCCTTCAACCTGGAACGCGCGCTCGAAAACGATCCGCATTTCCTTGAGCACGGCCACGATGACCATGTCTGCGGCCCCGATTGCGATCATGACCATCATGACCATGACCATGATCATCACGGTCATCACGACCATCATCACCATGGCGCCCATAACCATGGCGCCCATAACCATGGCGCAATGTCGGCGATCCACGATGTAACGGTGCAGTCGGTGTCGCTGCGCGGCGGCGAGATGAATCCGGAGCGCTTCTTCCCGTGGATCCAGAAGATCACCCAGACGCAGGGGCCGAATATTCTGCGCCTCAAGGGCATCATCGCCTTCAAGGACGATCCCGAGCGTTACGTCGTTCAGGGCGTGCACATGATCATCGAGGGTGATCACCAGCGGCCCTGGAAGGAAGACGAGAAGCACGAGAGCCGTCTCGTCTTTATCGGCCGCGAACTCGACCGCGAGAAGCTCGAAGCCTCCTTCAAGGCCTGCGGGGCAGCCGCCTGATGCCGACAGTTGCACCGCTTGATCTCGACGGCCACGTTCTGGCCGTCGAATTTTTAGGTGATGTTCCCTTCTTCGCAAGCGCAAACGGTACATTCCACCGGCTGGATGGCGGCGACAGGGTTTCCGAAGCCCACCAGGGCATGCTCACCGCCATCCGCGACCCCTACAGCGAGAGCCTGATCTCAGGCGGCGAGGATGGCAAGGTACTGCGCATTGCCGCCGACGGCAGCGTCAGCGAAATCGCGACCGCGCCGCGCAAGTGGATTTCGCAGGTCGCAGCCGGGCCTCAGGGTGCCGTTGCCTATTCCTACGGCAAGAGTGCGCTCGTGCGCCTGGCCGATGGCACGACCAAGGAATTCCCCGAGGAGCGCACGGTCGAAGGCCTTGCCTTTGCACCGAAGGGCCTGCGCATCGCGGCGGCGCGCTACAACGGCGTGTCGCTGCATTGGATCGGCATGAACGCCAAGCCGGTCGATCTGGAATGGAAGGGTGCGCATACCGGCGTCACCTTCTCGCCGGATGGTAATTTCCTCGTCACCTCGATGCAGGAAAACGCACTGCACGGCTGGAAGCTCGACATCAAGCCCGGGACCGAGGCCCGCCATATGCGCATGACCGGCTACCCCTCCAAGGTGAAATCACTCTCCTGGTCGGTCAAGGGCAAGTGGCTCGCGTCTTCAGGCGCGCCTGCGGCAATCGTCTGGCCCTTCCAGGGCAAGGACGGGCCGATGGGCAAGGCGCCGCTGGAGCTCGGCACTCGCGCCAATATCATGGCCACCGCGGTGAAATTCCATCCGCTCGAGGACATCCTCGCCATCGGCTTCATCGACGGCATGATTCTGGCCGTGCGCATCGCCGACAGCAAGGAAGCGCTGCTGCGCCGACCTGGTAAGGGCGCGATCACGGCGATGAGCTGGAGCAAAAACGGCAAGCTGCTCGCCTTCGGCTCCGAAGCCGGCGACTGCGGCGTCATCGATATTTCGGCCTGAGCCCCGCTGCCGGCAATGGACGACGCCCTGGCGAAACCTGAAATCGTGACGCTGACGGCCGACCACATGCAAGCCGCAGCCGATATCAGACGTGTTGCCCTGTGGCAGCGGCTGCCCAGGCTGCCGAATGTGCATACGCCCGAGGAAGGGGAGCAGTACTGGCGCATGCATCTGCTGCCGAATTGCTCGATCCTCGGCGCAGCCATGGGCAACCGGCTCGTCGGTGTCATCGCCTATGGCGACAACTGGATAGAGCAGCTTTACGTTCTCCCCGATTTCCAGGGCATGGGCATCGGCTCTTCACTCCTCGGCTGCGCCAAGGAGGAGATGGACGAGATCAGGCTCTGGACGTTCCAGCGTAATGCGGGCGCTCGCGCTTTCTACGAACGGCACGGTTTTGCCGCCGAGGAGGAGACCGATGGCGCCGACAACGAAGAACGGGAGCCCGATGTGCTCTATCACTGGCGCCGGCTTCCGAAGCTGACACCGGACCTGCAATCGTCGGACGGCTAGACTGAATCAGGGCTGCCAAATACCTTGCCCAGGCGAAACATGAAACGCACGCAGGACGCGCCTTGCGCGCCGCCCTGGCTGACGGAGGAAACGGGAATGTCAAAATCGACCGGCCTCGGTTTGACCGAGCAACGGCCGCGGCCTTTGGGCGATGCATCGGTCTGGACCGTGATCCGCGCCGAGGCGGCCGAGCTCGCCGCACGCGAGCCGATATTGCAGCGGCTGCTTGCCGCTGAGGTAACGGACACTGCCGGCAATGATGAGATCATCGCCCGCGTGCTGGCCGCGCGGCTCTCCGTTGCGCAGGTGGAGACGGGTGATCTGTTTGATCTCATCCGGTCCACATTGACCGCAGACATCATGCGAAAGGTCGAGGCCGATCTCGTTGCCGTGCGCGAACGCGATCCGGCCTGCACCACATTTCTGCACGCGCTTCTCAACCTCAAGGGCTTTCATGCGCTGCAGACGCACCGCATCGCCCATGCGCTCTGGGTCGCCGGCCGTCCGGAGATCGCCAGCTGGCTCGCCAATCTCGTTTCGCTGGTCTTCGGCCCGGATATCCATCCGGCGGCGCGGATCGGCGCGTCCATCATGCTCGACCACGGTTCGGGCATCGTCATCGGCGAAACGGCTGTCATCGAGGATGAAGTTTCGATCCTGCAGAACGTCACGCTCGGCGGCACCGGCAAGGAGACCGGCGACCGCCACCCGAAGATTCGCCACGGCGTTATGATCGGCGCCGGCGCCAAGATCCTCGGCAATATCGAAATCGGCGCCTTCAGCAAAGTCGCCGCCGGCAGCGTCGTGCTGAAATCGGTGCCCGAGCATTGCACGGTCGCCGGCGTGCCAGCCGCCGTCGTACGCATCCATCGCGCCGATGAAATCCCGGCCGAGACGATGGACCAGAACATCTAGGATCGCTCCGAGATAAAGAGTTCGGCCCTTTTCGCTAAGCGGCCTGCTGATTTTCGCAGAAGGCTTCTGGCCGGTTGCGGCCTTCGCGCTTCGAACGATAGAGCGCCTCGTCTGCCTTCGGCATCAGCGTTCAAATCTCCGCCGCTTTCCGCACGCGCGGCAACGCCGGTGCTCAGCGTTGGAAAGACGGCCAGATCCGGCAGTTGCATGACGGCAGCGGCGAAAGTGAAACGGATGCGCTCGGCAATCGCCACCGCATCTTCGCAGGAAACATTTCTCAGTACCGCCAGGAATTCATCGCCACCTTGGCGGGCAAGCAGGTCGTCGGAGCGCATGATGCCTCTCGAAACGCTGGCGAAAAGCCGCAGCATGTCGTCGCCCGCGGCATGGCTTCGCTAGGAATTTAACGATCGCAGGGTTTTCCTGCTGCATAATGCAGCGATTCAAGCGTTGCAGCGTCCTCTACGCGTCTGCAAAGACACGCGGCATGTCTTCAGGCGGCCCGCACGGTGCCGATAATGTCCCCCAACAGACCGTGCAGCAAGTCCCTGTAGCCATTCCGGGCAGACGGGCCGCTCTCTTCCGAAGTCATGACGACAGTGAGATCGAGCGATGGCACGATGTAGAGCATCTGCCCGCCATAACCCCAGGCGAAATGCACCTGCTCGCCGCCGATCAGTCGCGTGAACCAGCCATAGCCATATTCATCGCCCGAGAAGCGCGAGTTTGTGCGCTGCTGCCACGACTGGGAGATCCAGTCGGCGGGGACGATCTGGCGGCCGTCGACGGTCTTGCCGCCGTTGCGGTAGAGTTCGCCGAAGGCAAGCAGCGACCGAGCGCTCATCGCCATCTGATTGCCGCCGAGATAGATGCCCTGCGGGTCACGCTCCCATGCGCCGATGTGGAAACCCTCGACCGGGCCGAGCCATTCGCGCGCCAGCGCCAGGGTCGACCGGCCGCTGACCTTGGTCAAAATGGCCGAAAGCAGATGCGTGGATGCGGTGGAATAAAGCATCTCGCCACCGGGCTGATCGACGAAAGGCTGCGAGAGCGCAAAACGCACCCAGTTGCGCGAGGACACCCAGCGGCCGTAGTTCGGCCCCGACATGCGATCGAGCCCGGCCTGCATGGAGAGAAGATTACCGACAGTGATGTCGTTGATGCGCGGGTCGGGCGTTAAAGGGAGATCGGCCTTCAGGATCGGCGCGATCTTCTGATCCGGCCCCGTCAGCAGGCCTTTGTCGATCGCGATACCGACCAGCGCCGAAATGATCGACTTCGAAGCGGATTTGATATTGGTCGATTCCGAAGGCGAATGACCATGAAACCCACGTTCGCTAAGCACACGTCCGGCGCGAGCGACAATCACCGTCTTGAGCGGCCTCATTGCGGGTTCGCTCGCCGCGCGATCGAGACGCGGGCCAAGCCCGCCGACGCCGGAAGCCGTGCTCTGAGCAGTCGCCGGCCCCGTTGCGGCAAGCGGCAGGTAGAAGAAAAGCAGAAGGGAAAGAAGGCGGATCATCTGACGCAAGATAGGATATCGCCGCAATATGTTCGCATGCCGGCGACCCATTTCACGCAATTGTGTTTCCGTGTGTCGGAGAGCTAGCGACCGCGCTGCTTCATCCGCCAGAAAGACAATCCGCAACCACACCAGACCCGCCTGCCTGCGTGGTTAAACGGCGCGAATATTACCAGCCGGGGGAAAAATTCCCAACCGGGCCGGCCGGTCAAGCCTTACAGCGCCGCGCGTCTTTTCAAGCCGACCCGGCCCAATCCCGTTCTAGGCTGCGCGGCGAACCGGCGCACTGGCCAGCAGACGTCCCGAGGGGACGATCATGCCGGCCGCGCCGTCGAGCCAGCCTTCGGTGAGCTCGAGCGCAAGAAAGCGCGAGCGTTCGAACGGACCCGGCATGACGAGATGGCGGGCCTTTTCAGCAAAGAAGCCGAAACGCTCGTAATAGGCCGCATCGCCGACGAGCAGGACGGCGCCATGCCCGCGATTCTTCGCTTCGAGGATTGCCGCGCGCATCAATGCCGCACCGACGCCCTTGCCGCCATGCTGCGAGGCAACAGCGAGCGGCCCGAGCAGCAGTGCATTGATCGGCGTGCCTTCATCATTGACGCCGGCTTCGATGTTCCAGAGCCGCACCGTACCGATGACACGGCCGTCGCGATCGCGCGCGACGAGCGCAAGACCCTCGGCCGGAACGCGGTTGCGGCGGATCTTCTCCGACGACTTCTTGCGGCGACCCGCGCCCATGACGCGGTCGAGCAGATTTTCACGAGCAACGACATCCGAGGGATTTTCGGCGTCGATGGTGAAAGTGGTGGGCGCAAAGAATGCGCGGACAGAATCAAGAACAGCGGCCATCTTGGCCTCCCGTACCCAATACCGTTATCAGCGGCGATGAAGGAAAATTGTGAATTTGCCGCCCCGGCTGGTTACGGGGCCGGCGGAAACGACCTCAGATGACGTAGGCCTTCAGCGGGTCGAAACCGTTGAAAGCGACCGCCGAATAGGTCGTCGTATAGGCGCCGGTGCCTTCGATCAGGACCTCGTCGCCGATCGAAAGGGAGATCGGCAGCGGATAGAGGTTCTTCTCGTAGAGCACGTCGGCCGAATCGCAGGTCGGACCGGCAATGACGCAGGGCTCCATCTCGTCGCCGTCGTGTTCCGTGCGGATCGGATAGCGGATGGCTTCGTCCATCGTCTCGGCGAGACCGCCGAACTTGCCGATGTCGAGGAAAACCCAGCGGGCATCGTCATTGTCCGACTTCTTCGAAATCAGCACGACTTCCGCCTTGATGACACCGGCATTGCCGACCATGCCGCGGCCCGGCTCGATGATCGTCTGCGGAATCTGGTTGCCGAAATGCGTGCGCAGCGCCTGGTAGATCGACTTGCCGTAAGCTTCTGCGGACGGTACGTCACGCAGGTACTTGGTCGGGAAGCCGCCGCCCATGTTGACCATCTGCAGGTGGATGCCCTGCTTGGCGAGCGATACGAAGACGCGCTTGGCATCGGCAAGCGCCGAATCCCAGGCGTCGACCTTGGTCATCTGCGAACCGACATGAAACGAGACGCCATAGGACTGCAGGCCAAGCTGATGGGCGTAGACGAGAACGTCGACAGCCATCTGCGGAACGCAGCCGAACTTGCGCGACAGCGGCCATTCGGCGCCTTCGCCATCCGTGAGCACGCGGCAGAAGACACGGGCGCCGGGAGCGGCGCGCGAAATCTTCTCGACTTCCTCATGGCTGTCGACGGCAAAGAGGCTGACGCCGAGCGCATGCGCGCGGGCAACGTCACGCTCCTTCTTGATCGTGTTGCCATAGGAGATACGGGCGGCGGTCGCACCAGCGTCGAGCGCCATTTCGATTTCGGCAACGGATGCACAATCGAAATTGGAGCCGAGGCCTGCGAGCAGCTTCAGCACTTCCGGGGCCGGGTTGGCCTTGACGGCATAATAGATGGCGCTGTCCGGCATGGCGTGACGGAAGGCGTGGAAATTGTCGCGAACGACGTCGAGGTCAACCACAAGGCAGGGACCATCGGGACGTCGGGTTGCGAGAAAGTCGCGGATGCGCTGGGTGGTCATATCGATTCCCTCTTCCAATTCCAGAGCTCCGGCATGAACCGGAGGACAAAGGGCATACGATAGCTCGCATTGGAACCAGCCGGTGGAGACCCCGGAACCATAGCTAGCGCTCGATGCGCGAATAGTGAACCAACGCCGCGGTGCGGTGTAAGTTCGGCTTTGTCTGCCATGGATTGGAGGGAGAATCCCAACCGCACTTCCGGCAATGATGGTGTGCCTCTTCAGTAACCCCCGCTGATGGAAAGCAGGGAGAGAACAAAAAGGCCCGCACCGTCGTTGCTTCAGGCGTCCTCGCATTTTCCGGTTGGCCGGAATAGCGACTGGAGGGGTTAATTCCAGGTACCTTACCGATTTCCTCACCAATTCGAGGGTTCGGCGGACACCCATGGGCACGTGCGACTTTGGGCTGAGTGGGAAATAAGAATATTCGCCTTCATAATCAAGCGATTTTTTGATCCTTGGGCTAAAAAAATAATTGAACAAAACAAGCCAATTTGTTCAACATTCCGAAACAGCCCGAGGGGTGCCATGGATACCTTGACCCGCATACGCGCCTTCATCGATGTCGTCGAGGCCGAAGGCTTCTCCGCCGCGGCACGGCGCACCGGCCGCTCCAAGGCGCTGCTCTCCAAATATGTGCGTGAACTGGAGGATGAACTCGGCGCGCTGCTGCTCAACCGTACAACCCGGCAGTTCTCCATGACCGAAGCCGGCCACACCTATTATCGCACCGCTTCCGATATCCTCAAGGAGATCGACAACCTCGCCGATCTCGTGCGTGAGAACAATGCACAGCTAAAGGGACGGCTGCGCATCTCGGTGCCGCGCACCTTCGTCGATGCCGAGGTCGGCCAGTCGCTGATCGATTTCGCCAAGGAGAACCCGGATCTTACGCTGGAGATTGCCGCCGACGACCGGTTCGTCGATCTGATCGAGGAAAGCTTCGACGTGGCGATCCGCATCACCAAACTCGAGGATTCCGGCATGATCGCCCGCAAGATCTCGGATTTCCGCATCCATATCTGCGCTACCCCCGATTTTCTCGAGCGTTATCCCGATCTCGATCACCCGACGGCCCTTTCCAACGTCCCTTTCATCGTCGATACCAATGCGCGCACCCAGGCGAGCATCCGCTTCCACAACCCCGACAACACCTCGTTCGCCGTCGCCGTTTCCGGACCGATAGAGGTGAACAGCCCGCATGCGACGTTACGCGCGGCACTTGCCGGCATCGGCGTAGCCTTCATCCCGGATTTCATCGCCCGCAAGCCGATCGAGAGCGGCGAACTGGTTACGCTGTTCAACGATTACATCCCCACCGACCGCGGCATCTATGCCGTCTATCCGCACCGGCGCTACCTGCCGGCCAAGGTGAGGATCTTCGTCGATTACCTGCACAACTGGTTCAAGAAGCACCCATGATGCGACAACAGGTTCCATGTTGATCCACATGGCTGAGACGATCGGACGGCGACGATCGGGGATCCACAGTGAAGCCCGTCCCAATTCCGTCCCAATTTCTGGCAAGAAGTCAGGGCCACCGAACAGAGCAGCGGAATAAATGAAACATTCGACGATACTGATCGCCGCGCTTCTTTCGCTGGCGCCGGCCGCCGCCTTTGCCCATCCGCACATCTTCGTGGAAGCGCGCCTCGAAGTCGTGGCCGGCAAGGACGGCAGTGTCGAGGAACTGCGTAATGTCTGGCGCTTCGACGAGGTCTTTTCCTCCTCCGTCGTCATGGATTTCGACAAGAACACCGACCTGAAGCTGGAGCCGAACGAACTCGCTGAGGTCGGAAAGACGGTGAAGCAATCGCTTGCCGACTACGATTACTACATGAACCTGACGATCAACGGGAAGAACATCACCGTCCAGAAGCCCGACATCATCCATGTCGACTACAAGGATGGCCAGCTGCTGATGTTCTTTGCGGTGAAGCCGGTGGAGAAGATGCCGCTCAAGGGCAGGCTCACCTTCGGCGTCTATGACCCGACGCTCTACACCTCGATCGATTTTCCCACCGACACCGAGCTGGCGATCGTCGGAGACGGCTTCAAGGCCTGCAAACATCAGGTGGTGCGGCCGGATGCCGACGAGGTGATCTCGCAAAACAAACAGTCGCTGACGGACGCTTTCTTCAACGATCCGACCGGCACCAACATGTCCAAACTCTTCGCCACCCGGCTGGAGGTTACATGCTGACGAAACGCCTGTCCCTCATCCTTTCCGCTGCAATCCTTGCGCTGGTAACGGCTGCAAGCCTCGCCCATGCGCAGTCGCCGCTCGGCATCGGCACGGCAGAGCCGAGCTTCCAACCGACCGGCGGGCCGCTCGCACCGCTTTTGCTCTATGTGAATTATGAACAGCAGACCTTCTATCGGGCACTGACCGGCGCCTTGAAGGCAATGCGCCAAGACCCATGGCAACTGGCATCGCTGATCGGCCTGTCTTTCGCCTACGGCGTCTTCCATGCCGCCGGCCCAGGCCACGGCAAGGCGGTCATCTCCTCCTACATGATCGCCAACGAGGTCGAGCTGAAGCGCGGCGTGGTGATTTCCTTCATTTCTGCCTTCATCCAGGGCGTGGTGGCGGTGGCGCTGGTCGGCGGCGCCTGGCTGGTGTTGCGCGGCACCGGCATCACGCTGACGGAGGCGACCCACGCAATGGAGATCTCAAGCTTCGTCATGGTCATCCTGTTCGGCGGCTGGCTGCTGTTTCGAAAACTGCGCTCGATGGCGGGCAATATGCCGCGCCGCCGGCTGATGGCGACGCCTGCCGGCCCGGTCAGCATGATGCTCGACTGGAAGGACAATGCCGTCGAACGCCAGGCCTATGCCTTCAACGGCAAGGCGCAGGCTGTGGAAGCCGGCCACACTTTCGTTCCCGGCATGGTCTGCGAGACTTGCGGCAATGCCCATGTGCCCGACCCGGCCCTGCTTGGCGGCGACAGATTCAGCGCCCGCGAGGCCTGGTCGGCTATCGTTGCCGTTGGTCTGCGCCCCTGCTCCGGCGCACTTCTGGTCATGACCTTCTCGCTCTTGAACGGGCTCTATCTCGGCGGCGTGCTTTCGGTCGCCGCCATGTCGCTCGGCACGGCGATCACCGTTTCCCTGCTTGCCACACTTGCCGTCACCGCCAAGAGTGCAGCCGTCCGTCTCTCCGGACGCGGCTCGACCGCCTCGATCTGGATCGGCAACGCCATCGAAATCCTCGGGGCCGTGCTCGTCATTCTGATGGGCGCCCTGCTGCTCGGGGCCTCGCTGCAGGGCTAGAGCAATTCCAGCAAAAGTGCGCAGCGGTTTTGCGTCCGGAATTGCGCAATGCTGGAGACTTACTTTCCCCGGCCGCGCTGATAGCGTGCCCGTAGCCAGAAGACCGCAAAAAACGCCATGATCAGGCAGACGCCGACGACGATCGCCAGCGTCGGCGAGAAATTGCCGATCCACAGCACGATGGTCGGCAGGAAATAGATGACGAGGGCGGCGCTGAGCAGGATGATGCCGGCGGCGGTCGCCTGCGAGCGGCTTTCCGGGCTCATACGAGCCTTTCCTTTTCGAGATCGGCGCGGATATCCTGCAGGCGACGGATCTGGTTGCCCTCGGCGTCGAAATTCTCCGGCGAAAGCCATGCTTCGAAGGCATCGTTGATCATCGGCCATTCGGCATCGATCATCGAGAACCAGGCGGTGTCGCGGTTGCGATGCTTGGAGATCATATGCTGGCGGAAGACCCCTTCGAAGCTGAAGCCGTAACGCGCGGCCGTCGTCTTGCTCGCCTCGTTGTTATTGTCGCATTTCCATTCGTAGCGGCGGTAGCCGAGATCCTCGAAGACGTGCTTGGCCATCAGGTAATGCGCCTCGGTCGACAGCGGCGACCGCTTCATCTCGGCCCCGTGCGCCACCCCTCCGATCTCGACGACGCCGTTTGCCGGGTCGGCGCGCATGTAATTCGCCATGCCGACAATCTTGCCGGTGGCGTTGTCGCGGAAGATGTGGGTGAGCCAGCCGGACTTGGTATTGACGGTTTCCAGCCAGTTGGCGAAATCGTCGATACCGGAGAAATCATCCTGTGCGAAATAGAGAAGCAGCGGGTTGATGCCCATGCCGCCGAGCCCGTCCCACAGCGGCTCAAGATGTTCCGCGCGCCGATAGGGCTCGACGGTAACGAAGCGGCCCTTCAGCGTGACCGGCTTCGGCGCCGGGCAGCCCTTGAAATTTGCAAGATCGCGCATGTTCACTCCTCTTTTCCGAAGAGTGGATAGGCCAGCCGCCCGACAAAGGCAACCGGCCTAGATGTCACTGTGACAAGGTCGTCTTGGCCGACGACACCGTCGCCTCGATATGGTCGACCAGCTGGTCGGCAAGGCCGAGGCGGCCGGCAAGCAAATCGAGATAACCGCGCTCGGCGCGCGAATCCGGCTCGATGGTGAGCCGCGAGGCGGTGTAGAGCTCGACGCGCTGTTCTTCGGTCGTCGCGGCGGCAACGAGCGCATCGATATCTGTCGGCGAAGCGAGTTCATGCTCGATGAAGGCCGCAGCTTCGCCGCTGACATCGGCAGCCTTGACCTTCTCCATGATGACGGCGCGTTCGGCATCGTCGATATGGCCGTCGGCCTTGGCGGCGGCGATCATCGCGCGGATCAGCACGAGGACGAATTCATTGCTGCCGGCGGGCGATGTCGGTCCGAAACCGGATTCGGCAGGCGGCGGCAGGAGAACCGGATTGTTTGCCGAAGGTGCATCCGAGGGGGCTGCGGGCGCCTGCCCCGCCTGGTAATTCTTGTAGGCTTGGTAGCCGAGGCCGGCGATGGCGGCAAGACCGCCGATCGCCAGTGCATTGCCGGCAATACTGCGGCCGGTCTTGGTGCCGAGGAGCACCGCAGCGATCGCACCGGTCTTCATCGGATTGGTCCTGGCCGTCTGCACGGCATCGCCCGCCCTGTCGCGGACCGAACCGCCGAGACCCGGCACCTGCGAACCCAAGAACTGGTCGAGAAGCTTCTTTGCGTCGAACATTCCTCGTCGTCTCCCTGTTTGAGGCTGGAGGAGAACATAGGTTTGCGACGGGTGAAATACAAATGCGGCATGCCGAGTTACCACCCCCTCTGCCCTGCCGGGCATCTCCCCCACAAGGAGGGAGATTGGCTGGGCGTGAGGGTTTCCTCAAACAATTGGCTCAAGCGGCGGATCGGGAGAAAGAGCTGGCCTCTTGCCGATCTCCCCCTCTTGTCTAGGGCATATACATATCTCGCAAAGCCCATCCATCGGCGACGGCTCGAAAGTATTTGAGGCCGTTGAAGAAGGTGATTGGGCCCGGCGGCTTGGCCGAGGCGTAGCCGTTCCAGCCGCCGAGCTTG
>NZ_JBIXJN010000022.1:0-117422 GCF_052871115.1 Rhizobium sp. LARHSG275 | reverse complement strand
GCAAACCGTCTCGCGCAGCACAATGCGACGGAGCAGCACCGCCCCCCTTTATCGAGACGACGATCTCCAAACCGGCCCAACGAAAAATCATGCCCTACATCCATCGGCGACGCTCCCAAATCAAAACGTCGCCAAAACAATCATACGGCCCGCAGTAAAGGAATCCGACCCCCGCAAACCGAGTCAATCCGTCGCACCGACTTATGTATATGCCCTAGTGCATCAGGAGGGAGACAACGAGGGGAAGCGGCAGAGGGCTCCCCTCGCCTGGCACCGCCTGCGCCGTGTCATTTCCAATAACGCGGAAGCTGGACGGCTACTCCTCCGTGACGACCCTCCGCTACCTTCCGACCCGTGTTCCGCAGCGATGCCGTAGCGGGTGAATGGGACGGCTTCGATCTCGATGAAGGCAGCCGCAGGCACACCGTGGTGCAGGTCCGCCAGTAGTGGCATCCGGTCGGGAGTGACAACCCTCTAGGATGATTGTGGGCGTTAACTTCGGCCGGCGAATAGCTTCTGGTCAACCGAGACGCATGTCTGCGCCTGGGCAATGATCGCCAACCAGCAACTCACCGCTCCCGATATGACCTTCGCCCCTATCGGCAGGGAGGAATACGTCCGCCGCACCATGGACAACGGCAGAAAGAAGCCCCGCCAGAGGCTGGGCGAGTTGGGGAATCGCAATCAGAAGAAGTGGGGGGCACAGAACCGGAAGGATCAAGGCACGAGCTATGATCGAAGCTCTGCACAGTCCAGCCTTCTTACGCCCGGCGAAGATTCTTGTTCCCGGCAATCATCAGTTATCGGAAAGTCGCCGGTAACGTCCTGAGGCTCTGCTATTTCGATCGCTCGTCGCCGCCGCCGAATACGTCATGCGCATTGTCGAACTGGGCGGTTGTTAGAACCTCCGCTATCCGGTTTCGGAGTATAGATATCCGGTGTCTAAGAATGCTGATGGCACTGCAGAAGCGCACCTTCCGCAAAGGATCCACGGTGGGTAGCTTCAGGCGCGTTAGTTGGGGTCAGCTCGGGTTCGGTCTCCATGTGCCGCAATGGCAGAGTGTCCGAAAGGTCAGGGACGGGCTGACCACCGACGACCTCTATGGCTTCTTGACCACGGACCCCACCGATCTGGTGAAGCCGATCCATGACAAGGCCATGCTTGTCCTGTTGCTGACGAAGGAAGAGACCGATACCTGGATGCGGGCGCCGTGGGATGAGGCCAAGGAGCTGGCCCAGCCGTTACCCAATGACGCGCTGATCATTTCCTCACGCGAGCCGTACGGATCCACGATCGTGCCCAAATCCGGAGAGCCGGTCGAACAGGGCCGTCTGCTTTAACGCTTGAAGTCAGAGCTTGAATGTATCGGAAACGAAAAAGCCTGCCGCGGGAGGAGGTGCGGCAGGCTTTTCGAAAGAATTGAACAACGGCTGGGAGGAGGAGTGCCGCTGTTCCGTCAGGCTACCCTCGGGAGGAGGAGTGGGTCGCCTGAAACACGAAGCTCTGCGGGAGGAGGTGCATTGCTTCGTTGAGCTGAAGATATCAGAGGCTGCCTCGACGGCCAGCGCTCAGATCGCAGTGCAGCCATGCACTTGCTGCAATGCAATATGGACCCTGTGCTCATTTTTCCGCCATTATGGTCGAGACGCGGCTTTCGCCGTGCTGGGCACGAAACCGAGTACGAATTCGATCGCCTTTGCGGAAGACATTTCGCAGGGCTTCAGTGCGGACCCGTGCCCGGCCAATCGATAGAGGTTGAAGCTGACGATATCGGTCCCGCCAAGCTCCTCGCCATAAAGCCATGTCCGTTTGCCGTCCTCCGACCGCTTGACGGTCACGCCCCATGGTTGATTACCAAAATGTCCGTCGACATAACCGTCCGGTAATTTCGCTAGCGCGTCTTCGAACGTCGCCTGAATTGTTGGAGGTGTTTTGCCGTTGGCCGTCATGGTGCGAGGCATTCGTCGCAGATCCCGCAGCCATCGTCATCCATGCTTGAGGCCGGACGTAACCTGCGACAGCACGGACACGTCGTTGCATCCGGTGCACACTCTTCATTGCGGTCCGGGGGAAGAATTTCGATACAGACGTTCGACAGGACATCGGCCGCGCTTCGATCCATGCGATGCTCCAGTGTTGGGATACACTAGAGATAGTGAACCTCGAAGGCTGCACAAGCCGGCAGAGATTGCTGTCGGAGATTGGCCAGTGCGGAACCTGTGCCGACCGTCTCAAATTAGTTGCCAAGAGCTGCTCTAACCGGCGCATTCTCACGATTAGCTGCCAACACGGCCACCGTGCTCGACGTAACATCATTGCCAATCGGCGCCTAAACACGGGCGATCAGCTTGACAGAAGATTAGCGGCTCGGAGATACCTGCAGGGTCTTTTCTAATAGTGGAAATGACGTTGCTGCAAGTTCTGAGGACATTGTGGACGCGGGAGCAAGTGCCGAACACATGTCGTTCTGAAGGGACATAAGGAAGCAAGACTGTGATCTATGAGCTTAGAATTTACGACTGCCTGCCCGGCCGATTGCCCGCGCTACTCAACCGCTTTGCCGAACATACGCTGGCAATATGGGACAAGCACGGCATTAAGCAGGCAGGTTTCTTCACCACAATCGTGGGCGAAAGCAGCCACCGTCTCACCTATCTCATCGCCTGGGAATCGCTAGCCGATCGCGAGGTGAAATGGAAAGCGTTCACCACTGATCCTGCATGGCTCAAGGCCCGCGACGAGTCAGAGCGCGACGGGCAAATCCTCTCCAATATCTCTAATCAGCTGTTGTCGCCGACCGCCTTTTCGGCAGTAAAATAAGACACTACCGATCCCCGCTTGCCGCCAGTCGGAATTTCCACCCGATCGGGTCATCCGCCGAAGCGATGACGAACGGCAGGCTTAGGAAACCGCCAACACTGCCCGTGCAATGCGCACCCCTGGGGGAATCCTTCCAAGGAGTGCGCGTGTCGTGCTCAAGGGAGAACGGAGATGACCGTCTTTCCCCCGCGCCGCTCCGTGGAATTGAAGGTGGGGACCGCATCGTCCAGACTTGAAACCTTGCCGATGTTCGTCAGCAGTCTTCCGTCCCGAACCCGCTGAACGATCTCAGATAGCTGGGCACGTTCTGCCTCGACGACGAAGTCAACCGTGAGGCCATCCACAGGTCGAATATCCGTCGGTCCGACGGCTGTCACAAGCGTTCCTCCCGCCCGGATCAGCGCTGCGGACCGTTTCTGAACATCGCCGCCGATAACGTCGAATACCAGATCGACGCCGCCGACGTCTTCCAGGGTGTCGTTTCCAAGATCGACGAATTCATTTGCACCGAAGTCCAGGGCCTTCTGGCGGTCAGCGGCGCGTCCGGTGCCGATGACATAGGCGCCGGCTTCCCGCGCAAGCTGCGTCACGATCGAGCCGACGGCGCCGGCGGCGCCGTGTGCGAGGACGCTCTGCCCCGCCTGAAGGCGGCCATGCTGAAATAGTCCCTGCCATGCGGTCAGGCCAGATATCGGCAGGCTCGCGCCCACCGTGAAGTCGACGTCGCCCGGCAGCGGTGCGAGGTTGCGGGCCTCGACCGCGACGTACTCAGCAAGTGTGCCGTCGCGATACCAGTCAGTCAGGCCGAACACCCGCTGACCGATCGACAGCCCCGTGGTGCCATAGCCCAGCGCGGTGATCACACCGGCCAGCTCATGGCCGAGGATCGATGGCGTCCGGTCACGAAAGGTTCGATCGGTCCAGGTCGAAGGCCAGTCCAGTTCGGTGTTGACGAAGCCCGCTGCATGGACCTCAACGACGACGTCGTTGATCGCTGCCTGTGGCCTGGGTTGTTCCACCAGCTTCATTCCGGCTGTTCCCGCAGCCTGGTCGGTCACTACGATCGCTTTCATGGGAATTGTCTCCTCAGATATTTGTTGGTTGGATAATTGCAGGCGTAGAAGGTTTTTTCGATCTCTCGCGCGACATGTGATCGGCTTGACGCCTTTCGCGAGTATCGAGCGGCGAGCCCGGCTTGTTTCGGCTTCAACTGCGCGGCAGTGGCGGGCACTTCATTGTCAGAAGTTCCGTCACATCATGCAGATCGTCTGCCGATGAGATGGTAAGCGTCAGCCATTTTCCGTCGATGTATGTTTTGGCTTCATCGTAAAGCTTGACCAGTTCCGGGCGCCAGACATAACGCCGCTCCTCGAACTTCTCTCGCTCTGCTCCGCCCATCACCACGACAGCCGAAAACTGCCTGTATTCCGGCACCAGGGTGGTGAACGCCTTGGTTTTCTTATAGCGCAAGGACCAACCCCGGTTCTTGCCGCCGTAGAGCCAGTCCGGCGCGAAAACTCCCGGATAGAATTCGTCAATCCAGGTCCGCAGTTCGGTCCAATGGCCGAACGCTTCTGCTCCGATCCATTCGCGGACGGCGCTGTCATCAGGCGGTGCTGATTTGCCGGTGATCCTGTCGCCGATTTGGGGAAACGTATTGGTAGGTAAAATCATAACGAGACCTCATGTTCACGGTCCGGCGGCGGTCGGAGGTTAAGATACGGGCGTGCCAAGAACCTGCGGCGCGCGGTCAGAATGCTGCTGGCGACGCTCTCCTGAGCAGAGGGGATCGCGAAACGGTCTGCCAGCGCTCGTAAGCACCGCAGGACAAACGTGGAATTCTCGAAAATGCTCAGCGGCGGTCAGGTCGAGAGCGGCGAGGGCTTTGTCCCTCGCTAACGGCGCCTGGCTCCGATCCAGGAAGGCGGTCCCTTGAAGCGGGAGAAATTGTTGCGTCCTCAGGCCGATGGAGCTGAGTGCCAGCGACAGATAGGGTGTGAGAAAATCCGGCTGGTTGGCTCGCTCGCCGGTGAAGAAGCCACCGGAAGCCACGCCGATATAGACCGGTCGGTCCCGGAGCATTCCCACCTTGCCTGATGGCGTCGACTTCATTGTGCGGCCGACACGCAGGATCTGATCGATCCACGCCTTGAGGACCGAGGGTATCGTCAAATTGTGCATCGGCGTTCCGATGACAATCACGTCGGCCGCTTCGACTTCCCGAATAAGCGCTTCGGAAAGATCAAGAGAACCCATCGGCGGGGCGGCCAACGTTGCCGGCGACGCCAACGCAACGGCGTAGAGGGCTTCGGTTTGCGGCAGGGGTTCAGCCCCCAGGTCACGTCGAATGATGCTCGCGGCCGGCGCAACCTCAAGAAGCCTTTCGACGATTGCTGCCGAAAGCTGACGGCTGTGCGATCCCTGCCTCGGGCTGCTATCGATATGGAGAATATTCATGTCAATGATCCCAAAGCTTCAAAAGGTTGCGCAGTCGAAGGCTCAGATCGAGCCAGCCGGAGTGACGAGAGGGAAGTCCTTCTCGGGATCGAAGACGTTGTTGAAGAAGTTCGTCAGCGAATACATCGCCACCAGTGCGATGATCTCGATGATGTTGGCGTCGGTGTAGCCGACATCCCGGACCTCTTTCAGGTCGGCGTCGCTGACTTGCCCGCGGGTCTCGACGACCTTGCGTGTAAACTGGACGGCGGCGGGCGATGTCACGTTGTTTGATCAACGGCCGTAAAGTCGCTTGTCGGTAAACTCATGCAATTGCAGCGGTCACGGCTTTCCACTGCGCCATGGCGCGGATGCGATGAATATGGGTGGCTAGGGCTGAGTGTCTCTGGTGCGGCGCGACGAAAAGATTTCGGACTGCTGAAAAGACCGAGATGAAACGTTGCAAACCTCCGACGGATCGAAAGCCCTGCATCATCCGCTCTCGTTTTCGAAGCGGCACGTGAGAATTCTCTGCGCGATTGTTAAGGCCCTTGTGCGATCGATGTTCGACAGCGGGCATCACGTCCCGTTTTGCCGCTCCGTATGAGCGCAGTTTGTCGGTGATGATGCGCTTCGGTGACAGGCCCTGCTTCTTCAGCAGCCTGACCAGCAATCTCTTGGCAGCCTTGGTATCGCGGCGGGTCTGGACGATCTCATCGAGAACGTAGCCGTCCTGGTCAACGGCGCGCCAAAGCCAATGTTTTTGACCGCCGATGGAAATCACGACCTCGTCCAGATGCCAGATATCCTTCCGCGACGGCTTCTTTCTACGCAACTGCTTGGCGTAGGCCGCCCCGAATTTGCGGCACCACCGCCGTATCGTTTCGTAAGAAACGACGATGCCGCGCTCCAGCAACATTTCCTCGACCAGCCGCAGGCTCAACGGGAACCGGAAATACAGCCAGACCGCACGGGCGATGATCTGCGGTGGAAAGCGGTGGTTCTTGTAGCTGATGGTCGATGAAGTCATCTCAACCGAATTATCCGCCACCCGTTAAGTTGCCGACAACGTGACATCGCCTAGCCGACTTCGTGTTGATTCCAGTGACTGACGCCCAGGGTGGTGATCGCAATCAACGCGGCACCCACTGGTCGCTGCTGCTCCTTGATCGCCGCGATCGAAACAGGCCGATTGCCTATCACTACGACTCCCTCGGCGACTACCACGACGCCGCTGCCCAACGGGTCGCAGGGACGGTGGGAGCCGCCAGGGTGATCCGAATGGGGATGGCCCAGCAGCAGAACGGTCGTGATTGCGGCGTCTTTTTGTTGGAGGCGGCGCAGGCGCTGATTGGACAATTGATACGAGGACAGCCCCCGCGGGACCTCGACAACCTCGTCCCCGATCGGCGAGCACTCCAGGCCCGATTGCAGCGCTTGACCTGACAGCAGGGCAAGCCCACGACAACCGGATAGCAGAACCGATGGCACCGTAACGTTAACCGGGCATCGATCAAAATGTGGGATCTGGCGGCATGACCAGATTTTCCCGTGATACTCTTTATCGTCACCACCGATTTCCGGCGCAGGTGATTGCCCATGCCGTTTGGCGGGCCTGTCGCAAATTTTTGCGCTTAACGTATGTTGACCGTCGGAGGAGAAATTTCCGCTCCAAATGTTGTGGAGCGTGCGGATGATTCTGAATGCTATTGCCGAAAAGCTGAAACGGCAGTCGAAGGATGATTTCAAAGGCAGGCATTTCGAGGCATGGCTGATCGTACAGGCGGTCACCTGGTATTTGAGATATCCCCTGAGCTATCGAGATCTGGAAGAAATGTTCGAAGAGCGCGGCTTCGAGGTCGATCATAGCACGATCAACCGCTGGGTATTGAGCTATGCGCCGATGATCGAGAAGCGTCTTCGCCAGTTTCGCCGGCCGCATTGCGGATCGGTTCGGATTGACGAGACCTACGTTAATACCAGCGTGAGCGACCTGTGACTCTTTTTGAGGTTTCCAAATCAGTTGATTTCTGAATCAATACCGCAAACGGAGGTTTGCGGATGACATCAGGAATTCCACTGCGCGATGACTTCGACGGCTTCGCTCTTCGGGCGTTGGCCAAAGGCACGAAGGATGCAGCACAGGCTCGGCGGCTTCTTGCCCTTGCCGAAATCTATGATGGCCATTCCCGCAGCGATGCGGCCAGGATCGGAGGCGTGACCCTGCAAATTGTCCGCGAGTGGGTTATTCGCTTCAACGCGCGTGGCCCGTAGGGCTCATCAATGGCAAAGCACCCGGCAATCAAGGAAAGCTTTCCGACGTGCATCGCCAGGCTTTGGCAAAGATCGTCGAAAGTGGCCCGATACCGGCGGTGCATGGCGTTGTGCGCTGGCGGCGCAAGGATCTTGCTCAATGGCTGTTCCAAGAATATCAGATATCCGTCGATGAAACGACCATTGGCCGCGAATTGAAGGCGCTCGGCTTTGCAAAGCTGTCTGCCCGCCCGCGCCATTACGCCCAGAACGAAGGCGACCTGGAGAGTTTTAAAAAAACTTCCCCGCCACACTGGCAGCAATCAAAGGCAGGCTCCCGAAGAACGTCGAGATCGAGCTCTGGTGGGCCGACGAAGCTCGGATAGGCCAAAAGAACAAGATCACCCGGCGATGGGCACGCAAGGGAACAAGGCCTTCGGCACCACACGATCAACGCACGATGTGGACCTATATCTTCGGCGCTATCTGCCCCAAGAAGGGCAAAGGTGCGGGTCTCGTTCTTCCCTACTGCGACACCAGCGCCATGAACCATGCATTTGATCGAAATCAGCCAGGCCGTCGATGACGGCGCTCATGCCGTGCTGATCGTTGATCAGGCGGGGTGGCATGTCACGCCGAAGCTCGACGTGCCCAACAACATCACACTGCTCTTCCTGCCGCCACGATCGCCCGAATTAAATCCCGTCGAGAACGTGTGGCAATTTCTGCGTGACAACTGGTTGTCCAACCGGATCTTCAACGATTACGAGGACATCGTCGCCCATTGCTGCGACGCATGGAACAAGCTGGTCGCTCAGCCGTGGAAGATCATGTCGATTGGAATGCGTGACTGGGCGCACCGGTTTTGATTAGCGCTCGTTGGTATAAACCAAGGAGTGTCTTCTCGAAGTGCCGCCCAAATCGAGGCCCGTTTGCCCCTTTTAATATAGGTCCCCGCGCCCTGCTCGGGATTGGAAACACCCAGCCTCACCGCCTCAGAGTCTTGGATACGCCACACCTGCGTTCCGGACCCATCATTGTCCTGGCGAAGATAGTGCGTCGGCGGCTCCTCTTCTCTCGTTCCGTCGCTCATCCCGGGCCGCCCTCGACGTCATCGTTCCAATTCATATCTCTACACCACGCCGAAGCGCTCGCGCATTTCAGCGGTGCGTAACCACGTGTCACCGGGCAAGCGTTCGATGAATGCCGCGAAAACGCTGGTAAATGACTGGAGGGTCGTTTGGTCGGTCAGAGCTTCGGCCTGCTGTGTTGGAAGCAATGGCTGCATGTCGGTCAGAAAGCGCGGCCGGGCAAGCTTCGCGAACATCCGTTGCTCAGCCTGTGCCCGCGTGATGACCTGGCCCGAAAGTGCGACGTAGCGGCCAAAAAAGTCAGCCACTTTCTCCACATTCAGGCCCTCAAACGTCTCTAGGCCATGCGCCAGGTCATAGAGATCGCGACCCTTCTCCCGCTGCAGCAGCGCGCGCAGTTTGGTGGCCAACATTTCCTCACGGGAGAATGTCGGGACGGACGCATTCCCGATGAACCATGGATTGGTCACGCCGAACGGCAAGTCGATCGGCGGATCATACGCTTCGATCTCGCTGATGTTGGTTTCGACCTTGAGGCGGATGGGGACGCCGCCGCCGTCCTCGGCCTCAATCCGGAATTTCAACTTGGGTGCGACCGGACTTGACTCGTACTGACCGTGTCCAAGCCACGGCTCGAGGACGACACGCAAGGCGTCCAGGACCGGGCCGATCGGCCCGGCCTCTGTGCGCACGAGATCAATGTCTTCCGAGTAGCGCAGCGGAGCCGGGAAGTGCAGTTTATTGAGGGCTGTGCCGCCGCGAAACCTCAAGGCTTCGCGCAAGAAGGGGTCGGTGAATATCGCGACCACCGCCCGGCTGATAATCAGATCCTGTTCGATCTGACGTTGATCGGCCCAAGGCGCGACATTGCCCCACGCGACAATATTCTGAGCTGGTATCATTCATCGGCCTCCGGATAGCGGCGGACGATGACCCGCCAACGCGGGTCGCGCTCGAGCACTTCAGTAGAAAAGTCGGGATCGCCGGCTTCTTTGCGGTCCAGCTCCGTCCAGGGCAGGTTGCCGCGGTCTTCCAAGGCGGTACGCATCGACGCCAGGCGTGGGCCGTGACCCAGCCTGTCGAGAAGGTAGCCGAGGCGCTGCACGACCGGCCGTTCGGTGACGCGTGACAGGTTAGTCAGGCTTTCGAAATCAATCTGCGGCGCGATATCCCTGAGGACAGTGAAGATGTTATCAAGACCGCCGGCGCCACGAGAATACCGCAGAATGTCGAGCGCTGTGAGAGCTGGTGACGACACTCTCATCGAACCTGTCTCGGTTTTCTTGTCGACAACGCCCGCGGCGACGGTCTCCATATCCTTTCGGTAGTAGAAGACGACGCGGTTGCGACCGGCCCTGATCTTGGGGAGCCGTTTGGCCGCCACGACTTGAAACTCCATCACGGCCTGATGCGTTGCACCGTGCAGTTCGGCAGCCTTAAGCAGACCGACATAATAGGAATTCCCCTCATGGCGCATCAGCGCGTCAATGTACCAGGTTGGTGGCGGAGCGCCCAATGACATGAATTGTGGAGGGATGACGATATAGAAGTCGTGGCGCGGGTTGAGGAGTAGTTTTCGACGCTGCAAACGCTCGGCTGAGTCCAGGAACGCGCCACGATTGATGCCCAGCGCTTCGATCGCCTCTCGGCCATCAAAAACTACCCGCCCCTGGGAGAGCAAGTTTGATGTATAGGCGGAAAGCGCGGCCCGTTTATCGTGAATCATGTCCAATTATCCGCTCTATGCGCAGACATTGCAACACGCTTTGTTTTCATGGATGATTCATGTTCAAATATCCGCGATATATGCGGATTTTCCCACATGATTTCTCTCGATAGCTTGCAAATCCAGCCGTTGCGCGGACCTTCGCTTTGCACGCCGGAAGGGACTCCTGCCAAAGCGACGCTGCGCATGCCGAATTTCAATCCCCTGACCGCGGGCTATTTCCTGAGCCGTCAGACGCTCGTTCCCTGCACGACCCGATCGCCAACCTCTTTCACGTTCCCCGCCACGATGTTCCATCCACCCACCATCGAGAACTGCGAGCAACTGCCATGCAAGCATGGCGCCTAATCGCGCCCCTTCATGCCGAATGAACCAAAGCCTCACTCCCAGATCTTGTTTTCACAGCGTTAAGTTTAGAGTGCCGCATCATCAGGACGGCTCGGAAGAAGAACTGAGACACGCCTCATGCTGACATGCCGAGCCTGCGGCATCGAACCCTTGGCCTACTTGCGCCATCTTCTCGGCGAGTTGCCCCAGGGCGGAGCAGATGCCGACATCACCGATCTGCTGCCCTTCAACTTCACCAAACCCGCCGCTGCCTGAACCGATGCGACCGTCTGACAGCGACCAACGTCAAACTGGCCGCGTCAATGCGCATGGAAACGAGCGCTTACAGTAAATCTACTCATTTACCTCGCCCAGAAATGATTATAGCTGAATTGGTGTCTTCAATAACACTCGCCTCAGTTGGAGCTGGGCCAAGAAGCGGTCCAAACGATTGGAGGCACCGTAAACTTAACGCTGTGAAAACAAGATCTGGGAGTGAGGCTTTGGTTCATTCGGCATGAAGGCGCGCGATTAGGCGCCATGCTTGCATGGCAGTTGCTCGCAGTTCTCGATGGTGGGTGGATGGAATATCGTGGCGGGGAACGTTAAAGAGGTTGACGACCGGGTCGTGGATGGAAACGAAACGCTGAAGCTGTCGCGCTGACTTGAAGCGCTTCATGATCCTCTCCCGTCGTCGGACGGGTTTATGAGAGTTCTCCGCCCGATTGTTCAGGCCCTTGTGCGAGCGATGCTCGACGCCCGGCATGATCTCTCGCTTTGCTGCGCCGTAGGACTGCAGCTTGTCGGTGATCATCACACGCGGCGAACGGCCTTGGCCTCCTGCTGTTGCTTCAAATGGAGGTTACGATGAGGGAACAACGTTGGTGGACGCAGACGGCCCTCTTCCCCGGTGTGCTTGCTATCGCGACATCATGGATCATTCCTTCCCTCTTCCCTCCGTCGTTGTCGTCGTTAGCCGTTGACCTTGCACCATCTGGCGTGGGGTTGGCGGTTCTGGCTATCTCAAGCCTAGGACTTCCGCATTGGAAACGATTGGCTCTTGCCGTGTGCCGTCCGACCGTTTCCGAATTCTGATCTGGTCTGAGTGGTGGATAGGTATGTCTTCAGAACCCGAAAAGCATGTCTCCCAAAGTTCGGCCCGGACTGCGGCCCATATCTCAGCATCGGTGCATCAGCGTGTTGATTTCGAACTACGTCGGCTGGAGGGTGGCAAGTGGCGGCTTCGGGTCATTTCCCAGCAAGGGTTATATTGGATGAAATCCATGAACGTGGGCTCTGGCGAGGACGAGCTTCATCTTAACCTGATCGCCGCGAACGATTTTCTGAGAAGTGTTCGACGTCACGGCCTCAAGACGGAATACATCGGCCCCCTGGGTCGTTGTCTGCTGTGAGCCGGTCGGTGTCGCCATTGTTAAATAGGCCCGGAAGCATCCTCTACCGGGCGAGGACGGCATCTTATGCGTGGTCCATCGCTGAAATGAGATCAGGGAACTTTGCCATGTATGTCGCCAGCAGCAGGGGATCATTGTCCAGGACTGGAAACGGTCCGAGCGAATGCCGACACGGCGCGCCCGCTATGCCGGAATATACCATGAAGGGAGCGGACTATAGCCGCCAGTTTGCGGGTACCGTATTTCCGCGTTTGGGTGCGCAGGATCATACACATTACGACCCCAGCGATTTCGGCTACGTAGCCTATGAGGCTCGAGGCTATGCCATCCGCGGCGGCAATCATTTGTCTGGCACCCACATCACGGGAGCGACGAAGGCCAATTCCGTCGTGGACAAGAACCAGCGCGGCTGGGACCACGAAAACCTCTACCTCGTGGGTGGCGGCAGTATGCCGATCATCGGTACAGCCAATGTCACCTTGACGCTGGCCGCCATGTGCTTCCGAAGCAGTCGCGACATTCTGAAATATCTGCACTGAACGAAGACCAATATCCGGTACGCGGAACGAACTGCGGAACTCGACGCACGCGACACGAAGCCGGACTGTGCACCTAACTACATTCCAGGGAGCTTGAGGATGGATCCTTATGGCATTAAGACGCTCGATGAGCTGAAAGAGTTTCTCCACCGTGCGATGCAGCTCGAACATGCAACGATTCCGCCGTATCTGACGGCACTTTACTCGATTAAGCCCGGTGTAAACCGGGATGCGGCGCAAGTTCTTCGCGTGATCGTCGTGGAAGAAATGCTGCATTTGACCATTGCGGCCAATATCCTCAATGCCATCGGTGGCACGCCGGATCTTACTAGGCCAGATTTCGCGGTTAACTATCCCGCCTCGCTCCCTGACGGCGAGACCGACTTTAAGGTCAGCATACAGGCTTTCAGCCGTGAAGCCCTGGCGACATTCTTGAAAATCGAGCGGCCGGCCCGGCGCCCCGAACATCTCGCTGGCAAGGGCCGGATACAACGCAAGAACTCCCCGCATATCACAGCGCTCGGCAGTGATCCGAGGCACGAAGATCTCCATTTTTACAGTATTGGCGAGTTCTATTCGGCAATCGCAGACGGCATGAAATACTTAGAAGCCGAAGCGCGCCGGGCGGGCACAACGATTTTTATCGGCGACACGTTTCGCCAGATTACCTCGGAACATTATTGTTCCGGCGGCGGTGCGTTGTTTCCCGTGACCGATCTGAAAAGCGCCCTCGAAGCCATAAAGCTCATCATGGAACAGGGCGAAGGTGACGGTGGCGGTATCTACGACGATGACGAGCACGAACTGGCCCATTACTATCGTTTCGATGAACTGGTGAAAGGCCGCTATTACCGGAAAGGTGATCAGGCCGACCACCCCACGGGTCCGCATTTGCAGGTCGACTGGGAAGGCGCTTATCCCATCAAACCGAACCTCAAGGTGGCGGAAATATCCGAAGGCTCGGAATTGCGTGAGGCGGCGGCCGACTTCAATACATGTTATGGCGAGTTTCTGGAGCTTTTGACGCGTGCCTATAATGGCCAGCCGAGCTTGCTGCTGGAAGCCGTTCCGATCATGTTCGAATTCCGCAATATAATCGTTGAACTGATCCGCAATCCCCTGCCGGGCCATCCCGGTAAGTACAGCAGCCCCACCTACGAGATTCCCCACAGTGCCAAACAGGCAGCTGTCACCGGGCAAGCGGAGGTGATCGCATGAGAAGACGAAGCTCAGGGTGACGAACTGGCCGGAGTATGAAGCAGGACTTCGTCGGCGTGGGAGCCTGACCTTGTGGCTGACACCGGAAGCCCTGTCCAAATGGTATGCTCCAAGACGCAAGACCCGCGGCGGCCAGCACCGTTATTCCGATCTAGCAATCGAGACCACCTTGACGCTGGGCCTGGTGTTTGGCTTGCGGCTTCGCCAGGCAGAAGGCTTGTTGGAATCGGTGCTGCAATTGATGGGCTTAGCGCTTGCCGTCCCCTATCACACCACGCTGAGCCGTCGGGCGCGCGCATGGCGATCTGCCGGGAAGCGGCCCGGAAATCAGGTTCCACCTGCCGGACCGTTGCTGCTCTGGTGGACAGCACCGGCCGGCAGGTTTACGGGGGAGTCAGCCGTTTCAAAGATCCCCATCCGTTCAGTTCCACATCCGTCCACCAACGCCCGAAAACATAAGACATCACTGTTCCTCTTCGCATTCAGATGGGAGATCGCACCGCAGCCGAGCCGTACTCAATCGCGCGGGCCGGAGGCCCGTTCAATCCACAGGGACCGGCAATTTTAACAATGATTGCCGGTCGATCTTGCCTGTTCCGGTCTTCGGCAGTTCGGCGACATACTGAATGATGCGTGGGTATTTGTGGGGCATCAGAGTCGATTTCACGTAGTCGCGCAGGATGCGGGTTTGCACATCGCCGTGCACTGCGCCATCGCGCAATTTCACCACGGCCCGCAATGTCATACGGCGATCCTCCAATTCATGTGCGAGGATGGCGCACTCATGCACGTCGGGATGTTCGTTGAGGCAGCGTTCAACCTCCATCGGCCAGACCCATTGCCCGGAGACTTTGATCAAATCGTCGGTGCGACCCAGAAAGTAATAATAACCATCCCGCTCGACGAAACGGTCTCCGGTGGCCATCCAGTCTCCACGCATCGTCTCGCTCGTCTTGTCGGCGCGGTTCCAATAGCAAGGCGTGGAAGAATGGCCGCGGATGAGCATTGCGCCCTCCTCGCCCGGTTCTACCGGCTCACCATCTGGCGTGACGAGCCTGATTTCGTAGCCCGGAACGCGCGCGCCGGCGGCACCGATACGGTGATCGTCGAGTTGGTTGGAAAGATAGATGTGTAAAAGCTCGGTCGAACCCAGCCCTTCGGTCGGACCGTGCCCGGTAAGATGTTTCCAGGCATTGTAGACGTCTTCCGAGAGGATTTCGGCCGCCGACATCGATTGCCGCAGCGACGAGAGATCCCTTGTCTTGGCTGAACTTGCGCGAACTAGAGCAGTGTAGAGGGTCGGCAACCCAAAAATTACGGTTGGTTTGAACGTTTCGACCGTGTCCAGCACGGCCTCAGGCAACGGTTGCCCGGCCACCAGCAACGTCGTTGCGCCAATTGAGAAGGGGAAAGTAAACGAGTTCCCGAACCCGTAGGCGAAATAAATCTTCGGCGCCGAAAAACAGATATCTTCCTTGCTCAGTTTAAGGACATATTTTCCGAACGACGCTTGAGTATAGGCCATATCATGGTGAAGATGGACAATGCCCTTCGGTCGGCCCGTAGAGCCTGAGGAATACATCCAGAAGGCCATATCGTCCGGCCCCGTATCGGCGCAGGGCAATTCATCCGGCTGGCCGTTCAGAAAGTTAACCGCAGCGATCCTCTGTGTGCCGTCAGCGACTCCGTTGACAGTCACCACCTGAGCGACAGCTGTCCCATCGAGAACCTCCGCCCCGAATTTGTCCGCCAACGCCGCCTCGCAGAGCGCGATTCGGGCTCCGGTGTCCTTAAGATAAAAGTTAAGCGTATCGGGCGTCGTCTGAATGTTCAAAAGAACGGGGACAAAACCTGCTCGCACGGCCCCAAAGAAAGCTGCCGGACAGGCGGGCGTGTCATCGAGGAAGAAAGGGATGCGCTCCCCACGCTGCAGACCAGCGGCGATGAAGGCATTCCCCCAGCGCGAGGCCTCGGCCACAAGCTCCGCATAAGTCAGCGATCCGATGGGACCGATCACAGCGAGCTTATCGGGATTGCGGGCCAGATTGTCCCACAGAATAGACGAGCAGTTCGGATGTGCTGTCTTATCGAAGCCGATTTCGACCGCGCCTGGAACGTTGTCGCCAACCGGATCGCTGATCTTTTGCCCCTCACTCGCCTTCGATGCGTCATAGCGGGCCATGAATTGCGGCGTGATTTTGCGTAGTCGGTCCCTGTCCACCCGTCCCGAACGTGTCATATAGTCGAAGGCGAAATCCAGGGGCTCCATCCTCATCTTCGAAGCAAAGCCGTCATACCAGTTCGCAGATGTATTCGCGGCGTTGACAATTTTCCTCGCAATGGGGGACCTCTCCGCCTGATAGGCTGCTAGCGCTGCGTCCACGTCCTCATGGGCCGCGAGAGCGCTGACCAGCGCGATGGCATCCTCCATTGCCAAACGCGTGCCCGAACCGATCGAAAAATGCGCCGTATGCGCGGCGTCGCCCAACAGCACATGCCGCCCCGCTACCCATTTGTCGCACCATAGACGGGGGAACTGCCGCCACATCGACTTGTTGGCGATAAGCGGGGCGCCTTGGAGAATATCGCGGAAAATCTCCCCGCAGAGCCGAGCACTTCCTTCTTCACCGAGGGCACTGAAATTCCAAGCTTTGAAGGTGTCGTCGTCACATTCGACGATGAATGTGCTGCGATCCGGTGAAAAGCGGTAGCAGTGCGCATTGAGCGGGCCATGCTCCGTCTCCACGAAGCTCTGGGTCAGGGTGTCGAACGGGCGGGTCGTGCCGAACCACGCGAAGTGATTGCCCAAGACCTCCAAATGCGGCGCAAATTTTGATCCAAGGGACCGTCGCACGAGGGAATTCACCCCGTCCGCGCCGACGATCAGATCCGCTTTGAGTTCGTCGAGCGACTCCACGATGTGGGAAAAGCGAAACTCGACACCAAGCGCTTCTGCCCGCTTACGCAGGATCTCGATCAGTTCCAGGCGACCGATAGCGGAAAAACCGACCCCGTCTAAGACAACACTGCCCTTGGGCAGGTTGAGGGTCATGTTCTGCCAGCGCTCCATATGCGGCGTGACAAGGCTATGCGTTTCTGGATCGTGGCCCTTCAGGAAATCCAGCGCCTGATCTGAAAAAACAACACCGAAACCGAAAGTCGCTCCCTGCGGATTCTGTTCGCTGATCCGGACCCTGACATGCGGCAGCAGACGCCGCAAAAGAATTCCGGTGTAGAGCCCAGCAGGTCCACCACCAAGGATCTCGATCGTTGAACGTCCCATATTTCTCCTCCCAGGGGGCTTTGACAATGTGAGACAGAGCATAGTACGTGTTCAAAACAATGAACCAAGCTGATTTGTCCCAGAAGGTCACATTTGGGGACTGCGACCCAGCCCGAATCGTGTTTTATCCCAATTACTTCGCGTGCTTCGATCGCACTTTTCACAGCTGATTGCGGCCGCACGGAGGACATGGCGCCCTGGTCACTCGATTGGGAGCGATAGAGCTGGGCCTGATGCAGGTGTATCGCCCGAACGGATGATCGAGACGGCTTCGGCGGCGGAGACAATCTTGGTAGTGGACTTGCCAATTCCGCCCTTTCCATAGAATGCGATCTAACGCAGCCGCCATGCTTGGCGTTCCTTCATGTGTTCGAAGCAATGCGGTTATACCGCAACGCAGATGCGGAGGCCGTTCCGCTGGCTCGCAATAGCTCTCAAGATTCGTGCCAGACAGGCCGATTGAGCTGACCAATAATTATTTGCTGCTATTCCAGTTATGTGGGCAGAAAATACGCGATTGGGCGAAGATGAATGCTTGTCGCGAAGCCGACAAAAGTGACGACGATGTCATAAGTTGGATGTCGAGAATTTAGTTAATCAGGCCATCTGGAACTGCGACTTACGACCCGTGCGGGAAGAAATTAAGCGGAGATCGCATTGTCCTCAATTTTGGTAGAGGGGGAGTCCGATCGCCGATGTCTGTCGCAAAGCAGAAGCTCCTAATCGCGACCTTCTAAATTAGCGCAAAATATACCGGTCTGATGCTCTCACAAGTGAAGCGTCTACGCCATTTTGGAAGGGCGAACGTCAAGCAGGAGAACGTCGCGGAGCTATCGCTGAACAAGACCGTGCTGCAGGGGTGTCTCCTTCGTTCGTGCAAGCGTCATGGTTATCCAGGTGCCAGGCGCACGGCGAGAGCCTCGTGAGGTCACCACCACCAACGGGATGGTCCGCCTCCCCCGCGCAAGCCCTCGGCATCAGCAAGCAGGGAACCGCTATGTTCGGACTTTTATGCATGCCGCACAATCGTCCTTCGGAGATCCTGCTTTCGCCCAATTACAACGCACCGGCATAATGATGGACGAAACAGTCGATCAACATGCCGTAAATCCTGTGAAAAAACGGCTTCGTGCCCGAACTATCTATTGGGAACGGCGTGTGCGGATCTGTCATCATGACCTGCTGCAACAGCAATCCACGCGCGCAGGGCCGGATACATTTATGAAGCGGCAAGCGTCATTTGCGACGTCGCGGTCCCTTGCACGGGTGAGGCCGCCCAAACATTCTTTAGCCGATGACGCAGCAGGACGGCAACGTTATGCAGGGCACCAGATGCGGCACGAGGTTACCTCGTCCTGGTGAATGGGATCGCTCGCCGCGGCGCTTGATCGTCGTCAAATGATCCCACCGGAGACAGCGCTGTGGGGCAAGTAGGATCCTATCCCAAGGAGTTTAACGGCATAGCACTGGCCCACCAGTGTTTTCCGGTAGGGTCGGTTGTTGATGACAATCAACTTACGACATCGTCGTCACCTTTGTCGGCTCCGCGACATGCATTCTTCCTCCCCCCCAATCCCGTATTTTCCGCCCACGTCGCTGAAATAGCAGCAAATAATTGTCGTCAGCTCAATCGGCCGGCTTGGCACGAATCTTGAGAGCTATTGCAAGGCAGCGGGAGCGACCGGCGCCATCCACAGTGCGGCATAACCGCACCGAACACGTGAAGGAATACAAGCTATGGCATGCGCGACGACCAAGGAATTCACAGCAGCAATGAGATGAGCCCGACGGCGGTCAGGGAGGCATTCCGCATCGCCCAGGAGGAAAGACCGGGGCCAGTGCTTCTGAGCTTCCGGAAGCTATCGCTTCCGAAGAATGCCCAGGAGGTCGAAACGGTTCAATCGATGAGGAATCAAGATGACAAAGCGGAAGAGGGCGTTCTTCGTCAAGCGGGTCAGGGATGGCAAGAAGGGGTTCGCCAAGGCGGATTACGGCAAGAGGGAGGTCGCCATCGAGGATATCGGCAAGTCCAAGTGGAAGCCCAAAAAGTCTAAGCATAAAAGGAGCGGCGAAGGACACAAGATGGCACTCACCCTTCCACACAATCGGCGAACGCTTCTAACCGCGCCAATCTCCCTTTGCGCCCTATCGGGGCCGGCGCGCGCGGCTGATGTCATTGATCACGATAGGGTGCAGGGATTTCCCGACAGCACCTCCGGCTTCGTGTGGCACGAAACGCAACGGATGAAATGAAGGAAAGCAGACAACATGACAGATCTGATAGCGTCCATTATGAGCATAGTTCTCGCCTCAACGTTGGTTGGCGCGCAGAGCGAGAGTTCAATCATTGCTGACAGTGCCACCAATGCCATCGCATGGGACGGGGCGAAGGCTGGCCTGCAAACCCAAAACGGCCCGGTGCAGCCGGGCGACGAGCCCGTCGCATTATCGATTTCCACCCGCTGCGAGACGACGGCAAAATTTGGCTCCAATGATCCGGATGATCCAGTCGACGGCACCGTCAACCAGACCATCACCGAGTGGTTGGCGGCCGGCAACAAGGCCGATTGGAAATCCGACTTCGGTCTGGACAGCCCCGCTCTCGGCGACGCAGAAGACGAAATTGAAAGCGCCGGCTACGGCAAGGATCTCTTCCTGACCGGACTCGAGACCAAGGCCCGCGGCATCGATCCACATCGAAAGCAAATACTACCCCACCGCGGCATGTTCGATAATTCCGAGGGCATTCTCGAAAACACCATTTCAGCCGCCGCCAACGCGTTCAAGTACGGTTTCCATGGTGTCGAACTCGATCTTCGCGCTGATAAGAACGGCCATGCCTGGATGATGCACGACACAACGCTCGGGCGGGTTACCGGCGATCCGAACAATTGCCTGATTTCGGATGTCTCTACCGAGGAAATCAAGAACATGAACCTCTCGATATGGAATCCCATCACTAGTAGCCGCACGCTGGCACTTGACCGCAACGGCAATCCCCAAAAAATGGAGGACCTGCAGAGTATCATCGATTACATTCGTGAGAAAAAAAGAAACGGCGACGAGTTCAACGTCCTCATTGACCCCAAGGACGAAGGGTCGACGATCGCAGCAATCAAGATGCTCTCGGCGCCTGAGAATGCTGACGTACGGAGCCGCCTCGGCATCAAGATCTATTCGACCTATGTGCCCACTACCGATCGCGTCATTGCCAAATGGGACAAGAAGACCACCAATGTACTTGATGCGCTGGAGCAGGCCAATGTCGCCGTCCAACCGGACAACAAGCTCAACCTGATCCCCGTTCTCGTCACGGTCGAAGGGGTCCAGTCTTCTCACATCAAAGACGATTCAGTGACCCAGGCTGGCGATTGGCTGACCTCCTTCGACAAGCTGGGCGACCTGACCATGGTGCAAATCTCCCGCCTCAAGGGAACCGCTACCTTCGACGAGATGAACCAGGTGACCAAGTCATTCCGGGCAGCGGGTGAAACATTCGCCAACACGCCTCTCACGATGTCCTATATCTCCGAAGCCTTCTCCGTGAACGGTCAGAAGTTTTACTACAGCCATCAGGGCGTGCCGATCACCCTGCCCGGACGTCCCGACATGGATTTCCGTGCCACTTTCGGGGCGCTTGAGCCCTACGCCGATGTGCTGGTGGCCGACAATCCTTATCTGGAGACGCTCTATGCCGCTGGCTTTATCACCGAAGGCAATCATGCGGACTACTCTTTTCCGATCGATGCCCACTACAACCCGGCATCCATAATCGACGCACCGAAGGATATCATTGGCAAGCCAAGCTGGATGAGAAAGTCCACGCCGGCGTCTGGTCGATAACCACACCAACTGAACTGGATGTGGCCGAGTTCCTGGCCGCGCCTTGGGATGCGACGGCCAGCGGCGATGACAGCGAAGGCGCCTTGCCGATGCACCAGCTTCGGATCCTTGACGATATGGAACAGCGGCACTTCGCTGGCGCGGCGGAAGAAGGAAAAGGCAGCGTGAGCCGAAATGCGGCCGCCGGAACTGGCGAAGCCGCTTTTCGATCATCGGCGCCTAGGCCAGAACCCAACGGTTGACGGTGCTATGATCGACCTCGAAGCCACGTTCCCGGAACATCTCCTCAAGATCCCGATAGTTGAGTGGATAACCCAAATACCAGGCAACCGCCTGCACATCGGCCATGCCTCGAAATGCCGGCCATTGAAATCATCCTTCGATTGCCGCTTCAACTTTTCGGCAATAGCATTCAGAATCATAGGCTCGCTCCACAACTTTCGGAGCGGCATCTCTCTTCCCATGGTCAACATACCGTTGAGCGCCAAAATTTGCGACAGGCCCATGCGCAGCCTTCCTTCGAACGATCGGCTGGGCTTCCGGCCATGTAATACGCCGTCGAAATGTCGCTGAGTACTCTGCGCACGCCGCGCACGCTCTCCGCGGTGACCTTCGCTGCTTCCCTTTTCGACGGACACGCCATCCTTCCGCGCAAGGTCACCTCGCCATTGAGAACCGTCACCTTCACGACATCGTACGTCAGTCCGAGTTCCAGTTCCAAGCGCATTCTAACTGCAGTGGAAAGGGCGCCGTCGCCGATAGGAATGACGGTGTTTGCGGGCATAGACTCTTCCTCCGTTGCGACGGCGAGATCCTATGTCTGGTTTGCCGTTGCGGCGTTGATGCAGATCAACTGGCGGCCACGCCGCAAGCCAATCTCCGCGGCGGTCCCACGGTCGAAGGTGATTGAGCGGCGCGCGAGGTGCGGTGCCGGCGCTGTCACGTTGTTTGAATGTGGCCACGTGAGGCCGAGCCTGCGCTTTTCAGGCAGGCCGTGCACTCACGGCTTCCCACGCGGCCATTGCCTGGCGTCGATAGAGGTTTCGGACGGCGGAGAAGATCGACACGAAAGGTTGCAATGAGCCAACCGACCGGAAACCCTGTCGCGTTCGCTCCCGTTTTCTCAACGGCAGGTGAGAATTCTCCGCCCGGTTGTTCAAGCCATTATGCGAGCGGTGTTCCACGTTCGGCATGACCTGGCGTTTGGCCGCCCCGTAGGAGCGCAATTTGTCGGTGATCATACGCTTTGGCGGCATGCCCTGCTTCTTCAGAAGTCGCGTCAGCAGGCGCTTGGCCGCCTTGGTGTTACGGCGCGTCTGGACGATCTCGTCGAGCACATATCCCTCCTGATCAACCGCTCTCCACAACCAGCATTTCTGACCGTTGATGCGCACCACGACTTCATCGAAGTGCCAGACATCCCCTTTCGTCGGCGCCTTGCGGCGTATGCGGCGCGCTAATCAAGGCCATGCTTTCGGCACCATCGGCGGATGGTCTCCTAGGAAACGACGATCCCGAAATCGAGCAGCATTTCCTCGACATCGCGCAGGCGCAGATTAAAGCGAAAGTAGAGCCAGACAGCACGGGCTACGATTTCGATCGGATAGCGGTGGTTCTTGTAGGTCGGTGCACTCACGGTCATGGGTGCGCTGCTACCTCAATTTCCTTACCGCTCAATCAATGTGACAGTGCCCTCTCATCAACCCGTCCGACGGCGAGAGAGGATCATGAAGCGCTTCTAGTCAGCGCGACATCTTCAGCGTTTCGTTTCCGTACCGACCCGAACGCCAACCTCTTTAACGTTCCCCGCCACGATACTCCATCCACCCACCATCGAGAACTGCGAGCAACTGCCATCCAAGCATGGCGCCAAATCGCGCCCCTTCACGCCGAATGAACCAAAGCCTCACTCCCAGATCTTGTCTTCGCAGCGTTAAGTTTAGAGTGCCCGCCGAGCCGTTCGCGCAGGTCACGCCAGCGACCGCCGGAACGGGCGGTCCACAACAGCGCGTCCAGGAACAGCCGGTTGTTCGTGCGCGGGCGCGCGTTTGCCCTTCGTGCCGCCCGGCACACAATCCTTGATCCGTTCCCACTGGTCATCCCGAAGCGCATCACAATCCACGGCCGATCTCCAAAAGTCAGCCTTGAATCTGATTTGCGCCTCCGGCGGAATCCCACATCGTTAAATCGTCACCACGACCTAATTCGGTCGAAGCCTTTTGGTCGCAATCAGCATGACGAGATCTTCGGAGGCATCTGCGAGCGCCAGTGCCAATTCCGCAGCCGACCATCCACGTTTCTGCAAACTGACGAGCATTTCCACCATCGCGACTTCGACTTCTCGTCTGCAGCTCGAAATCGGCTTCAATTCCATATGTTTCTCATCACATGCCGTGGTCATCTTAGCCTCCGCTCTGCCATATGAAAGGCAGCGTCAACAATTTCGACAATTGGTGGATATGGTAGGGGTTGCATGCAAGCCTCGAGCCATTACGCATCGACACAGATTGCCTCGGCCGCGCGCAACCCCTCGCGCGCCATTATTTGCCGATGTCCGGCATCAGGAGCGTCTCGCATGAATCTGCACAATAGGTGGTGGAATTCTTCCCGGCGCCTGAGCGGGTGCACGCAGAATGATTCCTGTTGCAAGCAAACGCTTGCGCAAAGCGCGCAAGAACAATTCTCCGATAGTTCACGACCTATCCTCCTATTTTTGCATGTTTTGTTTTGAATAAATATCGTTTTACGTTGCCGGCGCCTCGAAACTACATTGCACCGGCAGCTGCGTATTTTGGAATTCCGAACTTCCTTCGGAATTAACCACTACTCATTTAGATATATGAACAGGACGCAATTGTCGTTATCGCTGCATCCTGAAAATTATCGGTCCGTCCATTTCTGCTCGCCATGGAATATGATAAGTAGCTTATGCACGTAAAGCTTAGCCAATTCGGCTTTTGTAAGATGGCTGCGCGGTTCAGCCGCGAAAACGATTGTTTGCTTCAGTTTCAGCAGCCCGGATCCCGCTGCGGGACAGGAATGGCCGGCGCACCTGGAGCGGCGGTGGCCGTCCATATCGGTTGACTAAAGGGCCACGCAACACCATGTTGAGAGTTAACAACTAACCCAGCATCCTGAGAGACATGCGCTCCGGGCGGTTGGGGGAAAAAGCCGGCGCAAGGTTTTTTTATGTCTTGGGGGCAAGGTCAGCGTTTTGCGTCCCCAGCCGACCTACCTCTCGTTTCCTCTGCAAAACCTACCCAACCGCCCTTCCCTAACCCTTTGGCAAGTATCCTCGGGGGTCTGGGGGCAGACGGCCCCCAGGGGTGCTTCATTTTTGGCGTCGGCTAAATACGGAGCTACGACAAATCTGGTTCTCTTGCACTGCTAACGCCCTTTTTAGAAATGCGAAAAATTTAAAAAATGTCAGCGTCAGCGTTTTCTCTAAGTTTCGATAGTTTTAAAAGAAAGAAGTTTTATTCTAGTTTTAGGGTAAAAAAGCTTCCTATATCAGTAGCTTACAAGGCGCTTTGGGATCGAAGTACGGTTTTGACGGAACGATGTACGGCAGTTGACGGAATGATGTACGGCGCCGACAGAACGAAGTACGGTTATCGTGGACCGAAGTACGGTGGACTTCGACATATCCACAGCCACTGGGGATAACTCCTCAAACATCGTGCCACAGCCATTTTTGTCAAAAAGAGGCGGATTGAAGTACGGTTTTGTGACAAATATCGCCTGTGAATCGCGCGCTCATATTTTTGTCAAAAATGGGCGGATCGAAGTACGGCGCTTGCCAAAATTAGGCGATCGCTGCGAGGTCCATCTCCCCGGGAAGGCTCTTGTTGCGCTTGCGCATGTGCAAGACCAGATCGTGACCGCGATCCTCAAGGTTGAGATCATAGTCAGGTAGCGGGGTAGTCTTGGCCGTCTCGACGATCTCCTCAATCGTCTGGCGGAATTTTCGCATCGGACCCTTCGCACCGCTACGCTTGTGCAGTTCCTTCAAGGAATAAAAGGCCGTGGTGTCGCCGGCAGCCTTACGGGCAAGGCGGTAAATGAAACGGGCGATCGGCCGTGACAGCAGGAAGTAGTCGGGATTGAGCGTCAGGATGGTCGGCTTTCCATCAGGCCGCACAACCCCTTCATAGACCCACCCCGGGATTTCAATCTCGACCTGGCCTATCCGATCCTGGTTGGTGCGGCTGACGACCTTGTAGCGACCGATCAGCGGGAAGGATTCGGTTGCGCGGCGGTCCCGGCCTTTACGATCGCCTTTAAGATTGGTGATGCGGATATTCGTTGCCTGCAGGCGCGCTAACGCACGCTCCAGATCCTCGTATTGCTTACCACCAAGCTCACGCCGGCAGAACTTGAGGATTTCGGCTGCAGCTGGGCGGTACACCTGGGGCGGAATGCTCGGCTTGAGGCCCTTGGCCTCGTCGATGCGGAAGCGCCGTGTGGCTTCCGCCAGATGCGAGATCATGTTGATGACGATGTCGTAGTCGTAAGCCGTTGCCAGCCCGACCTCCGCACCTCCTTCGATGGTGATGATGGAGTCTTTCAGCTCGTAGCGAATAACCCCTGCCCCGCCGGATTTGGACAGCGCAAAAGGTGCAATGTCCATGAGATTGAAGTCGTCCTTGAGCGGCGCGTCGTGAACAGACGGCACAAAAAACATCAGCTGGGCGTCATCGATCGGCGCCGGACGCGAAAACGCAGCGCTACGGCGAGGTGCTGGCAGCTCGTGCTTGAGGAGGGTTACAACCTCGTCGCTGCGAATACCGTCAGCCAAGCTCTCAAAGGTGCGGCGGAGCGGTCCGCCCACTTCGTTGAGGCGAAGGTCAGCCATGGAGCGACGGCTGTAGTAGCGGCGCAAACGCGCTAGCGCGTCCTTGTCCAATTCGACCGGATCCTCACCCCGCACGGCTATGATTAGACCGGCTACTTCCTGCAGGTAAGCGTTCTTGTGGTGCAGCGACAGCTCGGCGAACGCTTCGCGGGATTTGAGGTTGAGTTTCTTGGAGGCCATGCGGCAGTCTAGCTAGGATGAAACAACGTGACATCGACCTCCAGCCGGTACCGAGGGACGACCATGGTGAAAGCTTACCGCGAGACTTGAACGACCCGCCGGCTATGCAGGCAAGTTCTCGGCAAAAATGACGTCAAATGGCAAGGTCCGGTTTGGCGCGGCCGGCCGTATGCCTATGATGGAGGAAACCATCTCATCAATGACCGCACGCGCAAATGCCTCGATTGGTAAGCAGAGGAAACAACTGATAACGCCGTCAATCAGCGCGGGTCGCGTCGCGTCAGTCAGATCGTTGCAAACGACGACCGGCCGCTGGCCGCTACTATGAGCTCGAATTGCCTGAACAATCCCGTCCTGTCCGCCACCCGCATTGTATATGGCAGCGAGATCGGCGTGTCTATCAAGGAGGCTCGTTGTGACTTCACGAGCCACCTCTGGATTGTCGAAATTGACAATTGTTTCAAGCAACCGGGCCTCTTCTCCTATTTCACGGAAATAGGATCGAAACCCCATCTCACTGAGATCTTGCCCCAGGTATCTATGACTTCCCACGAGTGTGGCAATTTTGCCTTTGGCTCCGGCCATTTTGGAGATGATGAAAGCGCCGGTGCGGCCGACCTTGCGGCTATCCAAACCGATATACCCGGTGACCCCGCTCGCCGAAATTCCCGACAGCAAAGTGAAGACGGGCTTCTTTCGCAGATTGAGTTCATCAACGGCTAACACGACAAGCGGATGGTCGATCGCTACGACCGCGACCGCGTCTGTCCTCGATCCGACCTCCAGGATTTTCTTCCTCAGCGACTCCGCGGTGATGTCATCCACGAAAACGATGTCGGGCTTTCCCTTAACGTCAAGCCTGGATGTAAGCTCTCTTCTAAGGCCAGTAGCGACATTCTGATAGAATGGATCCGTCCCTTTCTGAAGTACGAAGCCAAGTCGGACGTTCCTTACGTTCCTTGCGTTCGTCCGGTGTCTTATGAGGGGCAGCGCATGATAGCCGATAGCTTCGGCCGCCTCTCTGACGCGATCGGCCGTTTCCTTTCTCACAGGGGCTCTGCCGTTGAGAACCCTATCGACCGTTGCCACGCCAACGTCCGCACGCCTTGCGACGTCGGCCGCTGTCGGTCTTGATTTTGCCGCCATTTTTCACCTCTTCGTAATTAAACCCGGTCGGCACTAGGATTTCGTAATCTCGTGGAATTAGCAAGCCGCATTCGTGATGAAATCATCACGGGATTCCGCAAGACCATGATGAGTTTGATAGGAACTGTCATGCTCGCGTTGAGCTGCGGGTAAGTCTCGCGTATATGCTCTTCACAAGAGCTAGGCCTCAACAACCACATCGTTGATTGTCAACGCCAGGATAAAAAATGTTTCACAAAAGCGATCTCCAAGCCGACCCCGATGTCCATTTCGGGACGCTCGCCAACGGCATGCGATTTGCAATTATGCCGAATGTCACTCCGGCCGGACAGGCAGCGATCCGCTTTCACATCGCCTCCGGCTCGCTCCAGGAAAACGACAACCAGCAGGGTCTGGCGCATTTTCTCGAGCACATGGCCTTCAAGGGTTCGACGAATGTCCCCCAAGGGGAGATTATCCGCATCCTGCAGCGCAAGGGCCTGGCCTTCGGGCCGGACATCAACGCCCATACCTCTTGTGACGAGACTGTCTATAAATTCGATCTGCCCGAGGTCGATGCCGACACGGTTTCGACGGGCCTGATGCTGATGCGCGAGACGGCGAGCGAGCTGACCCTCGATGCCAGCGCCTTTGATCGCGAACGCGGCGTCATTCTGTCGGAGGAGCGGCTGCGCGACACGCCGCAGTATCGCGCGGAGGTCGAAATCATGAATTCGTTGCTTGCCGGCAAGCCCGCGACCATGCGCGCCCCGATCGGTAAAACCGACATCATCAGCAATGCCCCCGTGGAGCTTGTCCGTGAATATTACCGGGCCAACTACCGGCCCGAGCGGGCGACGCTGATAGTGGTTGGCGATATCGACCCCGCCGCCATGGAAATCGAAATCCGCCAGCGCTTCGGCGACTGGAAGGCCGTGGGTCCGCCGCCTGCAGAACCGGATCCTGGCACATTGGAGACGAAAGGCGAAAGCGCCGACGTCTTCGTCGTTCCCGGCGGCATGACCAGCGTACGGATCGCCTGGACGCGTCCCTATGACGCCGCGCCCGAAACGTTCGCCAAGCGCCGCACCAAGCTTATCGAAGATCTCGGCCTGAGGGTGCTCCAGCGTCGGCTGAGCACCATTGCCGGCAAGGCGGATGCCCCCTTCATCAGTGCGGGCGCCGGCGCCCAGGACCTCCTTCATTCCGCCCATGTCGTCCAGATCGCGGCGGATTCGGAGCCGGACAAATGGCAGGCGGCGCTGACGGCCATTGACCAGGAACAGCGGCGCATCCAGGAGTTCGGCGTTGGGCAGGCTGAACTCGATCGCGAAATTCTTGGATACCGCTCCATCCTCCAGGCTGCCGCGGCCGGAGCCGCGACGCGCACGACCACCGACATCGCCTCGGCGCTGGCTGGCAGCGTCGATGACAATCAAGTCTTCACCTCGCCCGCCAAAGACCTTTCGCTGTTCGAGACGATGACCAACGGCGTCACGGCGGCCGAGGTCAATCAGGCCCTGCTGCATGCATTCTCCGGCAATGGTCCGCAGGTCGTGCTTCAGACCGCCCGATCACCGCAGGGCGGAGCCGATACGGTTCGGCAAGTCTATGATGCTTCAAAGGCTATTGCTGTCTCGGCACCATCCGGTGCGGCCGATGTCGCCTGGCCCTACACCCATTTCGGCGGACCGGGTGCCGTGGTCGAACGCCGTACGGTCGAGGATCTGGGTTTGACCATGGTGCGCTTTTCCAACGGCGTGCGCCTTACCGTCAAGCCGACCAAACTGCGTGCCAACGAAGTGCTGGTGCGCGAAGATATCGGCCGCGGTCGGCTTGGCCTGCCTAACGACCATTCCGCCCCGATCTGGGCATCTCGGGCCGTCGAGCGGTCCGGCCTGAAGGCCATGGATTGCCAGGATATACAGAATGCGCTCACGGGTAATATCGTCGGCGTCGACTTCTCGGTCGGCGACAGCTCCTTTAAGTTCCACGGTCGCACGCGGACGGAAGATCTTGCGACTCAATTGCAGCTGATGGCGGCATACATTTCCGATCCCGCATACCGCCCAGAGGCATTCAAGCAGGTGCAGCAGGCATATTTGAGCCGCCTCGATCGGTATGACGCGTCGCCCGGCGGTGTTGTCAGCCGCGATTTCGCAGGTCTCGTGCATTCCGGCGACCCGCGCTGGACCTTCCCCGACCGCGCGCAGTTGTCCGCCGCCAAGCCAGACGAATTCGAGGCGCTGTTCCGGCCTATGGTTTCCAACGGCCCGATCGATATCGCCATCGTCGGCGACGTAACGGTGGACGACGCAATCCGGCTGACGGCTGAAACCTTTGGCGCTTTGCCGCCGCGCCCGGAGACGGCGTCGAGCAACGATCGGGACGACGTGCGTTTTCCGGCGACGACCGAGAAGCCCGTTTTGCAGACCCACAGCGGCAGGGCAGATAATGCCGCCGCCGCAGTAGGGACTTCCATCGGCGATTTGCTCTCCGATCTGCCGCGGTCGTTCACTGCCAAGATCGCCATCCAGATTTTCCAGAACAGGCTGATTGACCAGTTTCGTATTGCCGAAGGCGCAAGCTATGCCGTGCAGGGCGTCGTTGACCTGTCAAGGGAAGTTCCCGGCTACGGCTACGCCTATTTCTCCGTCGAGACGGAACCGGAAAAGGTCCCGCGCTTCTACGCAGTTGTCGAAGAGATCGCCACCGACCTGCGGTCGCATGATGTCTCTCCGGATGAGCTTGCGCGCGCCCGCGAGCCCATCGTCGAGACATTGAAGCATCAGCAGCAGAGCAACGAATATTGGATTGAATATCTGCACCACGCCCAGACGGACTCGCGTCGTTTGGACCGGATACGCAATAGTCTCACCGGCTACGGCAAGGTCACCGCCGGAGATATCCGCGTGTTTGCCGCGACCTATTTCAGTCCGGAAAAATTCTGGAAATTCGAAGTGCTGCCGGCGACGGTAAGATAGCGGGCGAGGCGGGTTGCGATCAGGGGCGGCGTTTAACGGGCCTGTCGCAAATTTTTGCGCTTAACGGTATGGCCAGCGCACTCGATATCCCCGTGACAGCCGAAGGTGTCGAGACCCAGCGGCAAGCCGAAATATTGCGGGATTCAGGCAGCGATCAATTGCAGGGGTATTTGGTTGGCAAGCCTATGTCGGCCAACGAGATTCATGAAAAACTGCTACGGGATGGGGTCGCCCCATGACATTGCTTGGCGTTTTATAGACGTCACGGCACCCGCTCGGTCAGCTTGTTCGACCAGCGACGCCGGCCGTCAACCATATGCAAAAACAGATAGAAATTTATTGGTTTGCATATGGTTGGCGGCGGAATGATCGCCATTGCTCGTCTCCGGCTTAGGCCCTCCTACGTCAGGCTTCTCCATCCTGGTTGGTTGGGCAGACCGGCCCGCATGGCGCAAGCGCATCGAATTAATGACTATTCAACCGATATCTGTTATACCAATCCAGTGCGAACAGCTGGAACAAACGTCAGCTGGAGCTCATTGAATGATCGACAAAAGAAGAGTATGAGTGACATCGATCTCTAAAGAGAAGAGAAATGGATTCAGATCGCGCCCACTTTGATGTTGATCAGCGCCGCCGCGAAAAACAGCGGGATCGCGAGCTTGACTCAGCGCGTCTTCTCAAGGGCGAGGTCGACGCCGATAAACTTTTCGAGCGCAATGGCTTGTTCTCGGCATTCAAACCAGAGCAGATGAGCATTGGGCAACGTAGGGTGCGCATGCAGCTGGCATGACGGTCTACAATGAGTTTCTGCGTCCGGACGAAGTCATCAAAATAGTTTCGAATCTTACTGTCGATGATGAGGCTTTCATCGTCGGTGGACAGGCGACATTTCTTTGGGCTGGCTTCTACGAAACTGTGCAGCCCGAGCTCGAAAAGTACAAACCATTCACGAGTAAAGACATCGATTACTATGGCGGTGTGCAAGCGGCCGAAAAATTAGCGGAAGCCATCGGTGGCACCGTCAAGACACCTGACAAAGACAGTATGAATTCGCCAAGTACCGCAATTGTCGAAGCGAATATGAACGGCCGTCCAATTATCGTGGACTTCCTCCATGACATCATTGGTGTCAAACGAGAGGAATTTCGAAACGGCGTAACCACCATCATGCTTCGAAGCGAAGACGGCTCCACCATAGAGGTGGCGGTGATGCACCCTGTGCTGTGCCTGAAAAGCCGTATCGGCAACATTATGAGCCCGGCGACACAACGACGCGATGAGATCGCAATCCGTCAGATAAATGCCGCATGGTGGGTTGTCCGGACTTATATCGACGACGCCCTCGAAGACAACGACCACAAAGAAGCGGTCCATTGCCTATCAGATCTGTTTTGCTTCCTGAGAAGCCATCAGTTTGGCCGGAATGCTCACGACGTCACGGGTACCGACGTCCTCGACATACTCAAACATTTCGTGGACGACACAAGGCTAGACGAGCGATGGCGGAAGCGAACATTAATACCGGCAATCGAGAAGATTGAAAGCAGGCGGGAAGCGCGCGCGAGGCGAGCAACCGGAGGAATGGGAATATTATCCTGAACATTAGAAATCAGCAGAATGCCGATGAGAATCAGCGCAGTAGCAGCCCGCGGATTTTTTTCCGAGCGTTTGCGAGCGCTACTCCCTTTGTGTGAATTGCGGGGACAAGTCGATATCGTCACAGTGTCTTTAAGATTTTTCTGCTGAACTGGGGCGATGAAGAAGCCTCCGAGATCAAAACCCCTCCTGCGTGACGCCGGGGCCCCGATCCGTTCCAGGCCGCGAGGCAAGCGCAATCCCGCCCAGCCACAGCTGCGTGCTTGACGAAGAGGGTCGGCCGGATTTCGGGCTATTGCAGCAATCGCTGGGCGCATCCGGTAAACAAGCCGGCAACCGTGCCTCCGACGCCGTCCTTTACGCTTTCGATCTTGTTTATCTGGACGGCCACGATCTGCGCGGTGTCGAATACCGGTCCCGCCGACATCTTCTCGAGGACTTGTTGAACGGCGCAAAGGACGAGCAGGTCGGCGCTATTCGGCTATCGGAAACACTCGATGGCGAACCAGCTGTCCTGCTTGAGCATGTCTGCCGCCTCGGCCTGGAAGGCATTGTCGGCAAGCACCTCGATCGGCCCTATCGCTCTGGCCGGACCGGAGACTGGGTGAAAATCAAATGCGTCCAGAGCGAGGCCTTCTTCATCGTCGGCTATGAAATGTCATCAGCTTCGCCTGCCGGCTTCGGCTCGTTGATACTCGCAGCGTATCGTGGTGATGAGCTCGTCCACATGGGGAGCGTCGGCACGGGCTTCAAGGAAGCCGAGGCGATCCGATTGTGGAAGATGCTGGACACGCTGCGATGGAAGCGAAAGCAACCGCCCCTGCCCTATTCCGGAAGTGCAGATGTCATCTGGGTCGAACCGACCCTGATTGCCGAGATCGAGTTTCGCGCCTGGACGATAGACGGTAAACTCCGCCATTCGTCCTACAAAGGCTTGCGAGAACGCCAGGACAATGCCGACGTCTTCCGGCTCGACTAGCGAAATCAGCGCCATCCGCTAGATTGGTCACCATTCGAGCTCACGTGGAGTAGATGGCCTGCTATGTGTAACCTCTATCGCATGGAAGACAAGGACTGGGTCGCCAAATGGGCCCAGGACGCCCAAAGCCTGATCAATCTGATGCCCGCCTACCAGATGAACCCCGATCAGATGGGGCCGATCGTCCGCAACACCGCCGACGGCAAGAAGCAACTGGTCCATGCGCGCTGGGGACTGCCCTCGCCGCGCTTCGCACTTGAGAAGGCGGCCAAGGTAAAGGCCGAGAAACTTGCGGCGAAAGGCAAGCCGTTCGATCTCGAAGAACTGATCCGCATGGAAGCCGACCGCGGCACGACCAACGTGCGCAAGCTCAGTTTCCCTCACTGGACGCGATGGTTCGGTGTCGAAAACAGATGTCTCGTCCCGGTCACCAGTTTCGCCGAGCCGGATCCGGCCAGCCAGCAGCAAGGCGGCAACGTGCCGAACGCCTGGTTCGCCCGTGACGCAACCAAGCCGCTGATGTTCTTTGCCGGTCTCCATGTGCCGCAATGGCAGAGTGTTCGAAAGGTCAGGGACGGCCTGACCACTGATGACCTCTATGGCTTTTTGACCACGGGTCCCAACGACCTGGTGAAACCGATCCATGACAAGGCCATGCCGGTCCTGTTGCTGACGAAGGAAGAGACCGACATCTGGATGCGGGCGCCCTGGGAAGAGGCCAAGAAACTTGCCCGCCCGCTACCGAATGACGCGCTGATCATCTCGTCCCGCGAACCATACGGATCCACGATTGTCTCGAAATCCGGAGAGCCGGTGGAACAGGGCATTCTCCTTTGACGTCTGCACTCAGCGCTTGAATGCATCGGAAAATGAAAAAGCCTGCCGCGGGAGGAGGTGCGGCAGGCTTCTCGGAATATTGAACAACGGCTGGGAGGAGGAGTGCCGCTGTTCCGTCAGGCTCCCCTTGGGAGGAGGAGCGGGTCGCCTGATACACGAAGCTCTGCGGGAGGAGGTGCATTGCTTCGTTGACCTGAAGATATCAGATGCTGCCCCGACCGCCAGCGCTCAGATCGCAGTGCAGCCATGCGCATGTTGCAATGCAATATAAAATCTTGTGCTCATTTTTCGGCCATTACAGCTTTGATTGTGGTGGGCTCGAAACCGAGAACGAATTCGATCACCTTGGCGGAGGACATTTCGCACGGCTTCAGTATCGGCCCAGGTCCAGCCAATCGATAGAGGTTGAAGCTGACGATATTGGTTCCGCTAAGCTCCTGGCCATAGAGCCAGGTCCGTTTGCCATCCTCCGACCGCTTGACGGTCACGCCCCATGATAAATTACCAAAATGTCCGTCGACATAGCCGTCCGGCAATCTGGCAAGCGCGTCCTCGAACCTCGCCTGAACCGATGGAGGTGTTTTGCCGCCGGCGGTCATGGTGCCAGGCATTCGTCGCAAATGCCGCAGCCATCGTCATCCATACTCGACGCCGAACGTAACGTTCGACAGCACGGACATGTCGCTGCATCTGGCGCACAGGTGTCATCGCGGTCCGGCGGAAGAATTTCGATGCGTACTTCCGGCATATCGGACGCGCTTCGATCCATAGCGATGCTCCAGCTCAGGTTTACACCTGAAATAGTACGCCTCGAAGGCCGCACAAGCCGGCAGAGATGCCGTCAACGACGATCCAGTTCGAATACAGTGCCACAATTGCGCGCCTTATTGACGATCTTCCCCCAACCTTGTTCATTTGCCCAATGTTCAAAGCCGCAAACGCTGTGCAGATCAGGGTTTCCATCGACGACATCGAGCCGGACGTCTGGCGCCGTTTGGTGCTGCCGGTCCATTGGAACCTCGAGCATCTGCATCTCGGAATTCAGGCCGCATTCAACTGGTGGAACTATCATCTCTATGAATTCCGCATCGGTGGTCTTCGGTATGGCGACGTCGAGACCCTGATGGAGGATGCAACCGATGACGATCCTCGAGTCTTCGATCAGAGAGAGGTTCGCTTGCTGGACTTCGAGCAAGGTGCCGTCTTCAGCTATCACTACGATTTCGGGGATGGCTGGCGGCACACCGTCGCAGTCGAGGAGTTCTTGACGCTCGCTGCTACGCCCAAACAAGGAAGCTGCATCGCCGGCGAACGGGCGCGACCGCCCGAAGATGTTGGTGGCGTGTCGGGATATGAGCGATTCCTGGAGATCATCGCCGATCGAGAAGATCCAGAATATGCTGAAACCATTCGGTGGTGCGGTGGGTACTTCGATCCGGAACGGTTCGACCTTTCGATGACGGACAAGGATCTCCGCAATGCTCTACGTACGAACGTCAAAAGGCGTCTTTATCAACCGAAGCCGAAAGACGCACCGAGGAAATGAGTTGGGGGAGGGTTTCGAGGTGGACCGCAAGCCTGTCGCTTCAGAGGCCCGCAAATTTCGAATGCACCTCCAGCTAACACCGCCCAGTCCCTAGAGGAATGACCATGGGGCCGGAAGCAGAAAGTCCACTGCTAGCACACCCAGGACGTAAACGGACATGCGTGGCCCCAGTGCAGCGGTCCGCGATTGGCTCTGAGAGGCAAAATATTGCGGCTTCCCTCAAATTCCTATGCCATCGTTGCACGAATGGCAAACTGATGTGGAGGAGAGACAATCACACGCTGGTAGCAGTCATGAAGGTGAGGGAGACTTTCTGGAGGACGCCTTGACAGAAATATTCGAGGAGCTTAGGGCCAAGCGGGCGGCCGAAATTAAGAAAATCCTGGAGAACGGGGGAAAACCTCCGAAGAAGAAATGACGGCCGAACTCCCCATATTCCATCACTACCTGCCTCGGTTCTACCTCAAGCGTTGGGCCGACGATAAGCAGCGCGTGTGCCGCTACAGTAAGCCCCACAATGAGATCATTGCGCGTATGGTGTCTACAAGGTCCACTGGCGGCGGAAATGGTCTTTACAGTATTCCTGGAGCTCCGGCTGAAGAAGCGCAGCGCGTTGAAATCGAGTTCATGAAGCAACTCGACACGCTCGCTTCGGAAGCCCTCACAATGATTGAGACACGCGACCAGAGGCTCGCTCAGCCGAGATATCGCAGTGCCTGGTCGCGCTTTATGATCTCGCTACTTCTCCGCATGCCTCGCGACATTGATGCGCTCCGGGAAGGCCTGACAAAGGAGATGATAGCCGCCGTTCCTGAACTGGATGCCGAGTACCAACATTTCAAAGCAGACGGCTCGGCCGACAGTTTCTCAGAGTTCCTCAAGACTATCCCTGATCCGGATTGGCAAGGATGGGCGGTCGAACTGCTGCCCACCCTCATTGACCATGAAGGTATCGGGCAGATGATCAATAATATGATCTGGTTTACTCGAACGATTACCAGCGATTACGACTATGTAACGTCGGACAGCCCGGTAACCATGTCCTATAGCCTGGTGAAAGAGGAGGGATACATTTTCCTCCCCATAGGGCCGAAGCTACTGTTCTTCGCGGTGAGCGACCGTGAGACGTTTGAGCGGGTTGAAGCTTACAACGCCATTGAACAACTGCAGAACCTGAATAAGCTGACCATTCGACGTGCGACGGAGCTAGTGTTCGCCCGGGATGAGCGGCACCTACACGAAGTGCGGGAGATGATGGGCACGCGGCCGGGGAAAACGCTGCTCGAACGACTGGTAAAGTACCGGGAACAAAAGCGAGGCTACGAAGTGAAGACGAGCCTGGCGGGCAGGACTGATTCCGCGCCATGATGGGTGCAACGAAAGCCTCCGTTCATCGCTCGCACCTTCTCTGTGGTTCTTCCCTTTCCACCCTTAGTCAATAAGCTCTTCCTCAACGTCGCCGATGGCGCGCGCGTCAAAGGTGCCAAGAATAGGCTTGGGTGCCTCATTTTTCAGCGGCGACGTTAAAAGGTATGCAGCTTGGTGATCTTTGAGAGGTTACCGACATGCAGGATCATCGGATCGGTCGCTGCCGTGCCAGCGGTCACTTCGTCACCATCGTTTTCGAGTGCGCATTCGACATTCTCGACCGCGAATGCGCCCTTTCGGCCCATAACGATCCGATGCTCCTTCTGCCATGCCCAACCCTCTGGCTTGGTGAAAGCAACCCGCTCGGGGAGCGCCCAGTCGGCGCCTGGCGCCGCGGCCAATTTCCGGTAGTCGACCTCACGACTATAGACCCTACGGTCGAGTCTCGAACGCAGCCGGACATGCATCGATATTCGGCCAAACAGGCGGATCGGCTCTTTGATCTCGACACAGAACGGGCATTCGAACTTCGCAGCGATGTCGGGCGACAGCTCAGTGCTCAGGCAATAGACAAAAATGTCGACGGCCTGGACCGAAGAGCGGAACCGCCAGCCTGGCGGCATCTCAACGACAGCGCCATTCTCCTTGGTGAGCACTAGGCCCTCCTCGGGCTCATAGCGCAGCTTGCCGTCGTCCGGGTCGCCGCGCACCAACTCGTCTTCGTAGGCGCGGAAGTAGCTCAAGGGGCGCGCGAAGATCTGGCCCTTGTCGATCAGCGCGCGGGCGTAAGCTTCCTCGGCAAGATACTTATAGAGCGGCATTGTGGCATCGCTGCAACTTCACGCCATTGCGGGCGGTCGGCCAGCCCGTCGAAAGCGCCAGAACAAACCTCATAATTTGATGAACCGCGGCGCCAGCCCCGCGACCAGCTCACCGCCGCACTCGGTGAAGCCGAACAGGTTGAGGACCGGACAGGAAAGCTGGGCGACGACCTCGTGCCAATTGGCGGCAAGGACCGGCACGTCCCAGGTACCGATAGTCGTGCGCTGATCGGCGCGCGCATGCCGACCGGGTGACCAATAGATGTCGCCGAAGTCATCAATCTCGCGTCCGGCCAACCCGCGCCAAGTGCATCGAAAGGCGACGCGGCTACCCTCGTATCGCTCGGCCACAATCCGGGCGTGGGTCACCAACTCGGCGGTTTCGCGAACGATTGTTTCAGGGCTGAGCCAAGTGCCGGCCGGTCGCCCCTTCCCCTCGACACTCCGCTGGCGATCTTCGCGATAGGGGCGGATGATGGTTGCCCGACCGTCGACGGCGAAGCGCCAATAGTCGGGCAGGCTGATATCGAAGTCGCCGTCGCCGATGAGATTGCTCTCCAGCACGTCGACCCCGCTACCGTCGTCGAACTCGGGGTGCAGCGCGGCTGCGATCTCAGGCCGCGTGAAGGGATAGAACATGCTCCATCCCGTCCAGACGGTCTGGCGGACGTCGCGGTTCACCTCTGCGAGAACACGCTGCAGCTCGTGCGCCGGGATCGCGATGCCGGTATCGGACAGGATCATATAGCTCAGCTGGCAATGATTGGCCTCGATATCGACTAGCCAGCGTAGCGCGGTCGCCTTCCCAAGGATCGCTCGCCAGCGCGCCTCACTCTCACCATGCCAGGTCTTCAGCCGATCTTCTATTGCGGGCGCGGGTGGTTCGGAGCGGGGCTGAACGGCACGGGCGATATCCGCGAGCAGACTGTCGCGATCGAAGAGAATGCAACGCCGGATCAACGGCTGCCAGTCCTCCACCCCCATCGCCGCTTCGCTCTTTGGACCGGGCTTGCGGACATAGTAGGTGCCGGCCCGGATCCCTTGCGGTTGGCCCTTCGGATCGTGTGGACCATCAGCCTTGGCGCCGATCGGGGTCGATCCGTGCGAGGGCACGCGCACGACCGGATAAATGAGGCCGGCGCTCGACTGAATCAGTTGGACATCGCACTGGAAGGCGGGCGTCAGATATCGGGTGACGACCCGGCCGAATGTATCCCGGCTATATCCTGAAAGGTCCGTCGGCCGGCTAGGCGCGATGCTTTCGTCATCGCGAAAGCCGAAGACGAGATAGCCGCCGCCATGGTTGGCGAGCGCGGCGATATGCCGTGCGAGCTTGGCCTGCGCGACCTTGTCACCAAGGTCGATCCAGTCCTTAAGCTCAATATCGAGCGTCTCGCGCGGATAGTCGACCAAGTCCGTTAGATCACTGCGCCCATCGGTGGTCTTCGCCATCGCTTCCCCATCCGGCACGACTAAAATCAGGCTAGTGCCCTCATTCCCCAACGTCATACATTCTTGGAGAATTTCGCTCTAGTGGCAGCTCTTGGAAAATGTTGCCTGACCTTGGAATGACCAATCTGGGGCGCAAAAGCTGACGTTCAGCGATCTGATCTTCTATTCCGATTGGGCGCCATTGCGAAAGTGAGCGATGCTCGCCTTGAACCGATTCGAACCGTCGACCTTACTCCCGCTTTCTCAAGCTGCTGAAAAGCCAACCTTCGCCGCGTAACGTTGATATATGGAACGCATATGGTGGCTCGGTGCAGGCAGGCCAATCGACATCGTCTGCTCACCGTGGTCTGTGCACTCTTACTGCAGAAGTGGACACGACGGCTCCGCCGCTTTGGGCCATGATAATTCCTCAAGGTGAGAGGAGACATCATGCGCTTTAAGAACAAGACCGCCTTGATTACTGGCGGGGGAACGGGAATCGGTGCGGCGGTCGCCCGCCGGATTCGATTGGAAGGCGGGAATGTCGCGCTCGTGGGGCGACGTCCCGAGCTGGCCTTGGGCAGACCATCGCGCTTCAGCGGCGGACTTTCTGCGGAACTGTAGATTCCCGTGACTAACGAGCCCCGCGAGCCCCAGCGTGAGGCTAACGCCAAACAGTAGTCCGCCATAATCCGGCGCCCTCGCTGAGGCGGTTGCTTTCGACATCTCATCGTCACGTCGTAGCTGTCATTTCGAAGACGAGACGCCCCCTGCCCGCTCACACTACACCAATGATCGGCATTCGCTGCAGGGTCTGTGTGACGCCCAGCCGCGGCGACCCTGCTACATTGCATTACATTTCTGGGCTGCCGGGAAATATGCCAGACACATCAAACGCGCGATGTATGCGCCTGGCCCAAGACGCATCGATCGTGACGGTCGATGATCGGGACAGGGCACGTCACAATAGTGGTTACGACGGACCCTTGCGTTTCGAAAATTGAACGACCGCTTAAATACAACAGGAAAGGAACGACAATGTCGGACAAAATTTTCTCCAACCAGGCAAAGACAACAGCAATATCGTCTACACTTACTCGACGGGCGCTGCTCGCAACCGCGGGAGCCATTGGCGCACTCAGCATCCTGCCTCGTCCGCTTTGGGCGGCGGGTTCTGCCGAGAACGAAATTCGACCGTTCACATACTCGGCCTCCGACGCTCAACTCACTGAGTTGCGCAGACGCATCGGCGAAACTCGATGGCCCGAGAAAGAAACGGTTAGTGATCAGTCGCAGGGCGTGCCACTCGCGACAATGCGGGAACTGGCTCGCTACTGGGCGACCGATTACGACTGGCGTAAGGGCGAAGCCAAGCTCAATGCCTATCCGCAGTTCATCACAGAGATCGACGGCTTGGACATACATTTCATCCACGTTCGTTCGAACCACGAAAACGCCTTGCCGCTCGTCGTTAACCACGGATGGCCCGGCTCGGTGATCGAGCAGCTGAAGATCATCGATCGCCTCACAAAGCCCACCGAATACGGTGGCACCGCATCGGATGCTTTCCATGTCGTCATTCCGTCGATGCCTGGCTACGGATTCTCTGGCAAGCCGACAGCGACGGGATGGGGTCCGGAGCGCATGGCCAAAGCCTGGGCTGACCTTATGAAGCGTCTCGGCTATACACGTTATGTTGCGCAGGGTGGCGACTGGGGTGCATTTGTCGTCGACCAGATGGGTCTTCAGGCTCCGGAGGGCCTTCTCGGTATCCACACCAACATGCCCGCTACCGTTCCAGCCGACGTTGATAAGGCGCTTTTGGCCGGTGCCCCTGCTCCCGGCGGGCTATCTGCCGAGGAAGAGGGCGCCTACGCTCAGCTAGTCAGAACCTTTAAGCAGGTCGACTATGCTAGGCTGATGGCAACGCGCCCACAGACTCTGTATGGTATTGCGGATTCACCCGTTGGTCTCGCCGCATGGCTTCTCGATCACAATGATGCGGATGCGCAGCCGGCCGCGGCTGTCGCCTCGGCCTTGAATCGGACCGCCAGCACGACGGGCGAACTTACGCGTGACGAGATCCTCGATAACATCACGCTCTATTGGTTGACGAACACAGGAGTCTCTGCTTCCCGGCTCTATTGGGAATACAAGGGTGGCTTCTTCAATAAAAAGGGTGTCAACATTCCGGTGGCCGTCAGCGTGTTCCCTGGCGAGCAATATGAGGCCCCGAGGAGCTGGACCGAAAAAGCGTATCCAAAGCTAATTCACTACAACAAGGTGGAGAAAGGTGGGCATTTCGCGGCTTGGGAACAGCCACAGCTCTTTACCGAAGAGCTACGGGCAGGCTTCAGATCGCTTCGATGATTACCGAGATCCGAGCTTAGCCGAGGAATGCCCTGTGACCGCGCATAGCGGACGTCGAGAAGACGGTCAGGAAGTACGGCGCGTATTTCATCGTGCGGATGAGATCGAGCTCGTGCCGCACGACCTTCAATACATCGGGCGGCAGGCCTTCGAGATAGCGTTCCGGCACGCATTGCCAGACATAGTTGCTAACTCCTCGATCGTTTTCAGGAGTTAGTAAATGAGATCGGCGCGCATTAGATCTGCGCCGAGCCGCCGTCCGCAAAGAGCTCGCATCCATTGACGAAACTGCTTTCGTCGGAGGCAAGGAAGAGTGCCGCGTTGCCGATTTCGCGGGGGTCGCCCATGCGCCCGAGGGGGATGCTGGCCAACGTCAGTCGCATCATCTCCTTCTTCATCTCCTCCGATGTCGCCAGATCATGCCAGCCAGGCGTCGATGTCGCACCGGGCGCAAGAACATTCACCCGGATGCCGCGGGGTGCGAGATCAAGAATCCAGTTGCGAGCGAAACTGCGGATGGCTGCTTTTGTCGCACCATAGACACTGAAGGCAGGAATGCCCGTCGACGCCGCCGTCGAACCCGTCAAGATCACGGAACCGCCATCCTTAAGGAGCGGCAAGGCCTTCTGGACGGTGAAGAGCGTGCCCTTCACGTTGACGTCGAAGGTTCGGTCGTAGTGCTCCTCGGTTATTGCGCCGAGCGGTGCGAACTCCCCGCCCCCGGCATTCGCGAACACGATGTCCAGATGGCCGGCTTCGGCTTTCACAATTTCGTAGAGACGATCAAGATCAGCGAGGTCTGCGATGTCGCCCTGGACGCCTCGGGCGTTCCCGCCAACTTCGCGGACGGCGGCGTCAAGCTGCTCCTTGCGCCGGCCAGTCATGAAGACACGAGCGCCCTCCTCCGCAAATCGCTTAGCGGTCGCAAGACCGATGCCGCTGTTGGCACCCGTAACGACGGCAATCTTTCCTTGGAGGCGCATGCTCATCTCCTATGGCAACTTGAATTCGTTATGATGACCAGACGGTACTCCTGGTCGTTAGGTCAGGCTAAGGAGTTGCAGGAAGAGGTTGTGAGTTTGCGTTAGAAAGTCCCGCTAGTGTGACTGCGATGGCAGAGAGGCCACCGCCATAGGCGTCGTGGGGCCGATCGCCCGGCCCCGCTTGCACGTCATCCCTGATGCGTCGGCAATCGTACTTTAACGAAATCGGTGGACCGCTTGCCGATATCTCGCGGCCTGCTACTCTGCCGGTCGGACGCACCTCCTTCGGAGCTTCGCGATGGACACAACGACAGGCCTGCGAATGCTCCGAGCGCTGTCCTTCGATGCGGACCGCAACGAGATCGCTGATTCCCTGGTTACAGCATGCCTTCAGCAGGTCGGCGTAACCAGCGCCGAGGTAGTTTTCCTTTCGGGTGAACATCCAGCTCTCGGCGTCCCCTCCGAGGCGATGTCTGAATTGCGCCGAACCCAGCAGTCGGTTTTGATGACGACAGGCGCCACGGCGGACGCGGCACGCTTCTTGGTGCCATTGTCTTGTGGCGACCGCCTCCTTGCCATATTGAATCTTGAAATCGCCGGGCACCGGGCGGACGACGACCAATACCGCGAGAACTTCGAGACGCTTACTGCGTTCGCCGCCTTGCGGATCGACAGGGCGGGGGTGCAGGCGGATCTCGATCAGGCCCGCGAGCGAGCGCGGCTCGCCGAGCGAGAGCTGCGGCTATCATGGGACATGCTTCCCGCCCACGCTTGGCACACGAGACCAGACGGAACCCTCGAGGCTGTGAATAGGGAATGGTCAGGGTACTTCGGCCTAACGGAAGAAGAATCCTCGGGGTTCGGCTATACGCGGGTGTTCCATCCCGACGACATGCAAAAGGTCATGGACGTGTGGATGCGGTCCCTCTCTCAGGAAGTGCCCGGAGAGGTCGAGACGCGAATGATGCGCGCGGATGGCGAGGCCCGCGTTTTCCTTATCCGCACCGTTCCCATCCGCGACGAGAACGGCAAAGTCATTCGATGGTACGGCATCAACATCGACGTGGAAGATTTGAAGGACGCCGAGCGGGAAATCGCCAGGACGGCTGCCGCCCTAGCGGAAGGTCAGAAGATGAGCCGGACCGGAAGCTGGTCCTGGCGGTCCGGCACGGACTCTTTCTCGTGGTCCGACGAATGCGCCCGGATCTTCGGCATGGACCCAAACGAACGACAGCCGACCTTCGCCGCGATGCTCGAGCGCGTGCACCCGGACGATAGGACGGCGATCGAGCCGACCGACGCCTCTCCGGAGTCATCGCCGGGGGACACGCAGAACGAGATGCGGATCGTCGTATCCGACGGGACTATCACCTTCGTCGAAAGCCGGACCCGCATCGTACGCGACCCGGCGGGCAAAGTGGTCGAATACGTCGGGACCGTGCGAGATATAACAGAGTCAAAGCTGGCGCAGGACAGAATCCAGGAAAGCGAGAGGCGGTACGCCGCGACACTTTCGAGCATTGGCGACGCGGTCATATCGACCGACGACAAAGGTCGCCTCATGTTCATCAATCCGGTAGCGGAAAAGCTTACGGGCTGGACCCAGATAGACGCAGCGGAGAAACCGGTCAGTGAAGTGTTTCAGTTGATCGACGAAACGCGTGAGCTCGTCGACGACCCGGTCTCGGAAGTCCTCGCAAAGGAAGTCGACCCAGTTATCGGGATCCAATACGCACTTCGGTCAAGGGCCGGCTCCGAGCTGACAATCGACGTGTCGGGGGCGCCCATCATCGACTCTCGTGGGGACATGAAGGGCGCGGTCCTAGTATTCCGGGACATGACCCAGCGAAACGAAACGGCAGACGCTCTGCGCAGATCCAAGGAGGATCTTGCGCGCATGAGCCGCCTGACTGCGATCGGCGAACTGGCGGTCTCGGTCGCACATGAGATGAACCAGCCCTTGATGGCGATCGTCACCAACGCGGCTGCCTCCATGAGTTGGCTTGAAGGCAAGTCCCCAAACATCGAAGAGGCGATGCAGGCGATCGGCTGGGTGCTCCGAGACGGCCATCGCGCGGGAGAGGTACTGAGCGGGATACTCGCGCTGGCGAGGAATTCTCGGCCAAAGATCGAACCGTTGAACGTCCGGGAGGTGATCGAGGAAGTTCTGCAGTTGACGAAGAGCGAACTTCGTCAGAGAGGCGTCGTTGTCGAGACCGTCTATGACAACGCCGCCGACGCGGTCACTGGCGATCGCATCCAGCTCCAGCAGGTCCTTATCAACCTGGTCATGAACGGCGCGGAAGCGATGACGCCGCTGGAAGACGGGAGGGTGCTCCATGTCGCCACCAAACGGTTGAGCGACGGGCTTACCCAGGTGAGCGTGTCGGACAACGGCATCGGGCTCGATCCCGATACAGCCAATCGGGCTTTCGAGGCATTCTTCACCACCAAGGCGACCGGCATAGGCATGGGACTTTCGATCTGCCGATCCATCATCGAGGCGCACGGCGGCCATATCTGGGTTACGACTGAGAAGGGCACTGGAAGCACGTTCAGATTCACCCTGCCGCCACCATCCTTGCAAGAGCGATCCGCAACTCCTGAAGAATAGCCGGGCGTGGGTCGAAGCTCGTGTAGGAGAGATGAAGGCTAGCTTTAGCGGCGGACACGAGCAAGTTCGGATGGGGCTTGTGAGATCGCGTATGATGCGACCAATGCTCAGAATCCGAAGTCGCTTAGCCCCAAATGCCCGTCGGGCCTTTTTCCGAGCGGCCAATTGAAGGCACGTTCTTCAGGCTTGATGGGGTGCTCATTGATTGACGCGTGCCGGTATTTCATAAGCCCGTCGGCGTCGAATTCCCAATTTTCGTTGCCATACGCCCGAAACCAGGTGCCGCTGTCGTCGTGATGCTCGTAGGCGAAGCGCACAGCGATCCGGTTCCCGGAAAACGCCCACAGTTCCTTGATCAAGCGATAGTCAAGTTCCTTCGCCCACTTGCGCGTAAGGAAGGATTCGATGGCCGTGCGCCCGACGACGAACTCCGCACGGTTCCGCCAGTGGCTGTCGACGGTATACGCGAGCGCGACCTTCACTGGATCGCGCGAATTCCAGCCATCCTCCGCCAGCCGTACTTTCTCGATAGCGGATTGGAAGGTGAAGGGAGGCAATGGAGGGCGGGTCATGTCATGAATCCTTTCTTAAATCCTTTGAGCGAGATTATTGGACGACGGAAGATTTCGCGGACTTAAGCGTCGCGATCTCCGCCTCCAGTTCTTTTATCCGCGCGTCCCTGCTTTCGATCGACTTCAAGACTTCGTCAGCCTCGAACCGCAGCGGAATGTGCTGCGGGCAGTTGGCGTCCCAGGCCTCGACATGGAAGAGGATGACCTGCTCGGGCCTGGCCTGGTAATCTTTCGGCATCAACTGATCTATAAGCGCCGTATTGCCTTCGACCACGCTTGCCCTTCCCCAGATCTTCACTCGAGAACGACTGCCATAGTCGATCAGGAAGAGCTGCGCCTTGTCGTTGTCGACCAAGTTTCCCTGAGTGATGTATTGGCGGTTCCCGACGTAGTCCGCGAATCCCAACGTGGTCTCGTCGATGACGCGGAGGAATCCAGGCGGGCCGCCCCGGTGCTGGATATAAGGCTGGCAATTCTTGTTGGCGGTTGCCATGAAAATACTGATCTGCTTCTCGATGAAATCCTTCAGATCCGGCGTGATCGCCGTCGCCCATCCGCCACGCTCTTCGACACGGGCATAGGACCGGCGCGAGCCCTTCCTTGTCTGGATCTCCTTCACCGACGAGGAAAACGCGACGTCGCTCGAAATATGCTTTTGAGTATCCACGGTCTCCTGCCCTTCTTATGGATCCGCGGCCCGGCGCCGCCGCGGGAATTTCCGCTCAGACGCCTTCGTACACAAGGCGGGTGAACAGCGCCGGCGAGATCGCCCATTTCCCGAAGACGGAGTTCCACTGCTCGGTGGGCTTGGCGGCGACGGCATCCTCCGCACTACGTCCATCCTTTTTCAGCTTCGCGACGTTTTCCCGGATGCCTATGAGCATGTCCCGCCAAGCGATGAGATCTTTCTTGTTGCCAATTTTGCCGTGCCCCGGAACCACGATCGTCTGGTCATCCACCATCTTGACATTGGCCTCGGCTGCATTGATCTGCCCTTCGATGCTGCCGCCCGTCGAATAGTCGATGAAAGGATAGACGCCGTTCCAGAAGGTGTCGCCCACGTGGACGACGTTCGCTTCCTGGAAGAAGACCGAGATGTCGCTGTCGGTATGGGCGGGACCGTAGTACTTCAGCGCGATCGTCTGGCCGTTCAGCTTCAGCGTCTCATCGTCGCCCTTCATCAGCATCGTCGGCAGCGCGCCCTTCGGCGAAGGCGGGAAGTCGAAATCCCAGTCCTCCACGCGGGTGGCTGCCGTCAAATGTTTCAGCGTGTTCGGATGAGCCATGATCATGGCTCCCTCAGAGTTCAGCCATTCGTTGCCGTCCGAATGATCGAAATGCCAATGTGAGTTGATTAGATGCCCAACAGGCTGCGGACCGAGATCTGCTAGCGCCTTCTCGATGCGTGGGCGGGTTGCCGTAATTCCGGCATCGACGAGAAGCTTTCCCTCGTCGCCGACCAGGACGCCCATGTTCCCTCCGGAACCGAACAAGGCACTGACGCCGCCCCGCAACTTGGTCGTTGTGATGTCGGCTGCGGCGGCAGCTTCGCGTATTTGGACGACAAGACTTTTAGCAGCGGCGAAGACTTCCGACGGAGTGAGCCAACCACCCGTCGCCGCGAACGTTGCGCCGCCGAGGCAGCAGAGGCAGAAACCGCGTCTCGAGAGTGCGTAATAGTGCTTGTTCATTTCCTGCTCCATCGTGTTGCGATGAAAGGGTGCCACCACGCAGGGAGGCGTACGTGGTGGCCGCCTCGATCTAGTTCTGGCTAAGTTTTCGATCGAGGAAATCATGAATGAGCGGGGCCATCTCCGGCAGTTTGTCTTCGAGCGCGAAGTGGCCACTGTCGAGCAGATGCATCTCGGCGTGCGGCAGGTCGCGCAGATAGGGCGACGCGCCGTCGGCCGGGAAGATCTTGTCGTTCTTCCCCCAGACGATCAGGGTCGGCGGCTTCTTGTTCCGAAAAAATTCCTGGAATTTCGGATAAAGAGGGACGTTGCTTCCATAGTCGTGAAAAAGGTCGAGCTGGATGTCCTTGTTGCCGGGACGGTCGAGCAAGGGCTGATCGTGGCCCCAGTTGTCGGGGTCGATATGCGCGATGTCGCTCATGCCGTCGGTGTACTGGAACTTCGTCGTCTCGGGGGCGACGAGCACCGACAACGCTTCACGGTTGGCAGGCGTGTCGCTCTTCCAGTAGGCCTTGATCGGATCCCAGAATTCCTTCAGTCCTTCCTCATAGGCGTTGCCATTCTGGACGATCAGCGCCGAGACGCGGTCGGGATACTTGAGCGCCAGCCGGTAGCCGACAGGAGCTCCGTAATCCATGACGTACATCGCGTATTCAGTGATGTTGAGCTTACCGAGAAGGCCGTCGACGATGTCCGCGTAGTGCTGGAACGTGTAGGCGAACTTAGTCTGGTCGGGCGCGTCGCTCTGGCCGAAGCCAGGGTAGTCCGGCGCGATGACGTGATATTTGTCGGCCAGGATCGGGATCAGGTTCCGGAACATGTGCGATGACGTCGGAAACCCGTGGAGCAGAAGCACGACAGGGGCGTCGGCGGGACCCGCTTCGCGGTAGAAGACCTTGGTGCCGTCGACGACCACAGTGTGATAGGTGACCTGCGGGACGACCAGCTTATGCGTGGCGGCGACTTTCTTGGCCGCGTAGGACGTGGCCGGCAGGGCCGTCGATGCGGACAATGCGATTGCTATGGCCAGTGCAGTCCTGCTCATGATCGATCTGTTCATTTCAGCCTCCGGTTCAATGAATTGGGGACGTGATGGCGACCGCTCGTCGCGTCGCTGATTTCCCAATCATTGCTACGCTCGATGGGCGGAAACGACGAGCTAGTTGTCGTAAGGAGCCGTGAGTTTGCGTGAGACGTCATGCCAAATAACTTCGCCAAGTCCTTCGAATTCCTAGACCTTGGTCTAGTTCTTCACGACGTTGTCGGGGCCGGACTGACCATTGGTCGGATTGCTTGCGTGTATGGAGGGAGCTACGCTTTCACCTCAATCGCACGCATTTGGAGAACGCACTTCGCACCGGGTTCAGATTTGTAGAAGTCGATCTCAGGAGTGGGGTGAACAATTGCAGCCGAGGGGGAAGTCAGCCATGCAAGTCCGATTCGACGACGCGCTCGATCAACCGACCTCATCAGACGCCTACCCGCGATCAAGAGAGGCAAAGCGCGAATCTTTTGACGATCCCATACGCTTCGGACGTTTCTGTGCGGTTCCGCATTCCCGTCAGCTCTTGCTGGATGGGCAATCGCAAGAGATTGGTGGGCGGGCGTTCGACCTTCTGATGGTCCTTTTGAGGTCCAAGGGAAGGATCGTAAGCAAGGACGAAATCCTGAACGAAGTGTGGCCGTCGATGGTGGTCGAGGAATGCAATCTTCGCTTCCAAGTCAAATCATTGAGGCGGGCGTTGGGCAGCCAGGGCGACATGATCAAGACGATTGTCAGAAGAGGCTATATGCTGATCAGGGACGACATGGTATCCGAAAACGAGCCACGGTTCGACGCGATGCGGTCGACGACGTTTTCAGAGATCGCCACTTCCGTAGCAACCAAAGCTGCCACGCCGCACATCGTCCTGATCGAAGACGACGAGAGCGTTAGGCGCTCGATATCGACACTGTTACGATCGGTCGGCCTCGACATCGTCGCATTTGCATCTGTCAAGGAATATCAGGAGAGCGGACACGCGGATCAGCCCGACTGCCTCATCCTCGACGTCTGCCTGCCCGGAAGGAGCGGCTTGGACTTCCAGGCCGATCTCGTGAAGACGGGCATACGCTACCCGATCATCTTCATAAGCGGTCATGCCGACATTCAGATGTCGGTGCGTGCCATGAAGGCGGGAGCGGTCGAATTCCTGACAAAGCCGGTGCGGCATCAGGATCTGCTAACCGCGGTGGATATGGCAATAAACGCCTGACCGTATGGGCGCGACCCAGCATTGACGTTTGACTTGAAGGCGGCCCCGAGTGCCGCCTTTATCCGTTGTGGCGCCGATCTTGACCTTTTTCATATTCCTGACCGGCACCGGCCGCAGAACCCGCGGCCAACTGGATCTCACACGCCCTCTCGACAACTCACGCCATTGGACGGCGCCGCGTAGTAGCCTATGGAGAACGTAAATCGAGCGCGCATGCACAAAGCGTCAGGCGCGCCACAGTGTGAGGTTCTTCGCATGAGCAAGTGGTTGTCTAGTTCAGCATTGATCACAGCGCTAGTCCTGGGACAGAACGCGATGGCGGCCTCCAAGCCGACGATCGTCCTCGTCCACGGCGCCTTCGCGGAGTCGGCGAGCTGGGACGGGGTCGCCGCCAAACTGGTGAAGGACGGCTATCCTGTGGTCGCAGTGGCGAACCCGCTCCGGGGACTGAAGTACGACTCCGACTATGTTTCCGCAGTCATAAAGTCCATCGACGGGCCGGTCGTGCTGGTCGGCCATTCATATGGCGGCTCGGTTATCACCGACGTCGCGGTCGAAGGAACCAACGTCAAGTCCCTCGTCTTCGTCGCGGGCCTCGCGCCGGACAACGGAGAAAGCGCTGGCAGCCTTGGCAAGAAGTTCCCGACGGGCACGCTCGGCGACGCGCTGGCACCACCCGTCATCCAGCCCGACGGAAAGCACGATCTCTACATCCTGCAGAGCAAGTTCTGGAAGCAGTTCGCTGCGGACGTCACGGAGCAGCAGGCGGCACTCATGGGTGCGGAGCAGCGCCCGGTGACGGCCGAGGCCTTGAACGATCCTTCGGGCGATCCATCCTGGAAAAAGCTGCCTACGCATTTCATCTACGGCACCGCTGACAAAAACATCCCGAGAGAACTCCATGAATTCATGGCAAAGCGAGCAGGTGCTAAGGAAACCGTCGGCGTGAAGGGCGCGTCCCACGTTGTGATGATCTCACATCCCGAACTGGTGTCTGCAATGATCGAGCGGGCCGCCGCCGATAAGTAGCGCCACGGCCATCATGTCATTCGCCCCCATTTGATGAGGACCAGCCGATGCAGACCGATATCGCCATCAAGGTGAGCTTGGGCAGGATACGTGACGTCCTCGAAACCATCGACGACTGCCTGCACGTCGAGCACTACAGCGTCGCCGCGGAAATCGGGCGATCACCACCTCGCTGGGTTCCGGCGTCGGGACGTTTGTCGTTGCGGCAGCGCTAACGAGAGGGAGGAAGCAGGCACGACTTCTAAATGCCCGGCTACGAAGTTTCAGGCTTCTGCCTCCTGCGCTTATCGTTTCGAGACAGGTAGCCGTTCTCCGGCTCTCACTGCGCCTTTCAGTCGATTGCCCGATGGCGCTAGTGGACAGACATAACGGGAAGAATAGGCGCACGAAGGAAAATAGGAAAAATTGAAATCGAGCACCAGTGCGCCGTCTGAACGGACGACTCCGAGATCCGCTCCCTTGATGGTGTCGAGGAGATATCGGCCACCACCATACGTCTCGGTTCCTGAGGTCGCATCGACAAACGGCAGGAACACGCCACCGCCGTACCCCTCAATCCAGTAAAGAGTTAATTCGCCGCCCAATCTGGCCTCCAGCCCCGTTGTACGAGAGAACGCATGCATCGACAGGTCACCATCCACTCCTGTTGCGACGGTTATCCGTTCCGGCGTTACCGGGACAAGCTGTACCGTCAAGCGCAACGAGGGATCATAAGAAAATGTCGTCGGCCCTTCGAACGTCTTGCGGTCCGCCGGGTCAATTGGCGACTGAGGATGGTCGCGAAACAGGGTCGAACGGGTGGCGCACCAAAGCCCCCAAGCAGCAACCACGTCCGGGCTAGAACGTACCGCGTAGTAGAGATTTGCGATCTTCTCGCGCCATTCCCACAGTTGTTGAGTCTCGTTCAAATCATTTCCCCCATGTCGGAAATTTCGCCGCTCTCATTCATTGACGCTCGCCCAATCATCGCGGCGCAACTTTAAGCAATCACGCACTGATCCGAAAGGTGCGGTCGAGCTTTCCGAAAGTTCTCCCGCACGTAGGAGCGGATGAAGGCAAAGCCTCGGGACAACGGCTCAGGAAGCGGCGGATCCACGATGAGCTTCGGTGCCGGCTCGTCCTCGATGGCGGGGAAGGTCAATTGTATCTCCGGCCGTCTGGGCCGAAGCCCTCCTGGCAGGCGTCGTCATAGCGGCCTTCCTACCTTGATTGCTTCGATCGTCTGAAGCCGCGCATTCTTGCGAAGTCGTCCATCGCTTCCTCAATTTTTGTCGGATGGGTTATGAACTCGATAGTTAGATTGAGATACGGTTTGATCTGGTGGAGCGGCAAGCGACGAGCACTCCTATGCCGTGGGAGCAGAATCACTCGCCAGAGCCGTCCTGATCGCCTCCAGCAAGTCCGTCGGACTGACGGGCTTCAGGAAGATACGCGACGCCCCTGAATTCCTGGCACGGTCACCCACCGCGACGTCGGAGTGGGCGGTGATAAGAATTGACGGAATCCTTCTGTTCATACCGGAAAGCTTGTCCAGCAAGTCTAGTCCCGAAATCCCGCCGAGCTGGATGTCGGTGACGAGGCAGGCCGCGGTCTGCAACTCCGTGGAAGCGAGGAATTCTTCTGCCGACGCAAAGGCTGCGACCCGCATGCCTTTGGCGCGCAGCAGTCCTCTCAGCGCATCACGGACGGGCTCGTCATCCTCGACGCAAATCACCAGGGAGGTCTTCGAGGCATCAACCATTAATCGATCCTATCGTCGTGATTCTATGACCGGGGTTGCACGCTCGCAATGCGACTAACGTCACAAAATTTCAAATGAAAACTAGCCTTTGGTAGAGGTGTTCGCCGGCTCGCCCAGCTCGAGCAAATCGTAATGACGAACCAACTCCGGAAGGGAGTGGACATGCATTTTCTGCATGACGTTTCCTCGGTGCAACTTCACCGTCGCCTCGGTAATCCCCAAGGCTGTGGAGATCTGCCTGTTGCGCTGGCCCTCCACTACGCGGATCAGGACTTCCTGCTCACGTTTCGTCAGCGTTTCGAAGTCGGCTCGGGCGCTCGCTGCCTCCTCCTCCTTCATCGTCGAGCGGCTGTCCCTCTTCATCGCGGCGTGGACCGCATCCAGGAGATCCTGCTCGCGCACCGGTTTCGTCAGGAATTCCACCGCGCCTGCCTTCATCGCACGGACGGCGATCGGAACGTCGGCATGACCGCTCATGAAGATTACCGGCCGGTGGAAACCACGGGTCCGTGCCTCTTCGTAAAATTCGATTCCGCTCTGGCCAGGGAGCCGGACGTCCAGGATCATGCAGCCGACAGAACCTAATTGGCCTTTCGACGAGAACTCGGTCGCCGAGGAAAATGAGGTCACGTTGAACTTCATGGAGCGCAGCAGGCCGACGAGCGACTCGCGAACACCGGCGTCGTCCTCGATTACGACGACCTGCGCGGAGGTGTCCTCACGTTGCTTCTGGTTCATCTGCCCCCCTTGCATATGGTATCGCGAATTCGAAGACCGATCCTCCCGACGCCCGAGGTCGCGCGGACAGCGTCCCACTATGCGCCTCGACGATAGACCTGCAGATCGCCAGACCCATGCCGGTCCCCTCCGGCTTGGTGGAGAAGAATGCTTCGAAAATACGTTCTGATGCAATGGGGTCGAGACCACTGCCGTTGTCCTCGACGCGGACGACCACGGAATGGGAGCCGCGGTCCTCGCTTATCACACTGATGATCCGGCCATCCTCCTTTCCAGTCATCGCTTCGGCCGCATTGAGAATGAGGTTCAGAAGAACCTGCTGAAGCTGGACCTTGTCGCCCCGGACCGGATTTACGGTCCGCGACAACGAAACGGACGCATTGATCTGGCGGCTGCGAAGTTCACTCCGCATCATCGTCAGCACGTCGGCGACGACTTCGTTGATATGAACTATCGCGATGGGTGGACGCGAATTGCGCGCCATGTTTCTGACGTTCAGCAGAACGTCCCCTGCCCGCTTCCCTTCCTTGACGATCCGTTCGGCCGCCATCTTTGCTTCATCCAGATCCGGTTCCGGACGGTCGAGCCAGCTTAGACATGTGGCCGCGTTCATGACGATGGCCATGAGCGGCTGGTTCATTTCGTGGGCAATACTGACGGTGACGGCGCCCATCGCAGTCAGGCGGTTCATTCTGACGACGTCGGCCTGGGCTTTCCTGAGCGCCTCCTCGCTGTTCACACGATCCGTCAGATCGATGATCGCCCCGAACACCTCAGGTTCCTCTTCTGGGTCAGTCTCCATGCGAGTGACACAGTACACGTGCCTGATCGAGCCGTCCGGCATCAGAAGCCGGTGCTCCGCCTCCCAAGGCCTGCGGTCGCGGATCCCCATTGCATGAATTGCATTGATCCGCTCTCGATCGTCGGGATGCGTGCGCTTAACGATTGCCTCGGCTGTCAATGGTTGGGCCGGGTCGAGGCCATAGATGTTGTACATCTCCTCCGACCAGATGATCTCGCCCGTTAACGGTCTGAGTTGGAAGCTGCCGACGTGGCTGAGCTTTTGTGCTTCGGCGAGAGAGGCCTGCGCTCGTTGGGCTTCGGCAAGCGAACTGCGTATCCGCTCTTCGGCGCGCCTTGCGTCGGTGACGTCGACGATCGTGCCGATGTAGGCAAGTGGATGGCTTCTCTCGTAGATCAAGCGGCCTCGAGCATGGATGAATTTCACAGTGCCGCCCGGCAGGACGAAACGGTGCTCGACGTTCAGTTCGTCGCCCTGAAGTGCGCGACCGTGAGCTTCCGCGACCATTTCACGATCATCTGGATGTACCCTTTCCATGAGGGTTTCGAAGGTGATCTCGTTACTCGGCAGCCCGACGATGTTCGTGCACTCGGCCGAGCAGGTGAAGACGTCCGACATCATGTCCCACGACCAACTGCCGGTCTCGATGATCCGTTGCGCTTCAGCCATCACGGCCTGGCTTTTCGCCAGTTCGAACTCCGCACGTTTCAGATCGTCGATATCCGTGTTAATCCCGTACCACTTCCGGGCCTTGCCATCGTCTCCCACCAATGGCACGGCTCTGAGCATGAAGTACCGAGCCTCGCCGTCGTGTCGAAGGATGCGCGCTTCGACGCCGCCGGGCTTTCCCGCGACGAGAAGTTCGGTCCAGGCTGCGGCGACTTTCTGAATATCGTCGGGATGGAATGAGGCCAGGAACCCCATTCCGAGGGCGTCTTCCCGTTTTATGCCCGTGTATTCGTGCCACTGCCTGCTCGCATCTTCAAGCTCGCCGTCGGGGCCACCGATCCATGTAAGCGCGGGGATCATGTCGAGATTGAGCCGTAGCTCCCGCACCACGCTGGCGGCTTCCTCCCTAACAGAGCGCAGATCCTCGTCGGCCTTTCTCTTCGCGAGCGAGGTGGCAAAGGTCGACGCCATCCATTCGAGATTTGCCAACCGCCGGTCGGAGACTTGCTCTCCCTCGATCTCCAAATAAACCGCTGCCTTGGTACGGTCGGGAAAACTGATCGGAACGCATACGATTGATCTGTGTGGACCCGAAATCGCACTTCCTTTTCCGGATCCTATCACTTCGCGAATGATGATCTCATCCAGTTCGTAATCAGCCACAGATGAGATATCTTCGGCGGCGGCCTTGGCGACGACTAGAAGGCCATCGTCGCCGACCGTCACTATAAACGTCCTGTCCGCTCGAGCCGCGTGCAACGCCGACATCAGGAACTGTTCCATATCGTGCTTTTCGGCGGCATCGATGTGCGACGTTCCTAGGGCTTCCGTATGCGAGACGTCGTTCATCGGTGCCCTGCTCCGCGATCACATGCCGGGATGCTATTCCTGAGGGCGGACGAAAGCTAGTTATGAACGCGGTCAGGCGTTCGGTATCCCTTGGGGTGCAACCGCTTCCATGCGACGATTCGCTCAGCGACATATTCAACCGCCCGTCCGAGGAGTAGGCCCAGTTCTGCCCGGACGATCAACTGCAGTAGTGCAGCATGTGCGGAATTCGAGCACTCGGTGAGCAGCGAAAACGGATCGGTGGCGCCCGGCTCCTGCGAATTCGTGATCGTTGACGAGGAACGCTGGTGACCCCATCTAGGCGGCATGCGGAAAGACGAAATGAACGATGTCGATCTGGTCAGGACATGGGTGCTGCCACCGTCAGCGACACTGGGGTCTTCGATCCGCGCGAAGGGAATTCTTCTCGAACTACGTGCACGGCTCCCGGCCGCTTCGAAGAAGTCGCTCGACATCGAGCAAGGAGAACTGACGCTGTCGATGCCTGCAAGTGACAAGGCAGAATTCCATGCCGCGGCCTCTGTTGTCGCCAGTGCGCTGAAAGACATCGAAAGCCTGCCGGTAATCCCGCGCGAGATCCAGGATATCCTGTCGATCAAAACGAGCGAGCGTCATCGCTGGCTGAAGGACGGCCGCCTGCCGAGCGCTGGGACACGCACGGTCAAACTGCGGGGCCGCGCGCGGAAGATCACGTTCCACGTCTTCGACCCGCGCGTCGTGGAAGACCTGCTCGATCGAGGCGCCGTCGAAGAATGGCGCGAAGAGGATGCGGCCGCGGCCTCGGAGAGCCGACGGCGGGCAGCATATAAGGCGAAGCTGACGCGGTCATTGAAGAGGGGCAAGATTGTGAAGGCGGAAGTCGTCGCCGCGCCCGACGAGGCGGTTCGCACGGAACTGGCGGGCTGGGAGGAGTTCGGACGCGACGGATTGCTTCGCTAAGCATGCGGATTGCAGGGCCCGGCGAGCAAGGCAATCTCCGGCCGCTCCGTATGGGAGGCCTTGAAACGGACGCAGTGCGCGACTATCTCCAGGTCATCGGCGTTGCTGGTGAGTGCTCCACGAGAGCGTTCGCGACTGCCGAAGTCGCTTTTTTGCTTTTGACCACGGATGTACTGGCACTGGTGTGGAGAGCGACGTTGGAAAGGTCGGTGCGGTTTCGCCCCGGCCTTTTTTATTGCCCTTAACGCAGCACCCGGCCCGTCGTTCGAGGGTATCCCGGTCATGAGCTCCAAGCCTTCTCCGATGAAGCGCGAGATCTGCGGTTTCAGTTGTCTACCTCCCTTCCTCAGACGGCGATGCAAACTGCTCTATCCATCTAAGGTTCGCGCCAATAAAGTGGCGGTTGACGATTGAGCAGCATGGAATCGCCGAATTCATGCGCACGGTAGCGGCATGCAGTGAGAGCTGCGGAGGCGCTGGCGAGGAGGCCGTCGTCGGCAAAGGCGCGCAACAGCTCGAAATGGCTTTCGCCGGGCTGGTGGACGCCAGTGAGGACCGCATCGACGACGCGGAGCGGAGTGCCCCGCGCGATACGCCCTGTCGCAATGCCATCTCCGGCACGCACGCTGCCATCGGGATTGGCGGCTGCTTCAAGTGCGCGCACGACGCTGGTGCCGATCGCGATGATGCGGCTGCCTCTGAGCTGCGCCCGCGCTATCTGCGCCACGGTACATTCGGGGATGCGGTACGGCTCATCGAAGGGAAGGCGCGAGTCGAGTGCGGTATCGCCAGTCGAAGAAATGCCGGCGGCATGCGTGAGTGTTGCAAAACCGATCTCGCGCCGACGCCAAGCTTGCAGTGTGCGCCAGTCGAGCGCGAAGGAAGCCGATGGCGCCTCGAACGCGACCGGCCGGGCGGCAATTCTCGTCCAAACATCCCATAGTGCCAACGGCTCGGGAACATGCGCGTATTGGATCGGTCTGCCATGCTGCGCCAGTCCTGCAAACATGGCTGCGCGGGTGCCTTGGAAGCCCAGCTCGAGCAGGCGAGGGTGGTCGAGAACGCGCTCGACATTGGCTTCAAGTGAACCGAGCTGGAGGCGATCGCCTGATGACAGCGCAGGGGGCGGGAGCCGATCTTCCGTGCGGGTGCGGTGACCGCCAGAGCCGAAGGCGATTGCCACGAAGCGGACTGGAGCGGAAGGTGACAGCCAACCGGCTAAGCGGATCTCGATGGTCTTTCCGCATTGGAGATGCGTGCCGTGCAGACTGGCAGGCAAGGTCGCGGCGTCGTTGCCGACAACTAGATCGCCAGGATCGAATAACGTCCCGAGGTGAGCCCGCGGCAGGTCGCGCATCGTGCCATCCGCCTCAACCACGAACAGCCTGGCCGATTGCCGATCGAGCCGATCGGCGGCGATCACGCGTGGGCTCCGGCGGTAAGCGCAGCGTGGCCCGGCAACGCGTCGAGCATCTTTTCGAGGATCTCGGCAGCGGCCAATTCCGGGTCTTTCAAGGTCGACGGATCGGCGTCCGGTAGCGCCAGCGCGTGCAGCGGGGTGTTCATATCGCCAGGGTCGAGCGCAAGAAACCGTATTCCATCGCCTTTCGACTCCTGGTCCCAAATCGCCGTCAGATGGGTAAGTGCTGCCTTGCTCGCGCCGTATGCGCCCCAACCGGGATAGGCGTTGACCGCCGCGTCGCTGGAGATGTTGATCACCAGCGCGCCGCGGCCCTCGCGCGCGGACGCGGCAAGCGCACCGAACAGGGCTTTCGTCAGCCGGAAGGCGCCTAGAGCGTTGACTACAAGCGCCGCTTCCAGCTCCTCGCACTCCGTATCGGCAAGAAGCGCCAGAGGCACAGGTCCGAGGCTCGATGCATTGTTGATCAGGACGTCGACCCCGCCAAGATTGGCAGTGATCTGCATCGCGATCGGGTAGATGTCTTCCTTTTTGCCGATGTCGGCGACAATGCCATGCGCGCCCGTCTCGGCTGCGACGCATTCGACATTCGCGGCGGTGCGGGCGACGAAGGCAATGCTCGCACCCTTCTTGGCAAGCTGCCGCACAAGCGCCAGTCCGAGGCCGGAAGTGCCGCCGGTGATCCCTACGCGAAGTTCTTGAAGATCGATATTCGCCTGCATTGCGGTGCTCCTTCAATGGGTACGAATAATTGCTACAAGTTCAAGTTAACTTGAAGTCAAGTGAGCTTCGTGCTTTTGTTTCTGCATGGATCCGATGCTGACTATCACCGACGTGTCACGACGCAGCGGCGTTGCCTCATCAGCTCTGCGCTTCTACGAGGAGCGTGGGCTGATCGCATCCGAGCGCGCCGGCTCGGGACACCGACGCTATCACCGGTCCGCATTGCGGCGAATCGCCTTTATCGTCTTTGCACAGCGGATCGGGCTGACGCTTGAGGAGATCGGCGCCGAGCTTGCCAAGTTGCCGGCCGATCGCGTGCCGTCACGTCGGGATTGGTCGCGGTTGTCGAGCGCGTGGGCAAACCGTATCGACCAGCGCATAGCCGAGTTACAGCGCCTGCGGTCTGGGCTTGGCGAATGCATCGGTTGCGGCTGCCTATCGATCGACCGATGTAGCTTGGCGAACCCTGCCGACGTGGCAGGACGCAAAGGGCCGGGGGCGAGGTATTGGCTGGGGTGAATGAACCTCCAACGGTACGTCGAACGGTCTTACGATTGTTTGCCGATGCTTATTCCATGTCGCCAACCCATTTATGATGGATGACGAGCTATGCGTCCCGAGTGTTCCGCGCCGGACACCGACGCGCGATCCTTAAGGAAAGATTGAATCAAACCACCAATTTCGTACGGCAAGAACTGGAGAACTGATCGCTTCCAATTGCAAAAGCCCGTCTACTGAACCAACTCTTCCTACGGCCATATCCCACCTCGCCATCGCGCCCGGGCAGGTGGAATTGAGATGTCCCGCCGCAACGTACGGCTGAAATGGAGGCGGAGGGCGGCTTCCTGTCAATATTCACTATGCATCGCCGCCTGAGGAGATTGCCGCGCGCCATCACCTTCCTGGTTTCGGAAGATGCCGGCTTCATTACCGAAGGTCTTATTCGTCAACGGCGGTGGCTCGATCGGCAGGAACACTGAAGCCATCTCGCGATGCCTCACTCGTCACCGATTACTCGCGTCGTAGTACATATTTTATTCTGCTTCTTGGTTCTTCTTCGAGCCTACTCGCTGGTCATATCCTAGAGGAAAGGAGAAAGGCCATGAAGATCTACCATATCTTAACAGCTGCTGGCGCCACGGCAGCCCTGTTGTTTGTCGCGATCGTCGCGCCGAGTGAGAGCAGAGCCGAGACGCAGACGACACACATCAATCGAGCAAATCGTAGCGTTTCAGAGGATGTACCCGGAATCAGAATTCCAGAGAGTGCGTTGGCGCGTGACGCCGCTAAACTTGTGCGCGATACAGAGGGCGAATTTCTCTTCGAACACTCTACCCGCGTCTACTACTGGGCTGCCTTGGCAGCGAAGCGAAAGACGCTCGATGTCCATCCCGAGCTTCTTTATGTGGCGGCCATGTTCCATGATTTCGGCCTGACGGCCGGCTATGGCGACAGTCACCGACGCTTCGAGGTCGATGGCGCCAACGCCGCTCGCGATTTCCTTCGCGCTCACGGCGTTGCCGAAGCCGATATCGGCAAGGTCTGGCTTTCGATTGCGCTCCACACCACAAATGGGATATCGCCGCACCTGTTCCCGCTCGCCGCGCTGCTCGCCGAAGGTGCCAATATGGACCTGGTCGGCGCTGGCTTTACCGATTTCACTGCCGCAGAACGTAGCGCCGTCGAGACAAGCCATCCGCATCCTCCAAACTTTGCGGAAGATTTCATGCAAGCGCTTTACCGTGGTCTGAAGCACCGTCCGGAGGCGACACAGGGCACCGGTCTGGCCGATGTCATGGCGTATAAAGATCCTCAATTTGCTCGCAGGGACTTCAGCAAGCTGATGAACAATTCGCCTTGGGCAGCAGGGAACTAAAAAACAGCGGGCGTCCCTCCAGCTATCATGTGGCGCTCGCGCTTTTCGCAAGGAGTTAACATGACCCAGAATAAATCTGCCGATGAGCTAGATCAAAGCAATCTGTCGATGATGGCGTGGCGCGTGCATGAGTTCGGCTCTCCTGACGCGATGCGTTTCGAACCCATTGAGAAGCCCACCCCCGGCTCCGGCGAGGTTCTCGTCAAGGTTCGCGCCGCAGGGGTGGGGCCATGGGACGGTTGGATCAGGGCGGGGAAAAGCGCACTGCCGCAACCCCTCCCGCTGACACTCGGCTCGGACTTTGCCGGTATTATCGAATCCATTGGACCGGACGTAACAGATTTTCGCGTCGGCGATCCTGTCTATGGCGTGACGAATCCACGCTTTGTTGGCGCCTACGCCGAATATGCAATTGCCAGAGCGGCAATGATCGCGCGCAAACCGGCTTCTCTAAGCTATATCGAGGCTGCCTCGGTTCCTGTGATCGCGGTCACTGCTTGGCAAGGCCTGTTTGATCAAGCACAGCTGACGGCAGGCCAGACGGTGCTCATTCATGGGGCTGCCGGCAATGTCGGAGCTTACGCGGTTCAACTCGCGCGTCAGGCAGGAATTCGGACAATCGCCACAGCCTCCGCCAAAGACAAGGCGTTTGTTGCCGAGCTCGGCGCGAACATTGTCGTCGACTACCAAACCGAGCGCTTCGAAGACATGGCACAGAACCTGGACGCCGTGCTCGACTTGGTCGGCGGTGAAACGCAGGAGCGCTCCATGCAAGTGCTGAAGCCAGGTGGAAGGCTGGTTTCTGCTGTCTCAGAACCTGATCAAGAACGTGCCAGACGGTGTGGAATTCAGGCGAACTTCTTTCTGGTCGCTGTCACGACGTCGCGCCTCAGCGAAATTTCAGGCTTGATTGATCGCGGCGCGCTGAAGACAAGGGTAGGCAAGGTGATCCCTCTCGAAAAGGCACACGAGGCCCATTTGATCCTCGAGGGAAAATATGCTTCGCCGGTCGGAAAGATCGTTCTCGAAGTGGCATCAAAATGAGAAGTTGAGGAGTGATAAGCGGCCAGCAATGGCGGCGATTTCGGGGCGGATCATGCGCTCAGGTGCTCCGCTTCTATCTCACTTGAACTTGAGCATCGCTATCGTGACGCCGAACTCTTTCGCGACGCCGGGACTGAGCCAGACTCTGCGGAATATGTGTCAGGCCCAAGCGATGCCAAGCGTCAATACGGGTCACTTAAAGCGCTCGATTGCTTCCAGGAGCTGGCCACAGGATCTTGCCAGCCGCTTCGTTGGCGCGGTGGCGACGCCGAGAAGAAGCCCTGATTCGGCACGCTCAGGCGACGCATACCAAGGCGACAGCGGCGCAGGAAACATGCCCAACATCAGGACGTTGCGTGCAATCGCGACATCCGGTGCTCCGTGAGGCAGTCTAAGCAGCACTGCCAGACCGGAAGCCGCAACACGATCCACTCCGACAGAGGCGTGAAGACAATCCAAAATCGCCTGTCGCTTGTACGCATAGGCGCGCTTGGTGCGCCGCAGGTGGCGCATATAGTGGCCCTCATGGATGAACTCAGCGACCGCAATTTGCACCGCAGGCCCGGGCGGCGGCGCGAGGCATGCGGCAACTTCGGCGAATTGGGAGGCCAGGCCGACCGGCGCGACCACGAAGCCCAGCCGAATTGTGGGGCTAATCGTCTTGCTGAACGAGCCGATGTGGATCACGCACCCGTCCCGGTCGAGCGAGGCTAGTGCTGGGGCAGCCCTTCCTGCAAGTTGCAACTCGCTTAGATAATCGTCTTCAATAACCCAAGCCTGGTTTGCTGCTGCCCACTCCAGCAGGCGAAGGCGCCGCTCAAGCGATAAGGTGGGACCGAGTGGTGCCTGCTGTCCTGGGGTCACCACGACGAGCTTTGCGTTAGGGTGATGGCGCAGCCCATGATCGATATCGATCCCATCCGCATCGACAGGGATTGGGGCAACCGACATACCTGCCAGCTCAAGTCCTTTCCTTGTCCATGGAAAACCTGGGTTCTCAAACCAGACGGCCTGCCCGCCCAGACCAAGAACATTGAGCGCCAGACCGAGCCCAGCGCCGAACCCGGCGGTGATGATCACCTGCGATGGTGAGCAATTGATGCCGCGGGCCACGGCCAGATAGGCCGCGATCTCCCGTCTCAGCTCAAGCTCCCCGCGGGGGTCGGGGTAGAAAGGAGAAGCGCTCGCCTCAGCACGGACGGCTTGCGCCCGGATGCGCGCTAACAGTTTGCCCGGAAAGGTCTCACTTGCCGGCACGCCCATCTGGAAGAACGCCGGCCCCTGCGTCATCTCAAGATAAGTCTCGAGGAACGAGCCCGCGTCAGGCGGCGGCTCGTTCTTCGTGATGGCGCGGGGACGTTGTGCGACGCGTGTGCCCGTCGCCCTCGAGGCCTCGATCAACTGAGCGGCAGCAAGCTTCTCATATGCCGTCCGCACCGTTCCGCGGGCCACGCCGAGTTGGATGGCAAGATCTTGCCACGATGGAAGCCGTGCGCCGGCCTCCATCACGCCATCCTCGATGGCTTTTGCTATTCCCTTTCGGATCTGCTCGGACAAAGAAAGCTTGTCTGATCGATCGACGTTCAGCTTGAGCGACTTGTTCATGTCGCCATGGTACATCATTTCTTCTCGTTCTTGGTTCTTTTTTCTAGCTCAGAACAGCCGCATCTTTAGGGCGTTTCAGAAGGAGAAGAACAATGAAACGTCGCATTATTGCCCCTGCTGTCATGGCCGTAGTTGCCTCGATCTTCGCCGCTCCGGCCTCGGCGCATGACGCTACAGCCGAAACTGTGACCGCCAAGTTTGAGCAGGCGATTACCAATATCCCTGACAAGTCAATCCGCGTTGTCGAAGTCGATTATGCGCCCGGCGCCGCATCCCTACCGCACACCCACGCCAAGTCCGCCTTCATCTACGCCTACGTACTCTCCGGTGAAGTGGAGTCTAAGGTGAATGACGGTGAGACCCGTCGCTACAAGACAGGAGAAAGTTGGTTCGAGGCGCCAGGTGCGGTCCACTCCATCAGCCGCAACGCCAGCAACACCGTTCCCGCGAAGCTGCTTGCCGTCTTCATCGTCGATACCGACGACAAGAAGCTTACCACTCCCGTCAAATGAGAGAAGGAATTCGAACGATGACCAGAAGGCTCGATTACAACCAGGTCGCCCCCAACGGCGCGAAGGCGCTGGGCGGCGTCTATGGCTATGTGACGCAGAGCGGCTTGCCCGGAGAACTCGTAGACCTCGTGTATCTGCGCGTATCGCAAATCAACAACTGCGCCTACTGCCTCGACATGCATACCCGTGAACTTCTCAAGCGTGGCGTCAAGACAGCGAAACTCGCTCTTGTGCAGGCGTGGGCGGAAGGCGGAAGTCTCTTCAGCGAGGCTGAGCGCGCCGCGCTTGCCTGGGCCGAGAGCGTGACGCGTGTCGCCGAGACCGGCGTACCAGACAGCGCTTACAAGGCGGCGCGTGAGGTTTTCGATGAAAAGCAGCTTGTCGATCTGACGATCGCGATCAGCTTGATGAACAGCTACAATCGCATGGCCATCAGCTTCCGGAACCCGCCCCAGGCGGCCGCGGAGAGCTGAAAACGCTGGCGTTCCCGATCGCAAATACTGGAGTACGACTATGATTACCTACGATATTTCCGGGCTCAAAATCCCCGACAGCAAGCTGGCACTCGACGTGACCGAGTTTATTCGGGACACGGAAAGCGATCTACTCTTCCATCACTCGCTGCGGGTCTATTTCTGGGGAGCCATGACAGGAAACCGGACGGGGCTGACTTTCGACCCGGAACTGCTATACGCGGCTTCGATGTTCCACGACGTCGGCCTCACGGCACGGTATCACGAGAGCCAGCTTCGCTTCGAAGTCGACGGCGCGAATGCAGCGCGGGATTTCCTGCGCGGCCATGGTATCTCGGAGAGCGACGTCGAGACGGTGTGGAACGCGGTAGCTCTTCATACGACGCCGGGCATACCGGAGTTCATGCGACCGGAGATCGCGCTGGTGCAGGCGGGGGCAGGCATGGACGTCGCCGGCCGCGGGTACGATCAGTTCAACGACGTCGAACGCGAGGCCGTCATCTCCGCCTTTCCTCGCGAAGAGGATTTCAAGCGCGGGATCATCGATGCCTTCTACGAAGGCATGAAGCACCGGCCTCACAGTACGTTCGGCACCTTCAACGATGACGTACTTGCCTATAAGGATCCGGCGTTTCAGCGGGTCGATATGTGCAGCGTCATTCTGACGTCGAAATGGGCGAGCTGAGAGCAGCGGCCACAGTCGCTGCGGACACCTTGCACCCATCCAACGCATCTTTCAGAGCGAGCCCACTGGAAGTTCATTGTATTTCTCCTTGTCGCAGACCGATGTAATTCCGCGCTGGACCAGGAAAGGACCAAAAATTCGAATAATGATGTACCAGCTGGTCCGTCCAGTGGCTTCACCATCGGGCGACGTCGCAGCCGAAACTGAAAGCGGTGGCACCGCGTCGAGCCGTTCCCGGGTGCCCCTATCAGACAGCAGAGCTTGCCACTGCCGTAGATGTTTGGGAGCTGTTTCGGTTGCGTGGCAGGTTTGCGGCGCTCTTTGGCAGGAACCCGGCTTTCAGTGGAATTGAACGTCACGCTGGAACTGGCAAGCTTGAGGCGAGCGGCGATTGGTCGTCCGCTCCGGCACACCGAGAAGCCGTTTTCTTCGAACCCATGAGGAAGTACGATGATCAGTGGGGTCATCGGTGATCTTTCCGTCAGGTTGGTCTTTGAACAACCCGACCCTAGCGGAAAACACCGATGGCCGCCCGCAAACCCAACCACCCGCTACAGCGCTATGAAAAGCGGGCGGGCGTTCGGCTTTGCTACCTCCCGTCAGCTACACCACGTCCCGGGACGCGATCCCTTGGGGGGTGTCTGCGGTGATGTTTCGGCGACGTTTTCAGCATCGCAGCAAGCCCTGCAGATAACCACTATCGTCCCGGCGGTCCATACCCCTGGCGGAACCCGGCCCGAACACGATTCCGGATTGCTCTCGGTTGAGCCAAAGGGTCGCGTGTGCGATCTAGCACTGGCTAGATCGCATTCAGCCGCGAGGGCACAAGCGGCGGCCGCATGAGCCGCTGAATAATCGAGCAACCGAACAGTCAATTACCGCCTTGAAAAGGATCGAACCAGCGTTGGCTAATCGTAAAGCACCTGATAGATCATAGACTGCCGAGTATGAGGTCTTGGCGCGATCTTCAGAGAGAACCCTCGGACCGGACTGGAGCTTTTGATGGGCTGGAAAACACCGAAGATCGAATACGTGAATGGCTATAAGATCGTTGAAGTTGAAGGGCCTAGCTTCAAAGTCTACGATGGCGACCGTCAGCTCGGGGACGATTTCCCCTATCCCGGCGAAGCTGCTGCTTACGCAACCTCTTTGCCAAAACGGGATCATCCACGCAGCTAGGCGAGAGGCCGCGTAAGATCATTGAAAAACCCTTTAAGGCAGCCTTACCGAATGCGGAACAAGATTTGACCAGCTCCCAACTTTCTTCACCGCTGGAACTGCTTGGGTGGTCTGAATTCTTCGCGGACCAGGTCCAGCCCAGCGAAGCGGACTTGATCCCCAGACGCATCGCTTCAGTTCACCGGGCACGCATCGAGGCGATCGATGTCACCGGACCGGTCGGACTGGAATTTCCATCCAATACGAATACTGGTGACTACGCGGTGGGCGACTGGGTTCTTGCCGATCCACTGACTGACATGCTTATCAGACGTCTCGACCGAAAAAGCGTCTTTCAACGACGCCCGGAAGGCGGACGTGGCCAGCAACTCGTTGCCGCCAACATCGACACCCTATTGATCGTGACCTCGTGCAATGCCGATTTTAATCTTGCTCGGCTGGAACGTTACCTGATCATGGCCAACCAGGCCGGGAGCAATCCGGTGATTGTGCTGACGAAGGCTGACACCGCGGAAGATGCCGGCATGTTCCAGGCGCAAGCCGAGGCTTTGCAGCGCGATCTGCCTGTCATTGCCTTGAATGGGCGCTCCGCGGACGCCGTTTCCCTGTTGAGGCCCTGGTGCGGCGTTGGCCAGACGGTTGCGCTGGTGGGATCCTCTGGTGTCGGAAAATCAACGCTGGTGAACACCATAACTGGGCCTGAATCTGACACAAAGCAAAAGACAGGCACCATCCGCGAATACGACGCGCAGGGCCGACACACAACCACGGCACGATCCCTGCATGCAGTTTCAGGCGGCGGCTGGGTCATCGATACACCGGGAATAAGAACGCTTTACGTGAGTGATGTTGCCGACGGTATAGACACCCTCTTTGCTGAAATAACCGAACTGGCGCCGCTTTGCCGCTTTCGGGATTGCACCCACGCCCATGAACCTGGGTGCGCGGTTCAGGCAGCTGTCGCAAGCGGTGCCCTGGTCGCCGATCGCCTGGAACGCTGGCGGAACCTGCTTGCGGAAAACCGCGACCGAACACCGGTCGTGAGCGGACCCCGCGGCAACAAGATCGTTCGCAAGAAGAAATATTGAAAGTGTTGAACATTTGCGACGCTGCTCATCGACGTCAGCCACGATCCGCCACCTGAATTGGCTGGCCTGTGGTGACAGCGTCAGCGCTCAATGTTTGGGATTGCGGTCAAGAAGAAGACCCTGCAAGCGGCCGCTCCCGCTTGTGAGGAGAATGTCTTTGAACAACCGCGATATGAGGCGCGGTCGCAATCCTTGCCTCTCATCGATGAGGAGGAATGACATCCTCTTTATCTCGATCGTGATCACGCCTGCATTGTCATGGCGACGATAATTCCCCGAATCGATTGCTTGGAATCCATTTTCCACCGCCCAGGCGGCTATCATATCCGCGTTCATCAAGGTCCTGCTTTATGAGATGCGGACGTGCTGTCTTTAGCTGTCCCGCTTGCGCAAATCGCTTTGCAGTCCAACGATACCGTAACTGAAACGCTCTAATCCAGCCAAATCCGTCCAAGATTACAGTTCCCGCTTAGGTGTTGCGAGAAGGACTCGAAGCAATCTTGTGAATCGGTACGACTCCCGCCCCGTTTAGAACCGCAGCCCGTGATGTCATTAGTGCGGGGTAACGGTGATTTATGGAACGCCTTGCGGCACAAGGATCAGAGCAGCCTAGAACATGCCGTTCGGATTGGCTGAGTGTTCGGGAATGACCTGCAGCACGTCCCAATGCTCTACGATCTTGCCGTCATCATCGAGCCGGAAAATATCGATACCGGCATAGTCATGGTCATTGGGCCAGTGCTGGAAGCAGTGCAGCACAACCCGGTCACCTTCGGCAATGGACTGTTTTACATCAACCCGCTTGCCCGACCATTCCCGCGCCATGCGCTCGAAATAGTCGATGAACCCGGCCTTGCCAGTTGCGACATGAGGATTGTGTTGGATGTAGTCAGCCCCGACATAAAGCTCGATGGCCTCACGCGGCTTGCAGTCGTTGAACATCAGCTCATAGAAGGCGATCACGTTGGCTTTGTTGCGCTCTAAGTCGGTCATGCAGTCCTCCATGTAGAAAGGGACGCTTTCGCGCCCCTCTTGATATCAGAACCCAAACTTGCCGTTCTGGTTCTTCCAGTCGGCCTGTGCCGGGATGGTCTCGATCACGTCCCAATGTTCGGCGATCTTACCATTGTCAACACGGACCAGGTCGTAGAAGGCGGTCGGTGCACCGCCGAAGGTGCCTTCGCTGACCGTCAGCACGAAATTGCCCTCGCCCAGCACCTGATGGATAGTGTCGTATTTCATGGTTACGCCATCAGCGGCCATGGCTTCGAGCGCAGCACCGAGACCGGAAAGGCCGTTTGCAATCTGCGGGTTGTGCTGGGCCGCGAGGAACAATTTGTCGCTCGCGAAGTTAGGTAGCTCTTTTACTGATGAAGGAAGAGAGATTGCCGAAGTATTTTTTTCACATCCGCCGGCAAGATGACTTTGCGGAAGATCTGGAAGGCATCGACCTCAATTCACCTGAGGTGGCATTGAAGGAAGCGGCCGCCGCCGCACGCGAAATCGTGGCGGAAAGAATCCGCAGGGGCGATGCGGCAGACGGAGACACTTTCGAGATTGTGACCGAAGACGGCTCGCTGGTGGCAACGGTTCCTTTCCGATCCGCTATCCGGCTGGACTAGCGCCTTCGCGCAAATGATGAACGGTCGTTGCAATTGTCAAAACCGCACAGAGTGTGAAGCCCTCGAACGAAAGGGATAGCATCTCGTTGCCCATTCAACGGGTGGTGCGAAGTTATGAGAGAAGTGCTGCAGAGGCAGGTGAATAACAGATTGTTGCGGCGATTTCCGGAGGATGCCTTCAAGATTCTCGCGCCGCTCCTGGTGCCTGTCGATCTTCCGGTCAAACACTCACTCGTGATGCCGCGCAAACCGATCGAGCATGTCTGTTTTATTGAAAGCGGCCTCGCCTCGATGGTTGCCGAAAGCGCCGAGGGCAAGAGCGCTGAGATCCGCCACATCGGGCGCGAGGGCATCGCTGGCTACCCCGTCGCCCTCGGCGTCGAGCGAACGCCGAACAAGACCCTCATGCAGGTGGCGGGCCACGGGCTTCAGGTGGCCACGGAGGATTTTGTTCCATTCCTTGATCACGCGGAGGTGCGGCAACTGCTGCTGCGTTATGTCCACACCTGCGAGTTGCAGCTTGCCCACAGCGCGCTGGCAGCGGCAAAATTCAACGTGCATCAGCGGCTGGCCCGCTGGCTGCTCATGTGCCACGACCGCATCGACGGCAATGATCTGCCACTGACGCACGAATTCCTGGCGGTGATGCTGGGCGTCAGGCGGGCGGGCGTCACTGATCAGCTGCACATTCTTGAAGGCATGCACGCCATCAAATCAACGCGCGGCAACGTCCGCATCCTGGATCGCGAAATGCTGATCGGCATCGCCGGCGGTTGCTATGGCGTGCCAGAGCAGGAATATGAGCGGCTGATCGGGAACTCGGCGCGGCCGTCGTCGGTTCTTCCCTTCCACCAAAACGGAAATCACGAAGCAGTTCGCCCGTAGCTGCTCAAGGAAGGTTTCGCACGGACATGGAGCCCCAAGTCGCCGTCGACGACGGTTAGCGAAGCGCAGATGATCAGTCCAACTATCGTACGATCTGTGCGGGACATGCGCGAAGCACCACCAACGGGGCTTCACAGCCGGGGACGGGCTGTTCCCCAGCCGCCCCACTCCGTGCAACCCTCTTCTTCGCAGTAATGGACATACATCTCCGGCGCTTTCGTCAGCGGCGGCTTGTCGGTATCGCTCATCAACCTCCTGCGTCGATGCCGCAGCTAGCTAGCGACCATGTTTTAGCCGACCGTGCAATTCGAAAATTTCCCGTAGCGATCCTCAACCTTGCGGCAGGCTTCTCCCGAGTTTTCTTCCCACCCGTGAACGCACTGAGCCTCCCTCGCTCTCCCAAGCAGAAAGTGCAGCGAGATCAAAACTCGACCTTTTGACGTTTGGAGGCTGGATAATTCATGGTGGGGATCGTTGCCGCTTCAATTCGACGGATTATAGTGACTTCCACCAAATGGGACTCACCGTCGGCAGCTTGTATTTCCGATGTCGCGTAGATCAGTCTTAGTATTCGCTGTTCTTCGGCTGTGGGGCACATCGACCTTATTCCCTGATTAGCAGCTTATTGACGACGCCTCGGTCTATGCAGCCACGGTGCTCTATCGGCCCGATCTTTCAAACCTGTCCATCGACGTGATGTCCGGACGGCAAGTCGAAACCGCACGTGAAATTGGGCGAGAGAAGGACCTCCGCATTTAACAGGGGTACTACAGCGTGAACCATACTCAGAGCCCACGCTGCTTTCGACGGTGGTCGAAACTCGGTAGTTAAAAACAAGCCTGCCGCTGGGTGGTCAATTGGCTGTTGCTATTTTAAGGAGATCGCTGTCGCTTCCGAATCCCTCGCCGTACATTATGAAGCGAAGACTGGATAGAGTTTGGTGACCGTGACCGCGCTTGGCGGCGGAGCCGTCGAAATTTTCCTCGACGATTGACAGTCCCAACGGTTTTCGATGACGGGTCGGACGTAGCCAAACATGGTTCGTCCTTTCAGGTTGGGGCGGAAGCTGGGTCACTCCCAGTCGGAGCCCGCCCGTGAAAGGTTGGCTTCGATAGGGTTTTATGCGCGCTTTCGCCCTCATGCGCAACGTTCCATTCGTAATCACTTTAGGCGAGCGAGGGGGTAAGATCATTCCCACCGGCCTGTTTCAGGGAGAACCCTGGAAAGGGCAATTCACAGTGTGCTGTCCCCTTGCGACACGAACCAGTCGCCCCGTCATGGCGGCAGTTTTCGAATCTGCTTAAAGCATCTTTCCAGGTGCGACCAGGACACCGCTTTCCGTTGATCTCGGTCTCGCTAAAGTTCAATGAGATCACCCTCGAAGACGTGGCCACTACGCTGGTCACATTGATTTAGAAGCGAGACATCAACAGAACCATTTTTGAGGCGACGGGCGGTCGATGCCGATTGGTGAAGCGATTGCCTTGTTACAAGAACGGTTGGCCAGTTATTGAGCCGCGGGGAAAATTCCATAGGGAACCGCAGCGGGCGGGCCTCGATCGCGCATACCCAGAGAATTCCCGCGCGCCAACCAAAGCCAGCGAGGATCAATAGGCGGAAAGCCCATCTACTAAGCTCTTCGCGTGGTTCCTACATCGCTCGCCTTGAAGGGATTGGAACGCTCAATTCGCTATTTCGACTCTGTGGGATGACGATCATGTTTAGAACTACACGCTGACGGCGAAAGCGCTGCGACGTCAAATGATAGGTGGCTCTAGTCGTTACTGATCTTTGGCCGGCCTGAATCGCCGCCTCCGCAATAGGAGCGCAATTCTCCTTCGGTCCGCCGGCTTGCAGCGCGGTACCCGCCCTTTGACAAGACGAGCGACTTCCTCAACACCTCCTATGATGTGAGCACACCAATTCATCGTCGAACGTGGCATTTCTCAAGCACGACGCGCTCCTCGATGACGGGATCCATGTCGCGTGGCGCGCAGGCGAGGTCATACGCCGTGATGACACAGGGGGCGCGGCCCCGACGATGGCGGTTTCGTTCGGCGTCAGAGCCGCGGCACATGGGGCCGGAGCAATCGAGGGTACATTCACGTTCTCCTTGTTGAGGTAACGGCCGGCAACCAACCGCAGGCTTTCTGGTTAGAGCCGACGAACAATGGAAGGAGGACACGATGAGGCTGGTGCCATTCCACTACGCGGGCAATGACGATCCTATAATCTTCATAAATCCGGAGCACGTGGTCGCTGTCAGGGCGTTCACCAACAGCACCCACGTCTATGTTAGCGTGCTGGGGAAAGACGCCTCGCCGAGCTATTATCCCGTTAGAGAGACGATCGAAGAAGTCGTCAAGCAGCTAACCGGCTAGCATGCCGAGCGGCCGGAACTTCCACACCTCATCGATGTTGTAGTCCCATGAGCAACACAGAGAAAAAAGCCACGGAAGGCATGATTTCGTGCTGACCACCCTCGTCGTCGCGGTAATCATTGCGGTGGCGTATTTGGCTTTGTTCACGCCGGGACAGGTTTAGGCTGACCCGGTCCAAGTGCGCCGATCGTACGAGTGCGGCCAACAACTGCAGTAGATCGGTCCCGGCACCGCGGCCGGTATGGCTTTGCCTCCAACTGGAGCAGGCGAGATGAGTGAGAACTTCAGCGCCAGAGAGACCTTGGCCATATATGGCGAGTGCGCAACCACGATCACATTCGTCCGGAATGAATCTTTCACCGAGGAAAAGACGTTCCCGACGATGCAAGATGCAATCAACTACCTGAAAGCATTCGACCCTACCCCGCGCGGGATCGTTCTCCATATCCGCGCTCACAATCGCGACATCCCATTCGACCGTGATAATATTGCGAAGCTAATGCGGGAGCTTTGATTATGGCCAAGTTTCAACATAACGGCTGTGCTCGTCCTCCGGCTAGCCAGGCAACCCCTTTCTAGTGAGATGCGGCTCCCGCCTATGCAGGACGCGAGGCCGTCTGAGAACTTCTGACCCTGCAAAACTGCGTGGACGGCAGCATGGATCGCTTTGGTCGGAGACTTTCCCGCGGGGCCCTGGCAACCGATCGCCCGGCGGTCTCTTCAAACTATCTCAGCAGGATTTCGAGGCGGCCGTTGACCTCGTTGGCTTTGTACGTGGCGATCTTCACGGGTCCGAGTCGGCCGATTTCCGCCTCGACTTTCTTGCGAGATTCCCCAGCACTCTAGCATCGGCGCAGAGATGGAACAGGCGCCGGAGAGTGCCAGATCCCGCCGTTTGCGATCTGACCTGCGCGATCGGAAACAGGACTGCTGCAAAGGCATTGGCAACTCCGAACGCTACGGCAACAACACGCGATCCTACTTCTCGATCGTGCCGTTGCGCCTGATTTTTCTCCGCAGAAGCAAGATGCCATAGAGCAATGCTTCAGCCGTTGGTGGGCAGCCTGGAACGTAGATATCAACGGGAACGACGCGGTCGCAGCCGTGCACTACCGAATAGGAGTAGTGATAATATCCGCCGCCATTGGCGCAAGAGCCCATCGAGATCACGTATCGCGGCTCGGGCATCTGATCGTAAACCTTGCGAAGCGCTGGTGCCATCTTGTTGCAAAGCGTGCCCGCAACGATCATCAAATCCGACTGCCTAGGCTGCCACGCGGAGCGACACCAAACCTTTCAACGTCGTAGCGCGGCATCGACATTTGTATCATCTCGATAGCACAGATATCGGCTTGTCTTGGGTTGACCAGGTAGTTGTTCGCAACTCATGCATCCTCGGCGGCGAAGGCCTTTGCGATCGCGGCTCCCAGACCAGAGTTGCCTCCCGTTACGAGAACACGTTTATTGGTCAGCCCGAGGTCCATCTTGGTTTCCGCAAAATCAACCAAATCGGCGCTCCACACGCCACATGCCGGTAACGCCAGGGGAAGTGCGTTGTTCCGCGCTGACAAAAGGACCTGGAGCCTAGAGCCGCGGTCCCACAACAAGTTCGACAAAGGTCTTTAAGGGCGTTCATGAACGGCGCCCAGTCGCTCAGTCTGCCGGTCGCGTTTTAGAAGAATGGTTTCCCTGTCCGCGATACTGACGCGGCGAGCATCCAACGACGCGCTTGAATGCCTTGCTGAAGGCGCTCTCGGACTGGTAGCCCAGCGCCGGCGCGACAATCGAAATCGGATCGTCGCCTCTTTCGAGACGGTCGCAGGCAAGCAGCATACGCCATCGGGACAAATATTCGATTGGTGCTTCGCCGACCGCGGCCTTGAAGCGCTCCGCAAACACCGATCTCGACATACCGGCGGTCTCACCGAGCTCCGCCAATGTCCAGTTTCTTGCAGGCTCGGCGTGTATGGCTCGAATTGCGCTACTCAAATGCTTGTCAGCCAAAGCGTAGAACCATCCTGTGCCTTGATGATCTTTGGCCAGATGAATGCGAAGCGCCTGAAGCAGCATCATATGGGCAAGATATTGCGCCATGAGGTAACTACCCGGCTGATGCGAACGCACCTCTTGCATTATGCGCTCGATCGACCAGCGCAAGGCCTCCCGCTCCGCTTGCTGGTGAAGGTGCACGATGGGCGGCAGCATTTCCACCAGCATGTCGGCATGATTGCCGCCGACCGCAAAACGCGCACCCACAAGGGAAAAACTGCCGCCTCCATTAACGGTCACTATACCGCCGGCACGGGCGGGCGGAAAGATCGTCGAGGCCATGACCGAAGGCAGATCCAGATCGCTAGCGAGCCGAAAAGGAAGTCCGCGCGGCAGGACGAAGCAGTCGCCTTCTTCGAGACGCACCACGTCCCCAACACCGTCAACGGCCAACCAGCAGCCACCGGACAGGATGACGTAGCATTTGATCTGGCGCTGCTGGTCGCCGAACTGGATCGACCAGTCTCCCGTAGCTTCGAAGCCAGACGAGATTGTACTTGTGGGCTTCAGCAGGCTGAGGAACTCGGAGAGGGGATCCATGATATTTCCGGACGATCGCGACGATAGTAGCGACTGTAGATCATGGAGCGTCCGCCAACAATGCCTTACGTATCTCGGCACGGGTTTCGACGAGATGAGGCTTGGCAATAAAGCCACAAGCTCCCTCGCGCAGCCACCAAGGAGTATATCATGATTGTCGTCACTGCCCCCACGGGCGATATCGGCCGCAAGGTTGTCGAAAACCTGCTCGGGCACGACGTTTCGATCCGCGTTATCGTGCGCGATCCTGTCAAGTTGCCGGACAGCATCCGTGAGACGGTCGAGGTTGTTCAGGGCTCTCATGCAGACGCCGGCACCGTGAACCGCGCATTCGAAGGTGCGGAGGCTGTGTTTTGGCTGGCGCCAGCGGATGCGAAGGCGGAAAGCGTCATGGCCGCCTATGTGGATTTCTCACGTCCCGCAGCGGCCGCCTTAAAGGGCAAGGGTGTAAAACGCGTCGTCGGTGTCACCGCACTTGGCCGGACCACGCGCCTCGCCGGCAGTGCCGGCTACGTCACCGGCTCGCTGGCGATGGACGACCTGATCGCCAGCACCGGCGTCGACTTCCGGGCGCTGACCATGCCGTCCTTCATGGACAATCTCCTCATGCAGGCCGCGTCTATCAAGAACCGGGGCATTTTCTTCTCGCCGATTTCCGGTGACTTAAAACTTCCAAGCTGTGCCACCCGCGACATCGCCGCCGTGGCGGCCCGCACGCTGTTGGACACCAGTTGGAGCGGTCAAGAAGAGGTCGCGGTTCTTGGGCCAGAGAACATATCCTTCAACGAAATGGCAGAGATCATGTCGGGCGTTCTGGGCAATCCCGTACGGTTCCAGCAAATCTCCTTCGACGCCTACAAGGCTCGCTTCCTGCAGTTCGGCTTCTCCGAGGCGATGGCGCAGGGGATGACCGACATGGCCGATGCCAAGAACCAGGGCCTCGACCTCGGCATCGAAAGAACGCCTGAGAACACCACTCCGACCAGCTTCCGCCAATGGTGCGAGGACGTCCTGCGACCGGCACTTCTCGGCTAACCTTCAAGGAAACGACATCATGCAGATGACAGGTAATACCATCCTCATCACCGGCGGCACCAGCGGCATCGGTCAGGGCCTCGCCGAAGTCTTTCACAGGCTCGACAACCAGGTCATCATCGCTGGCCGCCGCCAAGGGCGCCTCGATGAAATTACGGCAGCCAATCCCGGCATGATTGGCTTTCAACTCGACGTTCAGGACCCGGCCGCGATCGACGCCTTCGCGGCACGTGTTCGAGAGAAAATCCCGAAACTGAATGTGCTCGTGAACAATGCAGGCATCTCGCTGCCCGAGAGCCTGACGGCCGAGCCCGATCTCTCTGTCGCGCGCGACATCATCGAGACCAACGTCATGGGTGTGCTGCACATGACGGTTGCATTACTGCCGGCACTCAAGACGAAACCCCATTCCGCGATTATCACCACGACATCCGGTCTTGCCTTCGTGCCACGCAACAACTTCCCGACCTATTGCGCCAGCAAGGCGTTCCTGCATTCCTGGCTGAAATCGCTGCGCGTCCAGCTTCGCGGATCATCGATCGAGGTACTCGAATTGGTCCCGCCTTATGTTCAGACGGAACTAAGCGGCTCGCATCAGCTGAGCGATCCCCACGCCATGCCGCTTGCCGCCTACATCGACGAGGTGATGCGACTGCTCACCGACTGCAACACACCTGATGGGGAAATCCTCGTCGAGCGCGTCAAAGGAGAACGCTGGGCAGAAAGGGACGGCGATTACGCGCGGCGGTTCGCTCTCTTCAACGGGACTTGAAGCAAAGCGCTGTTCAAAACCAGCCACCACAGTAGCGAAAAAAGCGGGGGTCGTGGGGCTGGGGTCGGTTGCTCGGATGCGTGGCGAGATCAATCCAACTTCATTCCACTTTTTCAACAGCAGAAGAGAAGGAAGATCAACATGAGCAACGTTCAAAATCAGCCGACTGCTATTTGCCGCCAGACGCGTGGACAATTCATTCTCTGGACGGTCATCGCTTCTGTCGTCGCGGCCTTCGCCGCATGGCTGAGTGCGGCGTTGGCCCTGGAGGTGTGGGTCATGTTTGCCGGGTTTATCGCGTGGTTCACCCGACCGACCTCGCTGACCAACAGCCTTGCCGCCATGCTGTGCCTGTGGCTCGGCCTTGCCATCGGTGCGGCATCCGGACTTTTGACCGGCGCGCTTATCCCTTCGCTGGGACATCTCGCGCTGCCGTTGGTCGTCTTCCTCGTCGCCCTCGTGATCGTCGGATTGCGGGCCCAGCACATTGCCGGCAATATGCTCGCCTGGTTCTTGGGTATGGTAACGTGGTTTGCGGCCGAGTTCGACATGACAGCCGTGTCTTTCCTCCATCTCACTGGTGCGACCTCAATTGGCGGACTGGCCGGCTACACGTGCCAGGCGCTTAATCGACGTTGGGCAGAGTGAACGTCCGACGAGAATGGCTAGGCAGGCTTCCATGACCGCCGCAGGGGATGTGAATCAAGCCGGAGGAGCTCGCATCTCGGTCAAATATTGCGGGCGGTCACAATGTGCTCATCAAAGTGCGCGGATGTGCCAGACACTTCCGCTGGTGAAGCCAAACATGCTTTAGACCTGTCTGGAATCGAACAGCCGCGTTCTCCATTGAAGGAAAGATTTTACGCTGGCTCCTCTAGTGAAAATTCCTGCTCTTCACCTTCAGCGTATCGATATAAAGGTCAGGCACGAACATGTCGCGCGCGGCTATAACCGGCGTCGGTTTGTCCCGCGGATCAGGCGCTGCGCCTCTGGCAAACTCATCACCGCGGCCGGCCGGAAGCTTGAACTCTTCATCACGATCGGCAAGGCCGGTCAGATCGCCTGACAGATCGAACAGCTGCTGGGCGACAAGATGGACCACCTCGCCCTCCCGCTGGATCCGGCCATTGATCGCCATCATCGAAGAACCTAAAACGACCCGCCGGCGTTTTTCGAATAGTGTTGGCCAGACAACAAGGTTGGCCGGCCCGGTCTCGTCCTCGATGGTGATGAACATGACACCCTTTGCCGATCCCGGCTTCTGCCGCACCAGGACTAGACCTGATGTGTAGACCCACCGCCCGTCCCGCGAATTCATCGCCTCCGCACATGTGATGATGTTGCGCGCCGAAAGATCCTTGCGCAGGAAGGCCATCGGATGCTGCCGCAATGTCAGCCCGGTATGGCTGTAGTCCTCAATGACGTTATGCCCGTCCGTCATCTGCCGAAGTGCCACCTCCGGCTCTTGCTGCTCGGCGATTGCAGCCATCTCCCGCTCTGCCGCCGCCGCAAACAACGGCAGTGGTTCGTCGCGCAGTGCCTTGATCGCCCAGAGCGCATCGCGGCGTTCAAGCTTCAGCGACGGCAGAAAGGCATCGGCCTTGGCAAGCTGGACGAGCGCCTCCGATGGCACGGCGGATCGCCGCCACATATCGTTAACCGAGACAAAGCCATTGTCCATGCGTGCCGCGACGATGCGCGCGGCGTCAGCGACCGCCAATCCTTTCACCTGCCGGAAACCGAGCCGTACGGCATGGCGACCAGAATTGCCGATGCGCTCCAGCGTACAGTCCCATCGGGACCGATTGATGCAGACCGGCCGCACCTCGACGCCGTGGGCTCTCGCGTCGCCGACAATCTGCGCCGGCGCGTAAAAACCCATCGGCTGCGAATTGATGAGCGCCGCACAGAAGGCTTCCGGATAGTGGCATTTGATGTAGCTCGACGCGTAGGCGATCAGTGCGAACGACGCCGCATGGCTCTCCGGGAAACCATAGGAGCCAAAGCCTTCGAGCTGCGAAAAGGTCTTCTCGGCGAATTCCGGCGTGTAGCCATTCCTCACCATTCCCGATACCAGCTTGTCCTTGAACCGCGAGACGCCGCCTGTGAACTTGAAGGTCGCCATCGACTTGCGAAGCTGGTCGGCCTCGCCGCCGGTAAAGCCGGCACAGACCATCGCCACCCTCATCGCCGACTCTTGAAACAGCGGCACGCCGAGCGTCTTGCCGAGCACCGCCTCAAGCTCCGGCGTCGGATACTCGACCGCCTCCTTGCCTTCGCGCCGGCGCAGATAGGGATGCACCATGTCTCCCTGGATCGGACCTGGCCGGACAATTGCGACCTGCACCACGAGGTCATAGAAGGTTCGGGGTTTCAGGCGCGGCAGCATTGCCATCTGCGCGCGGCTTTCGATCTGGAACGTGCCGAGCGTATCGGCCTTGCGGATCATCGCATAGGTCGCAGGATCCTCCTGCTCGATGTCAGACAGGTCGAGATCGCGGTCCTTGTGCTCGCGGATCAGGTCGAAGGCTTTGGCCATGCAGGTCAGCATCCCAAGGGCCAGGATGTCCACTTTCATGAATTTCAGGGCTTCGACGTCGTCCTTGTCCCATTCGATGATCTGACGGTCTTTCATCGTCGCCGGCTCGATCGGCACGAGATCGTCGAGCCGATCATGGGTGAGGACGAAACCGCCCGGATGCTGGCCGAGATGTCGCGGGGCGCCCATCAATTGCTGCGCGAGCTTCAAAGTCAGCACAAGACGCCGGTCGTCCGGATTGAGATTGAGCTCGCGGACATTGCGGTCGCAGACCTCTTCAGACCAGGACCACATGCCTGATGACAAGGCCTTGATCACGTCCTCCGGCAGGCCGAGCGCCTTGCCGACATCGCGGATCGCGCCACGCGCCCGGTAACGGGTCACGGTGGCGCAGAGTGCCGCCTTTTCTCTGGTGTAGGTCTGGTAGATCCACTGGATCACCTCTTCGCGCCGCTCGTGCTCGAAATCCACATCGATATCCGGCGGCTCGTCGCGCTCCTGGCTGACGAAACGCTCGAACAGAAGATCGTTGGTCGAGGGGTCGATACTGGTAATGCCGAGAATGTAGCAGACGGCGCTGTTGGCGGCCGATCCACGGCCCTGGCAGAGAATGCCCTGTGACCGTGCATAGCGAACGATCGAAAAGACGGTCAGGAAATAGGGTGCGTATTTCATGGTGCGGATGAGATCGAGCTCGTGCCGCACGACCTTCAAGACATCGGGCGGCAGTCCTTCGGGATAGCGGTCGGGCACGCATTGCCAGACATAATGCTCCAGCGAAGCCTGGGCATCCTTGCCCGGTACGATCGCCTCCTCCGGATATTGGTAGGTAAGCTCCTCGAGCGAGAAAGTGCAGCGACGGACGACCTCCATGGTTCGTGCCAGGGCCTCAGGATATCGCGGAAATAGGCGCTCCATTTCTTCCGGCGGCTTCAGATAGCGATCGGCGTGGCGCTCGCGCTCGAAACCAACCTCGTCGATTACCGTGCGGGTCCGGATGCAGGTGACGATGTCCTGCAACTGCCGGCGGCCTGGCTCGTGGAAAAGGACGTCATTGGTGACGACCGTCTTCACCTTGAAGCGTGATGCAAGATTGGAAATCTCATGCAGCCGCAGCTGGTCGTTCGGCCGGCGCCGCAGACAAAGCGACACGTAGGCCCGATCGCCAAACAGCTCGGCCATCTTGCGCAGCTGTATCGCACAGGCGTCATCCGGCAGGTCCGGCACAAGAATGCCGATCATGCCGTCGGCGTATGCGACGACGTCGTCCCAATGCAGGATGCAGTTGTTCTTGCCGCCGCGCGACTTGCCAAGTGTGATAAGGCGGGTCAGCCGGGAATAGGCAGCCCGGTCGGTCGGGTAGACCAGCACGGACATGCCATCGGCCAGATCGAGCCGGCAACCGACAACGAGGCGCAGACCGGTGGCGCGGGATGCTTCAAGTGCCCGGACAATCCCTGCCAGCGAATTGCGATCGACGATGCCGAGGGCTTCGATACCAAGAGCCTTGGCGGTCTCGAACAGTTCCTGCGCCGAGCTTGCACCGCGCAGGAAGGAAAAATGGGTCGTGACCTGCAGCTCGGCATAACTCATGCGAAGATCCCATGGCAGTACCAGCGGTGGCTTCCGGTTTCGGGATCGATGCCATCACCGGAGCGAAACACCCAAAGACGCTCGCCTGTCTCGTCTTCGATGACGAAGTAGTCCCGCACCGCCTCCATCTCGGCGTCGCGCTGCCACCACTCGCCGAAAATCCGCTCAGGCCCATCGGCGCGCTTCACCTTGCGGCGTTTGCCACGCCAGGTGATCGAGACCGGCGGGCGGTCCGGCAGCAAGGCGATGGCCTCGATCAACTCCGGACGCGCCAGCAGCCGGACCGGCCGGCGCCAATGACTGAACCAGGTGACCTCGACCGGATCGGCAGCAGGACTGATGCGCTGGACGGAGCGCTCGGGCACGTCGGAGGCAACGGGTGCCACCCGATACACACGCTGGCCGCGGTTGCCGTAAATATCGATCAGCGGCGTCACGTCCTTCACTTCCTCCTCGACCAGCGGGGAGGATTTCTGGCGCTCCTCCAGCGGCTCCGCCATCACCGCAACCAGGGTGAGCTTCTCGATCCCGAAGCCGGGCTCGATCTTTTCCGTCCGGTCGCGAAACAGCTTCGTCAGCCAGGCCGCATCGCGCACCGGCTTCACCGTGCCGGCTCGGATTGCCTGACGCGTCCCGTCGACCTTTTCGACAATCAGGTCGGCGCGGCGAACACCAAGGCCGCGCCTTTGCAGCTCTTCGATCAGTTGCACGACCAGCCGGCTAACATATTTGTCGATGGTTTCGGCAGCGCCAATGGGCTCGGCGAAGGCACGGCTGACCTCAATCAGCTCGGCGGTGCGGATCGGATCGATCGGTTCGCAGACGCGGCCGAACATCTGGTAGAGCCGCCGGCCGATCTCCGGACCGAAACGAAGCGTCAGCGGCGCGCGCGGTGTATTGGCCAATTCGCCGATGGTCTGGAAGCCAAGCGTGCGCAGATCGCTGACGACTTTCCCGGGAAGGCGCAGCAAGGATATCGGCAGCTTTTCGACGGCGCGGACGGTCTCACCTGAAGGCACGATAACCGTCTCGCGGCTAATGGCACGGGCGCAGGCGTGCGCAGCGCCCCAGGTGTCGGCGATCGCGACACGGGGCGTAAGCTTCTTGGCCAGGAACTGATTGGCGATCTTCGTCACCATGGGAAGCTCGCCGCCCTGCAGGTGGTCGGCACCCTCGGTATCCATGACGATCCCATCGATCCCATCGACGGCGACGATCGGTGAGTAGAGCGTCAGCGCCCAAAGGGTAATGCGTTCGAGCGCTGCTGCATCCATCGCGGGATCCGCATCGACCAGCATCAAGCCGCGGAACAGTGCCTGCGCTTTCGCCGCCGGCATGCCGACATGCACGCCGGCTTTTCTGGCGGCCGCGTCGGCAGCCGATACCCACCGCTTCGAGCCGCTCCTGGCGATGACGGCGATCGCCTGTTCAGGCGGTATGTCGGGATCGGCGCGACGAATACGATCCGTCGGCAGATCCGGAAGATAGATCGAGACAACCCTTGTCATCGCACGCCCTCACGAGAAACTCAGCACATTCACCCGCTTTTACGCGCATCAACTCCAGCAACCATTGGGCCTTCCCAACGCCCGGCACTGGCAATTCCTCCGACGGCATGACGCTCACCCGCCACCGCGTGGTCGACGCCGTCGGTTGCCCGAAATCATTGGCCTCCGTCTGCCGTCGCCAGCGTCGGACGGCAAGCGCCATCGTGCCCGTTCGCTCGGCCGCCAGCAGCAAGCGGCGCGAGCTGACCATCGGCAATCGGACGAGTTCACCGACGACGGCGCCGAGGCCGCCGAAGGACAGCCCCTCCTCCATATTGGCGAGAACGTCTTCCTCCTTGTCGGATTCGACAAAGATCACCCGGTCGGGATGGAGACCGACCTCAGCGAGCGCCGGAAAAAACAGATCGAGGCGCGTCAGGCACCAGACGATCGGGCCTTTGGTGCGGGCCGCGATGCCTGCGGCACAGAGCGCCGCCGCCGCACCATCGACGGTGCCCGACCCGCCGCCGGCAAATTCGTGCAAGGCGCCATAGGCCAGACCACCTCCCGGCAGGACCGCATCGATTTCCGGCACGCCGAAGGACAGACAACCAGCCTTCCTGGCTGATATGCCCTCCAGCGAGGCAATGCGCTCGCGCAGATCGGAAATCACCCGTTCACGGGCAGCAGTCATCGTTCACGGCTCCCTTCAAGGTCGTGTTGGCGGCCGACATCATGTCGAACAAATGCGGATGTTCTCTTTCTGTTCCGACCCAATAAAAGAGTCAAGCAACCGGAGGAATGGGAATATTATCCTGAACATTAGAAATCAGCAGAATAGTCATGGGAATCAGCTGAATAGCGGGCGGCGTATTTTTTTCCGAGCGTTTGCGGGACACACTGCAATGGAAGCGAAAGCAGCCGCCCCTTCCCTGTTCCGGAAGCGCCGATATTGCCTGGGTCGAGCCCACCCTGATCGCCGAGATCGAGTTTCGTGCCTGGACGTCGGATGGGAAACTCCGTCATCCGTCCTACAAAGGCCTGCGAGAACGCCAGGACAATGCCGACGTCTTCCGGCTCGACTAGCGAAATCAGCGCCGTCCGCTAGATTGTCCGCCATTCGCGCTCAAGTAGATGCGCGTCAGAATGCGCACGCCCGCAGGCTTGACGCGGACCGCCAGACGGTAGCCATCCCATTTGATCTCATAAACCCAATTGTCGCCCTTCGGCGGCCTGGCCTTCAGCAGCGCAAGGCACGGCTCGATGCGTTCGGGCATCGGATCTAAGGGGAGATTGGGCTGGTCAGGATCTCGGCGCCGGCGCGGCCGGCTGCGAAGCGGCGCGTCGGCTTTACCGAGTAGCGGCTTTGAACGCTTACGGGGTGGCTTTGTGATGACTGCAGTTCAGCAGCCACACCTTAAAAAGCAATTGACCAAGATTGATTATTGACTCGTCTGCCGACGGGAACATATTAGCAACATCGCTAGTATGACATTATAGATCATCCAAACCAAACAATTGGCTAGCTTCTCAATGCTGAATAGTTTCGACACCTTCGTGATGAAGCTGATGGGTCAATATTCATCCAGGTCGATTATAGCGAATAAGCTCATTATTTATTTTCTTGATTTGAACACTGTAAAATTTCTGCCTTTGTTTATGTTATTATGGTTTCTATGGTTTTTTCGAAATAGATGGAAGCCAGTTGTTGTCGAATGCATCATCGACATGTTCTTCGGAATTGGCATATCTCGATTTATACAACTGTTTCTGCCAGAGCGTCTCAGGCCGCTGCATTCAGGCAACCCCGACTTCGTGCTGCCTTTGGGCGTTGATCCGAAAACGCTTGAGCATTGGAGTTCCTTCCCCAGTGACCATGCCGCGCTGACCTTCGCGGTATCGACAACGATGTGGCGCGCATCCCGACCGCTTGGTGCGGCCTGCTTCATCTGGTCGACGTTCGTGATTTGCCTGCCGCGCATCTATGCTGGCTATCATTATGCGACCGACATCCTGGGTGGCGCTTTTGTAGGCGTGTGCACAGCCCTTCTCGTTGCGCGCCCTTTTCAGAAGCTATTGATGCCGTCTGTGCTAGCGGTTGAGGAGCGCTTTCCAGGTTTGTTCTTCTCTGGTTTCTTTGTCATATCCTATGAACTCGTGACGCAGTTCGACGAGCTGCGGCTCGTCGGAAGGGCCATTCAACACCTCATCTCGTGATTGCGAGTTCGACGAGCTCGGATAAACGGCACATCCTTCCACCTGGAGCCCGAAGAAGCGGAATGACTGGTGTAATTGATCAGTTCACGTCGCAAAGCCGTTTCGTATTGATTTCGTCTCGTTCACATGAATCGAGGATCGGCCGTCACCTCTGCGCCCGTAGGCAAAGCATGTCCGTTCGCATCGCGCAACTTCTTGCCGAATTCGACCGCTTCGTCAGTCGATGACGCCTCTAAGAGGGTATGCCAAATCGAACGCTCGCCATTCCCTTGCCAATTGGCGTAATAGGGTTCGATCGTCACTGTGAATTCAGACATGGGTTTCTCCTTTGCCTTCATTTGATGAAGCTTGAGGCGACAGTGCGCGAATTCAAGCCCGGCTCTTTCATCGCGCTTCTGAATCGAGAAAGCCGCCTCTGAGGGCGGCCTTTCGTATTTTGCGCAATCTATGAGGGCTTCGTTCAGCCGGCAGACTTGATGCTCGTGTTGCAGAGGCTCCAATAGCCGCCACCCTTCTGGATCCACTTCAGGTCGCCGAGCGTGCCGGCATCCTTGGCGGTATGATAGGAGTCGACGCAAGTGTGCAGGCGCGCCTTACCGGGCGTCTCAGTCGAATATTTCTTGTCGATCGCCTTCGGGAACTTGACGCTCTTCGGGGCCGCGGTGGTCGGCTTTGCCGGTTCCTTCTCGCTCGTGGCGGTGACGTCCGCTTCGTCAGCCTTATCGGCAGCAGCCGCGTCGGCGCCACAGAACTTTGCGCGGAAATCATTCCACTTCACGTCTTTGGCGGAGCCGTCGGCCTTAGCGGCTTGGTACTTGGTGCTGCACTCTTTCATGGTCAGCGCATGCGCCGGCGACGACATGAGAAAAGCAGCAACCACCGAGCCGGCGGCGGAGAGAAGCAGTTTGTGCGTGGTGCTATATGACTTGGTCGATCCAACGAAACCCATGACACTCTCCCTGGTTAATTTACAGCGCGAACGGTGACACCCACCGAATGAACCATGGATGAACAAAGGCCACTGCGAAGTGCATCAAAGGCGCTGCGTCGGGGGAGAATTCGCCCGGACGTGGAACCCAAAGCAGCGGAACGATCAGTTTGACTGATTGCGATGGAAATCGTCAGGGGCCGCCCAACGTACAGGAGACCCAATGCTTGGGGTAAGCAATGATCGCTGAACGGCCGAATAGCATGATACGAAATACTGCTCGAAATCATAGTCAATTTATATTTTGGAGCAAAACGAAAGAAGGAAATTTTTAGTTGAATAAATAACTGTAGCACTACCGCGCGCCGATGGTTTGTCCGGAATAGCACAGGAACCGCTTTCGCGCGCGCTCAGTTTGGAAGTCGGATCGCGGGAGAAAGAGACCCAGGCTGCGGGTCTCAGCCGCCCCTAAACTCTTGCGATCCACCCTCTCCCAGGGTTAGCCGCGCAGAGGCAAGGTTTTTAGTTGTTCCTTCACACTATCGCCTTCGGTAACGCTCTGCGCGGCCTCCTGTCCAAAATTCGATCTTTCCACGCCTCCGTTCCCTATGTGCGACCCACGACGACCGAACAGAAGCCCGCCGCCAAGTCCGGCAGCACCGATACAAGCGACTCGGCCACGTCAGGCACGAAGAGCAGCACGCAAAATGTCAAGCCTGCAGAAGGCTCGGGCAACGCCGCCACCACGCAAAGCGGCGATGCGTCGAAACAGTCGACCGACCAGAACTCTTCGACGACGAACAAAAGCTCTTCCGAAATCAACGTCAACAAGGCCCCGAACGAAGAATAATGGCGAGAACCCGCGCTTCCGAGCGCGCCGGATCGAGCAGGTCGCCGACACACCGGCTGAGCCACGTGTCTCGGGTTTCAGTCCACCTTCGTGTGGCGAGAACCTCCAGAAGGGGCACCACGCCTCAATACCCACCGCCCAAGACGCCAAGTGACCCAACCCGTTGCGAGCAGAATGACTAAAAGCGTTGCCAACGGCTTTGCTGCCGAGCCCAGAGCACCGAACGTTACACCGACGAGAACGCCAGGTAGAATGTGTGACGGTGCCCATACCAGGGCCGAAGCAATGTTGACCGCATAGAACCGCCTCACGGACATCCCGAGCATGCCCGCGAGAAGCGGGATGAATGCTCGAACACCAGGCGCAAAACGAGCGATAAACACGCTCTTGTCACCGTGTCGTTTGAAGAAGGCCTCGCTACGCTCGACCAGATCCGGGTATCGCTTCAGCGGCCAGAGGCCGAGAATCTCCCGATGGTATCGATGGCCGAGCCAGAATGATAAGCCGTCTCCAACGATCGCGCCAAAAGTCGCCGCGGCCATCAAGGGCCAAAGGACGAGAACGCCACTCGGCACTAGCGCGCTTAAGGCAATTATGACCACCGTGCCGGGAACAACGACGCCCATGATTGGGATCGACTCGGAGAGTGCAAGCAGGAACACTGCGATGTAGGCGATATGGGGATGCGCGCTCAGCCAATTGATCACCGATGAGAGAAATGACGCGAGCATTACCGGTAGCCTAAAAGATTCGAGTGATCAGGCGGTCGGCTTTGGTGCCTTCGCGATACATTGCAAGGACTATGAGTGCTGCGATGACACCCGTCAGTGCTCCGCCGAAGACGTCGCCGGCGTAGTGGGTCCCGATATAGATGCGGGAGAAGGTGACAAGGCAGGCCGCCGCAAGGAAAGCAAATCCGGCGCGTCGGGCGCCGTGAAGTAGAAAAGCGGCCGCAATCGCGAAGGTCGCCGTTGCATGATCGGAGGGAAACGAAAAGTCGGCGCTCCGTTCGATCAATAGGTCTGTTACGCCGTTGTCATAGGGACGAGCCCGGTGGATAAAGAGAAGAATGAGTTGGTTGAGGCCGAGTCCCAGCGAGAACGAGAAGCCTGCCGCCACGAGGACATGCCGTATATGCGTCCTATCAGACCTGCGCCACCATTGCAGGGCTACCGCCATCACCATGACCGGGACGCCGATACCGGAGACCCAGACCATCAAGTAGTCGATCGCAGCACTATGTCCCGCTAATCCATTGATGGCGCGTGTTACAGCTACGTCGAGTTCATACATTGTCACACTCCAGTTCAACCCTTGCAGCTCCGAAGGCTCTACATCGATTCTGAATCAGTCAACTGACGCTTAGATATTGGTTAGATCTCCACCTGCGCTCGGATGAAAAACATTTCAGCAAGAGTGACAGCCGCGGAAACGGCGACAGCAAGGAATGTCGCCGCGGTCGGGTGATGTCCCGGAATGCGCCGGCGACCGCTTCAGAATTCGTCGTTGGCGGCAATCAGCTTTTTGCCTTCACCCACCGCCAGCACCTCCCCATCTTGACCGACGGCGACCAATTCGTCGCCTCCGTGCCGCAGGCTCATGAAGGCGACGATCGTGACGATCGCGGCGAGAAAGATTGCACTCGTTATGATCGTGCCGAGGCCCAGGCCGCCATATTGCGCGGGCTGAGACATCAGATCCCCGAACGAAGCTCCCAGAGGCCGGGTCAGGATGTAGACCAGCCAGAAGCCGAGCATCGGGTTGAGATCGAGGAAGAAGTAACCGACACTGAGCGAGATGATAATCATCGCGAACAGAATACCGGTCGCCAAATATCCAAGCGCGAACTTCTCGGCGACCAGATCGCCGGCCGCCGTGCCGAGCGCAAAGGTGAACAGAATGGCGAGCCAATAGAAGCCCTCGCGTCGATTGGTGAATATGGAGTGGATTGAAAGCGTACGCTCTGTCTGGAACCAGAGCAGGAAAGTCAGCGCCAAGGCGATCGAGAATGCGATGGTCGTATCCAGCAGCGGTACATTGAAGTTGTCGACCAGATTGTCAGTAATCAACGTGCCAACGATGCTGATCAGCACCACCGAAAGCCAGTAGGTGGCAGGAACATACTTCTTCTGGGCAAATTGCCAAACTAGTGCGCCGGCGAGAATTGCCGACATGATCAGCGATGTCGCTGTCAGTCCCAGGCCCATTTGCATGTTGAGATAATCGGCCGCCGTTTCGCCCATGGTGACGGCCATCAGTTTGATGAGCCAGAAGTCGGCCGTGACACGAGGAACGCGATTGTAGACTAATGCTTTGGCGGTTTCTGTCGCAGCGGGCATTGCGAGTATCCTTGAATGGGCGATGAAGCGTCTCGCGGTTAAGCGGCGCGGGCGGTGCGAAGGGCGCGGAACAACGGTTCGCCGTCGACCTACTGAGATGGCTGGGCCGGATGATTGAGAACCGCCATAAGGGTGGCGAGCGTCTTGTTGACGTTGTCGGCCGATGGGGCCGATTGGCGTAGAGCCTTGAGCGCAGCATCAGAGGCAGCGTCAATGTGGTCCCAGTCGTTCGGATTCAGCGGACGGATTGCGCTCTCGGCCTGGTCCCAGGCTGTCTCGTAGTCCTTGATCCGCTTTGCAGCCGCCGTCAGATCCCCCTTGGAAGCGAGGGCCTGAACGTCGGCAACGATGGTCTTGAACGATGAGAGATCACCGAGGTCCTTCGTTTTGGCGGGCGCATTATTGGCATAGAGTTCAAAACCCGTGAAAGCCGTCACCGGAGCAATAATGAGCGCGATGGCGAGAAAAATCTGTCTCATTCAAAAATCCCTAAATTCTGGAAACGCGCCACGCCTGCATCGCCCTTCGGCGGTGATCGACTGCGCCTCGCTGACGCCCCCGGCGCGCTCGCCGCCTTCCAATTGGCACTTCCTTTGACAGACAATAACTACGCAGAGACTATTAGCGGAGAATTAGAGCCGATGCCGGTGTGGGCCCGACACGTAATCATCGGTTGCAATCGCGCGCGAAAGCGGCGGCCGGGTTGTCGCCGGCCGCCGCAAGCCTCACTTCTCCTGGGTCAGGTGAGAGACGACCGCCTTGCCGCCCTTGATCGCGAAGGTTAGCTGAACCTTCTCACCGACGCGAAGGTTGGTATCCTCGATCCCTTCGGGCAGGGTATAGTTCTTGCCGTCCGACAACGTGATTGTATCGGCCTTCTTGCTGATCGCGGTGATCGTGCCGGACGTCTGGGCAGCGAATGCCGTGCCCATCGGTGCCAGCGCCAGTATTGCGGCCATAAGAATTTGTGGTTTCATCTCTTTCTCCTTCATGGTTTCAGCCCCCAATCTGTAGAATTTTTCGCAAGGCAGCGCCGGCGCGGCCGATGCTTATTGGCCTCTCAACTTCTCGGTGACGTGTGCCCGGCTGCGCATCGCTTCGCTCGTCGCGGCCAGGAGAGCAGCGCTGGTTGCGATGATGACGAGGGCAGCGAGATAGCCCCAAGGCAACGAAAGCGCCTCGGGTGGCGGGTCGAATACCCCGGTCAGCAGCTTGACGAGCACATAGGCTATGAGCACTCCGGCCAAGAGGCCGAGAAGCATGCCGCCGCCGACCACCAATCCAGCCTCGCTCCAAACAAAGGCGCCAAGCTGCCGCGGCTTGGCACCAAGCGCGACGAGGATGGCGAAGGAGCGTTCACGGTCTGCCAATCCCAGCCCAAGGACCAATCCGCCCGAGGCGGCAAGCATGACCAGCGCGAAGATCAGCTCAAGCCGCGTCAAACCGGCGAGGTCGATCGCTGTGAGACTCGATCCGATCAAAGCGACGGTATCACCAATCTGGCTCACGTTGAGCGCTGGCAGATCCGCGATCGAGCTTCGGACAGTTCGGGCAACTCGGGCCGGATCGTCGTTCGATCGAATCAGGACAATCTCACTTCCCGCGGAACCTGTCTGCTGCGCAACGTAAGTTGCGCTAGCCACCAGAAACGAATCCTTGGGCGCAGTCGGGAATTCGCGCACCACGCCCACAATGTGGAAGGACACGACATGGTATTGGTGATCGGCCGCGTTTTGCAGGCGAATATTGATGACGTCGCCGCGACTGAGCTGATAGTCGTTCACGGTTTCCTGCGAGACCAGCACGCCGTCGGGCGTTTGTGCAAGGTCGGTGAGTGTCGCCCTGGCGTCGCCATTGGCGAAATAGGCGTCGGACATCGCCGTGGCTGTCCCGATGCGCATCGGATCGATGCCGTAGAGATCCTGAAGGTCGGTTCCGACGTAAGCGTATCGATGTTGCATCGGCTGGACGGCCAGTACGCCGGGCAGCCTGGAAATACGGTCGAGCGCCTCGGATGCGGGCGCGGCGGATGTGCCGGTAACGGTGACGTCGGCTCCGTTGGTGAGTTCGGCATCGACACGTGCCTGGGCCTCATAGGTTGCGTTGAAGATCGCGGTTGATGCCGCGAAGGCAAAGGCTAGTGCGGCCAGGCCAATGCCAGCGGTCAGCCGCCGGCCTTGCCGTGCAAATGTCGCAGCCACAACATCCGCGAGACGTCCGGCGACGAGTCGCAAGCCCCTGGCTATCACCGGCCGGCCTTGCCGCAACCCGGCCCCGACGAGCCGCATGGAAAATAGCGCCAGACCATTCCAGAGCAACACCGGGGCGAGAAAGGCCGTATAGTCGACCGCGGTCGCTGCCACGCCCTCCGGCGCGAGAACGACCTGGTATCCGCTCGCTGCCGAACGCCAGTAGAGCGCCGCCGCGAGCGCCAGCAGCACCAGATCAAGATAGAAGCCAGCCCAAAGTGGTGCCCGGTCATTGCCGATTGGCCGCCGGGCGGCCGCAATGCTCAAGCTACGGGCGTCGCGCCAGGCGGGGATCAGGATCGCTGCGAGCGAAAGCGCGATCCCGGCCACCGCCACGGTGCTGAGCAAAGGAACCGCTGCGCTGCGCAAGAGCGCCACCCCGAGGATGAAATTCGCGGCAAGAGCAGCAAGGAGTATACCGAGGATCGCACCGCCGACACCCGCAAATGCCGCTTCAGCGGCAGCCAGGCGAAGAACTGTATCGACCGTTGCCCCGCGCAAGCGCAGCAAAGCCTGCTCGCGGCGGCGCCTGTCCCGACCAGCTCCGGCTGCGGCAAGCGTAAGCAGGATGGCTAGGATGGCCCCAGGGGAACCGAGGAACAGAAAAATCAGCCGCGCATAGAGGGCATCCTCACGGACCGCCGCCAAACGGGCCGCCAGGTTGTTTGCGAGCAGCGCGGTTCCAGCCACGCGAGCCTCGAAATTGTGGCCGCGCTCGGCCGCCCAGGTGCTCGCAGCGACCGGGCCGGAGGGCAGATCACGATGATCGAGCTTGACGTGGAACTCGGTCCGAATGGTATCGGGCCGACTGGCGCCTTGCTGCTCGAACACCTGCTGCCACTGAGACATCGGCAACAGCAGAACGTTGTCGGGCGGGGCTTGTGGTGCGGCGCCAGCCGGGACACCGATCGCCTGAAACATCGCATCGGCGTTCGGCAAATCGACGATGCCGGCGATCGTCACGCTGACATCAGGCGCTTGGTGGCGGTGGATGGTGACCTGATCCCCCACTGTGACATGCAAGTTGGCGGCAGTCTGCTGCGCTATCAGGACGCCGTCGACCGATCCTACGAGCCGTCGAACCTGTGCGGGGAATTGATAGAAATAGCCCGGTCCGATGCCAAGCACCGTGCCGCCACCCGTGGTCTGCACCGTACCTCCCGTGTTCGCCTCAAAGCCTGGTACTTCGGCATAGTTGATCAACTGCAAGCCGGTAACCGGTGCGGCGGAGCGGATCGCAGCCTCGACTGCACTATGATCCGCCCCCGGCAGCGACTGGACTTGCCAATCGACGGGCACTTGGGCGACCGACCGAACCGTCATCTCAGTCGCGCTGGATTGCAAAAAGGCGCCCAGGCACGCGATGAAGGCAACGGTCAGCGCTACACCGCCGATGGTGCCGACTAGGCGGCCGGAACGAGTTCGCACAAGTCCGATCAACCAGTGCCTGTACATGCGGGCCTCTCGTCCATGCTTTCAAATTTGCCATGACGCATCCGCCAGATGCGGTTCATCTTTGCCGCTACGCGCTCATCATGCGTTGCTATGATGATGGCGCTTCCAGTCTGCTGTCCCCAGGCGAGGAGCCGGTCGACCAGTATCGCAGCGCCAGCCTGATCGAGTTGACCTGTCGGCTCGTCAGCGACAATCAATTCCGGATTGGTCACAATGGCACGCGCTACGGCGATCCGCTCAGCCTGGCCGCCGGAGAGCTGCTCTGGCAACTTTCCCGCGAGCGCTTCGACGCTGAAGGTGGCAAGCGCTGCCAGGGCGCGCGCCTGGGCTTCGGAGCCGTTACCGAGAAGGATCGGTAGCTCGACGTTCTCGACGGCGGTGAGTGCGGGCATCAGGTTCGCGGATTGGAAGACGACGCCGATCCGCTCTGGGCGCAATGTGTCGGAGGAACCAAGCCCAGGCCATTCCACTCGTCCTGAGCTTGGGACGTCCAGCCCTGCGATCAGGTTTAAAAGCGTCGTCTTTCCGCAGCCAGACGGTCCCACGATTGCAATGGTTTCGCCTGCGTGAATCCTGAAGGAGCAGCCCTGAACGGCCGCGACGATGCTCCGCTCACGCTGGAAACTACGCCACAGGTCCGTGGCCACAGCCAAGGTCTTAGCCATGCACGATGCCTCCATCCCGGATATCGATCATGCGATCGGCTCGTGCGGCGAGGGCGGGGCTGTGTGTGACGACGAGGACGGCAGCGCCGCTGCGACAAATTTCGATGAGGCGATCAATGACGAGCTGTTCCGTTGTTGCGTCGACTTCGGCAGTGGGTTCATCGCAGAGTAGGATCTGTGGTTTTGCTGCAAGCGCGACGGCTAGGCCAGCGCGCGCCGCCTCACCGCCTGAAAGGTGGGCAGGTAATACGTCGGCGAGGCCGTCGAGGCCCAGGCTGCTGACAAGATCACCAATTTCCCCCGGTCGGCCGTGGCCGGAAATCTCCATCTGGAGACGGATGTTGGCCCGCACGGTCAGATGCTCGAACAGATTGCCGGACTGCATGAGCATGCCGAAATGGCGAGCCCTAAGCCGAGCCCGTTCCGGCTCGGGGCGTCGGGTCATGCGCTCGCCCATGACCGACACCACGCCGCCGTTCGGCTCATCGATCCCGGCAAGACAGGCAAGCAGCGTCGATTTCCCGCTACCGGAGGGGCCTCGCAAGACCGTGAATTCCCCGGGATTAAGCGTAATTGTAACGCCCCGCAGCGCCACGACCTCGTCGTCGCCGGCATGAAAGAAGCGGTAGATCTCGGTTGTTTCCAGCACGGTCATGCATTCATTTCCACTGCAGCGAATTGGAAATCAGCTGCCACTGGTCGACGTTATCCGCGCCGGCCGGTGCGGCCAGATCGAGGGTGACCGTCTTGCCGCCTTTGAACACAATGAAACGCTCGTGCTCCAGGCGGATCTGCTTGTTGGTGACCGGGTTGGGCGCGGAATTCGACTGGTAACTGATGCGAACAGCCGGTCCGGCCGCGAGCTTCACGGCCCTGACCGCAGTGACCTTGACGGCGTGCCCGGCTTTCTCGAGGTTTACGATCTCGCCGGCCCGGACCGAGGCAACCGTTGGAGCCGCATTCGCCGAACCAAGCGTAGCCTGTATGTCATCGTATTTATCGAAGAACCGGACGCTGGGGCCGGTCACTGTCCGCGACCATCCCTCTGGCACTTTCAAGCTGAACCCGTCCGGGGAGGTGTAAGCAACGAAGACCTGGTTGTCGGGAATGTCGCCCGGCGGGTTCGTTTCAGGTGCAACGAGTTTCTCCTGCGCCGCGGCTGGAAGAAATGCGGCAGATGCCAACATGAGCAGTGTGGCGAATGCGGCGGCGATCCAACAACGAACGGTCATGACCAAGTCTCCTTTGCACACCAGCAAGGGCATATGACGCTCGTAGAATTAGGAGGGTCTTAGGTGGCTTCTCCTGCCCCAGCTGCATTGAGGACTTCTGTTCTCGGGAACGTTCGGTCTATTATGCCGTATGCGAGTTCTCGTGATCGAAGATGATGCCATGCTGGGCAAGGCCCTCGTACAAGCCCTGGAAGATGCCGGCATGTCGGTAGACTGGGTGCGTGACGGGCAACTCGGGGACGAGGCCGCCGCGGTTGGCGGGCATGGTCTTTTGCTGCTCGACCTTGGCTTGCCCGCCCGTTCGGGCCTGGAAATCCTCCGCTCCCTGCGGACGGCCGGCGACAAGAGGCCAATCCTGGTGATCACCGCCCGTGACGAACTCGACGATCGTGTCACGGGGCTCGACCTCGGGGCCGACGACTACCTGGTGAAGCCGTTCGAGGTCAAAGAACTGCTCGCGCGCATGCGTGCGGTTTTACGCAGGCATGGCGGCCAGGCTGTCTCGGTCCTGGGTACGAGCGAGATCGAGCTCGATCTATCAAGCCACGAGGTGACATATCGGGGGCTGAGCCAAGTGTTACCGGCGCGCGAATTTGCGCTGATGCATGCATTGCTGGAGCGTCCTGGAACAATTCTCTCACGCGCTCAGCTCGAAGAGCGGCTCTATGGTTGGGGTCAGGAGGTGGAAAGCAACGCCGTCGACGTGCTCATCCACTACGTGCGGCGCAAGTTCGACAAAGACATCATACACAACGTCCGCGGGGCAGGATGGATGGTCCCCAGGTGAAGAGCATGACTTCGATCCGACGTACGGCTTTCATGTGGCTCGCCGGATTGATGGCGACTATCGGCATCTGCGCAGCGACGACATCCTACCTCCTCGTCAGGAATGAAGCGTCCGATTTCCTCGACAATCAGCTTCGGCAGATTGCGCTTTATGTTGGAGATGCGCCTCCCGGGCCGGCGGCTGGCCGCGTTGACGGCGTGGTGGCGCATGATCCCGAGGACGACTTCGTCATCCAGGTCTGGAACGCGGTCGGCCAGCCGCTGCAACAGTCGGATCCCTCCATCGCTATTCCCCGGCAACAGGCGAGCGGTTTGGCCGATATTTCAGCGGCCGATAACAATTGGCGCGTCTACACCCTCGTGACGCCGGATCGAACTGTTCAGGTTTCTCAGGAGATGAGTGTACGCCAGGAACTGGCCGCCAATGCGGCTCTTCAGGCGGCGCTCCCGATAGCAATTCTTATTCCATTGTCGTTGCTGACGCTGAGCTGGATCATTGATCGCATCATGGCCCGGCTCAATCGCCTGGCCTTCGCGATCGCCTCTCGAGACGCCGCAGCGGACGACCCCGTACCGATCGACGACGTGCCGACTGAAGTCATTCCCTTCGTAAGCTCAATCAATCTGCTGCTCGCGCGGCTGCGGTCATCGCTTGAGCGACAGCGGCGGTTCATTTCCGATGCGGCCCATGAATTGCGCACGCCCCTCTCGGCACTCCAGATTCAAATCGACAACCTTCGAACCGACGACCGCGATGGCCGATTTGCCCAGCGGTTGTCGGAGCTGGAGGCCGGGATCAGAAGGTCTACAAGCCTGGTAAACAAGCTCTTGCGCCTCGCCCGTTACGATGCCCGCGAACCCGCGCCCGACCCGCGGCCTGTCGACCTCGCCCGGCTTGCGGTCGACACCATCGCGCGCCTGACACCGCTTGCTAGCAGTCGGTCGATCGATCTTGGCATCACCCGCCGGGATAAGGCCGTCACGATCGGCGCCCTTGCCGATCTCGAAATCATCCTCGGCAATTTGGTCGAGAACGCCGTGCTGTACACGCCACCGAACGGAACCGTCGACATCGCGGTGCTGGTCGCCGGGCAAGAAGCACGGATCGAAATCCGCGACACAGGACCTGGGATCGCGGAAGAAGAGATGCCTCGTGTCTTTGAACGGTTCTACAGGTCAATGCCTCAGGATGGCGAGGGGAGCGGTTTAGGACTGGCGATTGCGAAAGCGGCAGCCGAAAGACAAGGAGTGCGGCTCACACTCGCCATGCGCGAGGATGAGCCCGGTCTTATCGCATGCCTCGTTGTACGGCTGGCCCCAATGAAGGCGTTGCGTTAGTTCTCCCTAACGCGGAGATTGAGAACGGAATGATTACGATAAATGAACGAGATAATGCAATGGATCCATGTTTCATTGAGGTCGTCGACACTGGGATGGCGCAAGAGTCCCAATTGAGCAGCAGCGGATATCCGCTGCGCCTCGGTCGGAACCTTTTTTCTCGTCCTTGATCCGCCTGAAAGCTGGTTGAAAGCTTGGGCCAGCTATCTTCCCCTAATCGCAGAGGAGCGCGTGGCCGTCGTGGCAACGTAAGTGCGATACGAAAACTCAGGAGGAGATCCAATGCGTTCTACACGCACGTTATTCAATTCAGCTGCACTGTCCGTCGTCATGCTCGCGTCGATGCTTGCAGCAAATTCTGCTCATGCAGCCGGCAAGATCACGCTGATGGTCGGCGGCTACGAAAAGCAGATCTATCTGCCCGCAAAACTCGCTGAAGGCCTCGGCTATTTCAAGGATGAAGGCCTCGATGTCGAGCTTCTGAACGAACCGGCCGGCGTCGATGCCGAGAACCAGCTTCTGGCCGGCGCGGTCCAAGGCGTTGTCGGCTTCTATGACCATTGCGTCGACCTGCAGGCGAAGGGGAAGTTTGTCGAATCGGTCGTCCAGTTCAGCCAAGCTCCAGGCGAAGTCGAACTCGTCTCGGCCAAGCATCCGGAAATCAAGTCGATCGCGGACTTCAAGGGTCATAGCGCTGGGGTCACCGGTCTTGGTTCCTCGACCAACTTTCTGACCCAATACATGGCCAACAAGGCTGGTCTGAAGTCTGGCGACGTCACCTCCGTTCCAGTCGGCGCAGGCACGACCTTTATAGCCGCCATGCAGCAGGATGCGATCCAGGTGGGCATGACGACAGAACCGACGATCTCCCGTCTGCTGAAGACCAAGGAAGCAACCGTCCTCGTCGACATGCGCACGATGGAAGGCGCACGCCAGGCACTCGGCGGTACCTATCCCGCAGCCTCGCTCTACATGGAAACCTCATGGGTCGATGCTCACAAGGACGATACCCAAAAGCTTGCCAATGCTTTCGTGAAGACGCTGCGCTTCATCAATACGCATTCCGGCGCCGAGATCGCCGACAAGATGCCAAAGGAATATTATGTCGGCGACAAGGAAGGTTACGTCAAAGCGCTCGACGAAGGTAAGGCGATGTTTACCGCCGATGGCGTGATGCCGGAAGATGGCCCGAAGACCGTCCTCTCGGTTCTTTCTTCCTTCTCGAAAAATATGCAGGGCAAGCAAATCGACCTTTCGAAGACCTACACCACGGAATTCGTCAAAAAGGTCATGTAAGCGGCTTTCAGATCCGCCTCCGGCACGTTCGCCGGCGGCGGGCATGTCCTCGGCTTCGCGTGCGAGCCTAACCAGCGCGCGTCAGGAAAAACCAATGTCAGACATCAGCATTCGGAAGCCGGCAATCGAGCTTCTCAATGTCAGCAGGCGTTTTGTCTCTCCGAGCGGCAAGTCGCTGACAGCATTGCGCGATTTCACCATGTCCGTGGAAGAAGGCGAGTTCGTCGCGGTCGTAGGCCCGACCGGCTGCGGCAAATCCACAACGCTTAACCTGGTAACGGGTCTTGCGCGGCCTAGCGCCGGCGAGGTCAGGCTGATGGGCGGACCCGTCGACGGAATCGACCCGCGCGTCGGCTTCGTCTTCCAGACGGACGCGCTCTTTCCCTGGAAGAATGTCATCGACAACGTTATGGCCGGCCCCCTGTTTCGCGGCAAGAGTAGGAGGGAAGCAGAAGATAGCGCCAAAGGTTGGCTTCAGCGCGTCGGCCTTTCAAAGTTTCTGCATCACTATCCGCATCAGCTTTCGGGCGGTATGCGCAAGCGCGTATCGCTGGCGCAGACCTTCATCAACGAGCCGGAAATCCTGCTGATGGATGAACCCTTCTCGGCGCTCGACGTGCAGACCCGCACCGTGATGCACGAGGAATTGCTGAGACTGTGGGCGGAACGGAAGGCTTCGGTCGTTTTCGTGACCCATGATCTGGAGGAAGCCGTCGCGCTTGCCGACAAGGTCTATGTGCTCACAGCCGGCCCAGCCACGGTCAAGTCCGTCTACACGATCAATCTTCCACGCCCGCGTATCGTGTCGGAAATTCGCTACGAGCCGCGCTTCATCGACTATTGCAAGACGATCTGGGAGGATCTCCGCCAGGAGGTCGAGGCCAGCTATCGCCGTTCCAGCGAAGCTGCGTAAGGAGACAAGCATGGCAAACATCATCGCAGACAATGTACCGGCCGTCGTATTTCGCCCCGGCACATCGGATTCCGAAATCGAGACCGCAGCGCTCCGCGCGATCAAGAGACGTAAGCAGCAGGTTCTGTCGCTGCAAATCGGGATCTTCGTCGCGGTCGTGGCACTCTGGCAGCTGTCATCCAACCTGCTGTGGATCGACCCGTTTTTCTACTCCAGCCCGAGCGACATTATCTTTCGTCTCTACGATTGGGCGGTCAACGGGACCAGTGAAGGTTCACTTTGGTACAACCTCTGGGTGACGATGGAAGAGGCTCTGATTGGCTTTTTCTGCGGCTCCATTACCGGCGTCATCGTCGGTGTAAGCCTCGGTCGCAACCGCTTTCTGTCGGATGTTCTGTCGGTCTATATCAAGGCGATCAATTCCATTCCGCGTGTGGTTCTGGCACCGATCTTCATCATGATCCTCGGCCTTGGCCTGCCATCGAAAGTGGCGCTTGCCTTCATCATGGTATTCTTTGTCGTGTTCGCCAATGCGTTCCAGGGGGTTCGTGAAGCCGACCGCAACATGATCGCCAATGCGAGGATCCTCGGTGCTTCTGATTGGCAGGTCACGCGGGCCGTGATAGTTCCTTCAGCCATGAGTTGGATTTTTGCGAGCCTTCACGTCTCCTTCGGCTTTGCTATCATCGGCGCTATCGTTGGAGAGTTCGTCGGCGCCCGCTTCGGCATCGGCCAGCTGATTTCAATCGCCAAGGGCACCTTCGACGCTGCAGGCATGTATGCCGCGATCGTCCTTGTGATGATCGTAACGCTGATCGCGGAATTCATCATGACGCAGATCGAAAACCGCTTGGCGAAGTGGCGCCCGCAGCAGAGCCTCGACATTCAATGATCCGCCATGGCCGGCACCATAGAACACCGGCGCTCCGGCGCCGGTGTTCTTATATTGACAGGATAAGTTCGATCAGTGTGTGACGGCCGGAATTCTGACCGTCAGCAGCAGCCTTCCGGCGATCTGCGCTGCTCCGCGCTTCACCGACGGTGACATCATCGGCGCGAACGTTTCCGTCACCATCTGCCACAACAATGCTTTAAATCGCCATTCACATCGGCAGCATTTGCCGACACAAGGAGCGGAGGTGAACGTGCGTATTCTGCTTGTTGAAGACGACAGCATTCTCGGCTCATCGCTGAAGAGGGCGCTGGAGAAACATGCCTATGGAGTCGACTGGATGCGCGACGGCCAGTCAGGTCTTGAAGCGGCGGAGCATTCGCATTTCGCAGCTGTCATCCTCGACATTAATCTCCCGGTGCTGGGTGGCATCGACGTCCTCAAAGGCATGAGGCGGAAGGGCAACACCGTCCCGGTCATGCTCCTGACAGCACTCGATGCCGTCAGGCAGAAGGTCGAAGGGCTTGACGAGGGTGCCGACGACTATCTGATCAAACCCTTCGACCTTGACGAATTGCTCGCGCGCCTGCGCGCCCTCATCCGTCGCCGCGAAGGCCGGGCCGAAAGCCTCCTGCGGTGCGGCGATATCGAGGTGGATCCGTCGGCGATGGTGGCGCGCAAGGGCAGTCTACAGGTTCATACCACCGCCAAGGAATTTCATCTGCTCAAGCTCCTGATGGAACGAAGCGGCCGCTATGTGACGAAGAACGATATCGAATACGCTCTCTACGATGCCAACAGCACCGTCGAAAGCAATGCCATCGAGGTGACGATCTACAATCTGCGCAAGAAGCTCGGAGCCGATTTCATCAAATCAATCCGTGGTATCGGTTACATGATCGAGCGATGAGCCAGGCAACCCTCACGCGCAAGATTTTCTTCAGGATCGCGCCGGTCGTGGTGGTGACGATTGTGGTGATCGGCGCTTTCGCCTTCACCAGCGCCACGCGCGAGATAAACAACATCTATGATGCGCAGCTCATCAACGATGCGAACGTCTTGTGGCGATTGTTGCATAACCGGCTGCAACATTCGCTCGACCGCACGCCGCAAAAGGTCGACGATATCGATTTCAGCATGGACAATCAACTCGCCCTTAATGAGGATGCAGACGATTATGCCGACGCGCACATGTTCCGCGCCTGGGTGAACGGCAAGATCATGTTCTTCAGCAGCACAGCCTTTCAGTCCGACGTGCCACACCAGCAGGCAGGTTTCACGAACCTAAGCTATCGCAATGAGAACTGGCGCGTCTATTCACTGCCGATCCCCGATTCCGGCATCGTCATGGAAGTCGGCGAGAAGATCTCGCTGCGCCAGACATTGGTATCCAACATTCTGCTGAATCTCTTCTTTCCATTGCTCGTCCTGGTACCGGTGATCGGCTTCTTGATCTGGCTCGGCATCAATAGCGGCCTCCGCACCATCCATGGACTGGTCCACCAGATTCGTACCCGTTCCCCGGATGACCTTTCAGAAATACCGGTAGGCGATCTGCCCAGGGATCTCCTGCCGCTCCGCCGTTCAATCAATCAGCTTCTCGGCAAGCTCGGGCGGTCGCTGACGCTGGAAAGGCGCTTTTCGGATCTTGCCGCCCATCAACTGCGCACGCCGCAAGCAAGCGTCAAACTGCTCTTGCAGATGCTGGGTAGCACCGACGACGAACAGGAGCGCAAGGCGATCATTGGCGATCTGGTTACCAGCAACAACCGGGCAACCCATCTGATCGAGCAATTGCTGCGCCTTGCGAGGGTTAGCCACCATCCCCTAAATCCGATGCCTGTTCATCTCTACCATCTGATGGCATCGACGCTCGCGGAAGTCGGCAACATCATCACCAGCCGTAAGCTCGACGTCTCTTTGGTCGGTCCTGAATCGGCCGAGGTGAGGACGGACGCATCGCTGCTGCAGATGATGGTCGGCAACCTCCTGGACAACGCGATAAAGTACACCCCACCCGGCGGTCGGATCGAGGTGGTTCTCGCCGCGGAGCCTCACTTCTGGCTGATTTCAATTAGTGACAGCGGACAGGGAATTCCGCCCGATGAACGTGAGGCCGTCTTCAAGCGCTTCTATCGTCTCGACACCCTCGGCGCCGAGGGCGCCGGCCTCGGGCTTGCCATTGTGGCCGACACGGCTGATCGTCTTGCGGCATCGGTGAAGCTTTCGACACCGGTCTGGGGACACGGCCTGCGGGTGGAGCTGCAACTGCCGAAGACCTGAACCCGGACCGATACCTTCCGATCCCGATCGAATCCTGTGGAAACTGATCGTGCTCTCAACGCAAAGGCAGGTTCGCAGGCATTTTCGGACGCGGCGTGTCCCGCATATTTCATTTTCGCATCATTTTCCCTTCAGTCCTGCCTCATCGACGCCCGGTAAACACCGCCGCAGAGAGTTCGAAAGGGCATTTGATGCAGGTCTTCTCCGATTTTGACGGCACAATTTCCATTCAGGACGTGACGGATATCGTACTATCGAACTTTGCCGATCCCGAATGGGAAGAGATCGAAAAGCAATGGAAGGACGGCCTGATCGGATCGGCCGATTGCATGCGCCGACAGATTGCCCTCATCCGCGCAAGCCGCGGCGAGCTCGGCGCACTGCTCGATACCGTCGCGATCGACCCCGGCTTCAAGTCCTTCCTCGATTATTGCCGCGTGGCCGGCCTGCCGGTGAGCGTCGTCTCCGACGGCGTCGACCATTTTATCCGTCACGTCCTGCTGCGTAATGGCATTGCCGATCTTCCCGTCATTGCCAACCGCCTCACCTACCGCCTCGTCGACGGCCGCGAGGCTTATGCCCTTTCGCCCGCGCTCACGGCGGCCGGCTGTTCGTCGGGTTCGGGTGTCTGCAAATGCCATGTCATCTGGGGCATCGAACCACACATCTATATCGGCGACGGACGAAGCGATTTCTGCGTTGCCGGCATGGCCGACCTCGTCTTCGCCAAGGACAGGCTCGCCGATCACTGCACCGACCATGGCATCCCCTTTATCGGCTTTGCCGACTTCACCGATCTGCGTTCCAAGCTGAAAGCAGTCCTTCCAGGCATCGCGCGTCAAGGCCGCGCGGTCCCCCAATCCCAAATCGCATGAACCAGACCAAGAGGCATCTGATGAACGTTGTGAATGTCGAAACCTTCACCGAAAAGTCCCTGCTATCCGAACGGTCGGAGGCCGAGCTGCGGCTGATGGAAGAAGCCTACTGCTCGCATGGCGATACAGTCCATTACGCGGCGGAGCCGAAATTCTTCGAGGAATGCGAAGGTTCCTACGTCTATGATGCCAAGGGAACGCCGTTTCTCGATCTTCAGATGTGGTATTCCGCCGTCAATTTCGGCTACCGCAACGAAAGGTTGAATGCCGCAGTGCATCGGCAGCTGGACCGGCTGCCGCAAGTCGCTTCGCAATATCTGCATCGCGAAAAGGTCGAACTGGCCGCCATGATCGCGCAGGACGCCGAACGCAAATTCGGCCGCAAGGGACGCGTTCATTTCAATGTCGGCGGATCGCAGGCGATCGAGGATTCGTTGAAGCTGGTGCGTAACTACACCGGCGGCAAAAGCCTGATGTTCGCCTTCGAAGGCGGCTACCACGGCCGCACCCTCGGCGCCTCGGCGATCACCTCCAGCTATCGCTATCGCCGCCGATTCGGTCATTTCGGCGAAAGGGCGCAATTCGTCGAGTTCCCTTACCATTTCCGCGGCCCGAAAGGCATGTCGAAGGAAGAATATGGAGAGCATTGCGTGCGCAAGTTCGCCCGCCTTTTTGAAAGCGAATATAACGGCGTCTGGGATCCCAAGGTCGGCAGTGCCGAATATGCGGCCTTTTATATCGAACCGATCCAGGGCACCGGCGGCTACGTCATTCCGCCGATGAACTTCTTCACCGAACTCAAGAAGGTCCTGGATCAGCACGGCATACTGCTTGTCGTCGACGAGATCCAGATGGGCGTCTACCGGACCGGAAAACTTTGGTCGATCGAGCATTTCGGCGTCTCGCCCGACGTTCTCGTCTTCGGCAAGGCGATCACCAACGGGCTTAACCCGCTCTCGGGTGTCTGGGCCAGGGAAGAAATGATCAATCCGACCGTCTTCCCGCCCGGCTCCACCCATTCCACCTTCGCCAGCAATCCGATGGGAACGGCCGTTGCGCTCGAAACGATGAAGATGCTGGAAGAGGAGGATTTCGGCGCGGCGATCATGGCCAAGGGCGCCTATTTCCTCGATGGCCTGAAGCAGCTTCAAAAGCGCCATGCGATCGTCGGCGACGTCGACGGGCTCGGATTGGCGCTGCGGTGCGAAATCTGCAAGGAAGACGGTTTCACGCCCGACAAGGCGACGATGGACTGGCTTTGCGACGAAGGCATGAAGGGCGATCTCCAGGTCGGCACCAAGGTCTATGGCCTCGTTCTTGATGTCGGCGGCTACCACAAAAACGTCATCACCTTGGCGCCGAACCTGCTAATCTCACTCGAAGAGATCGATCTGGCGCTGACGCTGCTCGACCAACTCTTCACGCGCGCGGCTCGGAGGTAGCACGGTGCAGCTTCTCCTCCTTCATCTCGACGATGCTTTGGAGTTGCAGCCGGACTTCGTGCGCGCCTGCACGCTTGTAGGCGCGTGCCACCATGTCGACAAGCGGGGCGGCAGTGCAATCAGATTGTGGGGCAGGCAGAAGATGCTGTCCGACCTTGGCCGGGATATATCCCGATCGCTGCCCTCTCGAGGCCGGGGACCGCAGCTTGCCTTCATGGGCTCGGGCGACTTCCACCATGTGACCGCTCTGCTGCTCGATACGGCCCTCGAACGGCGGCCGGTTTCGACTACTCTCGTTCATTTCGACAATCACCCGGACTGGGTGAACTTCGAGGGCGGCATGCATTGTGGCTCGTGGATCAACAGTGCCCTGTTGAACCCCAAGATAGAAAAGGTCGTCACGGTCGGCGTCTGCAGTAGCGATCTGCGCAATCCCGAACGTAAGGGCGCCAATCTGCGCTGGTTGAGGGAAGGCAAGCTGGAGCTTTACCCTTACGAGCATCCACCAAGCCGCGTCTCTGCCGAATACGGCAGCGGCGCCAGCTACCGGCAGGACGGGCGCGCCCTCTACTGGAATTCCATCTCCGAGATCGGCGAAGAGAATTTCATCGACCTGATCCTCAGCCGCATCGGCACCGAGGCGGTCTATTTCACGATCGACAAGGACGTGCTTGGCGCCGATGACGCCGTGACCAACTGGGATCAAGGTCGCATGCGCCTGCCCTATCTGATGGCGCTGATCAGCGAGATCGGCAGCCGCCATCGCGTCGTCGGCGCCGACGTCATCGGCGATTATTCGATGCCGAGCTACGCCGGCGGCCTGAAGACCCGGCTGCTGAAGCAGGCGGAAATCTTCATCGATCAGCCGCGGCTGCGGCAGGCGGCGGATGCCGTGCGCAACATCAACAGCGCCGCAAATCACGCGTTGTTGGAAGTCCTGGCGGAATCGATGGAATGACCGGCGGCCTCACCTTGCCGATGTTCGGCCTGATCCTGTTCTGCGTGCTGGCGGAAACCGCCCGCGAGGTCTGCTTCAAGCAGGCGGCCAGCGACAGCGCCGTTCTGGCAACCCTGGCCAAGCCGCTGACTTGGCTCGGCATCGCCTTCTGGGCGATCGAACTGCTTGCCTGGACGGCCGTGCTCGCCCGCGTGCCGCTGACCATCGCCTTTCCGCTGATGGCGCTCAGCTATGTCGGGACCGTCGTCGCGGGTGCCGCCGTCTTCAAGGAAAATATCAACCTTCGCCACGCAGCGGGCGTGTTTCTCATTACCGCCGGCGTGGCCTGCGTAGGAGCAACCGGACTATGAGAATCTTTGCTCATACCAGATGGGATGCCGCCCCCGTGCTTGCGGCCTTCGCGCATCTCGTCTTTGACATCTACCTGATCGTCGGCTTCGAAAGCCGGCCGCTCTGGGTCCCAGCGATCCTGGGTTGCCTCTATGCCGTATCGATATCCTGGAACATCAACAGCATCTCGCACAATTTCATCCACACGCCCTATTTCAAGCCGCGCTGGATGAATTATGGCTTCAGCCTGCTGGAGTCGGTGGCGATCGGTTTTTCTCAGACCTATTACCACTGGGTGCACATGCGCCATCACTCTGGCAACAGCGACCGGCCGGATGAAAACGGCGGTACGATCGATCTGCTGTCGATCTACCGCTATGGCCAGAATGGCGAGCCGGAGAATGTCTGGTCCTACACGCTGAAGAGCTTCTTCCGCGACAGTCTCGGCGATATTCACAAGGCCATCGCCAAGAACCGTCCTTTCGACGCCGCATGGGGCCGTTTCGAACTGCTGGCCTTTCTCGGCCTGGCGGCAATTGCGCTGATCTACGACTGGAAGGCCGTCCTGTTCTTCGTGCCCTTCTATTATGCCGGCAACTGCCTGTCGTCGCTCAACGGCTATTACGAGCATCTTCATGGTGACCCGGACGAACCGATTGCCTGGGGCGTGAGCAGCCACAAGTCCTTCTACAACTGGCTGTGGTTCGGCAATGGCTATCATGCCGAACATCATTACCGGCCGCGCACCCACTGGACGAAACTCTCGGCCCTGCACGAACAGATCAAGGACGAGCAGAAAAGGGCCGGCACGCACGTGATCAGCACCTGCCATGCGTTCGGCTTCATGGCCCCGGAAAACCGCGAGCTGGAGCTTCGGCATGAGATCTGAGCAGTTGAGCTTCTTCCTGCCGGGAACGAACGGCAAAGGTGTGCTGCTGATCCACGGCTTGACGGGCGCGCCGGCCGAAATGAAGCTCTTAGCGCGCCAGCTCAACCGGCGCGGCTACAGCGTTCACGCTCCGTTGCTGGCCGGTCATGGCGAAGACATCAGGACGCTGCGCCGCACGCAGTGGGAAGACTGGCTGGCAAGCGTCGTGCGCGGATCCGAATTCCTGGCAGAACACACGCAAGCGGTTTTTGCCGCCGGCATCTGCGTCGGCGGCAAGCTGTCATTGCTGGCTGCCAAGCACCGGCCGGACCTGATCAAGGCGGTGGCGATCTATTCGCCCTGCTTCCACTATGACGGCTGGGACGTTCCGCGACATTATACGATGCTGTCGCCGCATATCGGCTGGCTGTCACGGGTGCCGTTTCTCGACCGTCTCAACTTCAGGGAAAACCAATCGCTCGGCATCAAGGATGATCGCATGCGCCGCCTGGTCGAGGACATGGCGGGCGAAGGCATGCTCGAAAAATTCCCCGGCCGCGGCATCGTCGAAATGTATCGATTGGGCAAGGCGCTTCGGGGTACCCTGCCTGAGATCCGGACGCCAACCCTGATCCTCCACGCCGAAGAGGACGATCTCAGCAATCCCCGGCATGCGCTTTACATATCCGATCACATCGGCGGGCCGCATGAACTCAAGTGGATCAAGGACAGCTACCACATGATCCATCTCGACCGCCAGCATCGACTGGTGGCCGAATTCACGGCCAATTTCTTTGAGGCAGGCCATGCTGAAGCTCGCTTATAGACAATTTCCCGCCGAAAACGGCGAGCCGGTCGCACAGGTCTACGACACGATCCGAGCCATCGGCCGCGAAGCATGGAATGCCTGCTACCGCGGCCAGGTCGAAGATTATGATTGCCTGCTGGCGATCGAAGACGCCGGCATCGGCGAATTCGATTGGCGCTACATTACGATCGTCGAGAACGGAAGGATCAGCGCCGCCGTGCCGGCGTTCCTGTGCCCCTATCCGCTGGACACGACACTGGAAGAGGGTTTGCCGCGCCGGTTGATCCGCCGCGTGCGACGGCACGTTTCAGGCTTCCTGGTGCTGCGGCTTGCCTGCCTCGGCTCGCCGTGCACCGAAAACGGCGTCATAGGCTTTCATGCCGAGGTGCCGGAGGAACGTCGTGAAGCACTGCTCGGCGAACTGCTCGACGCCTTCGAAAGTCTTGCGGCTCAGGAAGGCTGCTCGCTGATGGGGATCAAGGATATTCCCGCGCCGGTCGCCGTGGAATTCGGTGCCGTGTTTTCAGAACGGCGCTATGCCGCAATCGGCGGCCTGCCATCCGCCTGGCTCGATATCGATTTTCAGACGATCGACGAGTACATGGCCCGGCTGTCTGCGGGCACGCGCAAGGACATGCGGCGCAAGATGAAGTCCTTCGACGCCGTCAGGGTCGAAATCAGAACGGATGTGGGTGACGTGCTGGCACGTATCATGGCGCTCTACCACGATACGCGCAATCGCAGCGAATGGCAGTTCGAAGAGCTGACGCCCGCCTATTTCGAGGGGATCCTGACCCATATGCGCGGCCGTTCGTTCTGCGTCCTTTACTATGTCGGGGACGAGCCGCTGGCTGCTAATCTCATCGTTCACGATGATCGCGTCGCGATCGACAAGTTCTTCTGCATGGATGGCGAACAGGGACGGCCGTACAATCTCTATTTCCTGAGCTGGTTCACCAATCTGCGTTATTGCCTCGATAGCGGTCTCAGCCGTTACCAGAGCGGCCAGGCATATTATGAAAACAAGGTACGGCTCGGCAGCCAACTAACGGCCAACACCATGTTTTTCCGCCACCGAAATCCCGTGCTGCAGACATTGCTGCGGCTTATCTCCCCACTTTTTTCCGCGGAGCAGGCCAAGTGATGACATCGATGCGCCTGACATGGCTTGCCGTGCCGGTCCTCAACACGCTGTTTCAGATTTTCATGAAGCTCGGCGCCGTGCAGTTGACCGGTGCGGACGGAGCGACCCTGGCGCACGACGCACTCGCCTCGCACTGGATCCTGGCGGCCCTCGTCGTCGAGGTTGCCTGCTTCTTCGTCTGGATGACCATTCTGGCCGAACTCGACCTCAGCCGGGCCTTTCCGCTCTCGGGTATCAGCTATGTCCTGATCATTGCGAGCGGCTGGTCGATGTTCGGCGAGCCGGTCGTCGCACTCCAGATCGTCGGCAGCGGCCTGATCCTTGCCGGCGTCTGGCTGATCGCCGGCGCATCGGAGGCGACGCACCCGGTCAATGACCCACGCAGCGGGCACGCGCTGCCCCACGCGCATCCTGTCAAGGATCGGTGATGGCGCAAGCACAACGCTTCATCTTCGAGAGGATCGGCGCCGTGGCCGCGGCTTTCACCAACTGGATCATGGCGCGGGCACTTTCTCGCATCGTCACCCACGGTTCCCTCGACGTTACCACGTCCAATGGCAGCCTGCTCTCCTTTGGTGACGCATCCGGTGAACGGGTGCATGTGCGCTTTGCCGATCTGGCTGCGCAATGGGCCTTCCTGATCGATGCCGATATGCGGCTCGGCGAACTCTACATGGACCGCCGATTTCTCGTCGAACATGGTTCGCTTTACGACTTCCTGGCAATGATGTTGCGCGAGGCGCAGAACGCCAGACATCCCGTCGTCGCCCGGCTGATCGATGGCGCCCGCACCCGGTTGCGCACCTTCCGCCATCGCAATCTGCCGGCGCGTTCCAAAGCCAATGTCGCCCACCATTACGATCTGGATGGCCGGCTCTACGAGCTCTTCCTCGACGCGGACCGGCAATATTCCTGCGCCTATTTCGAGAGGTCCGACCAATCGCTCGATGCGGCGCAGCGCGCCAAGAAGCGGCATCTCGCCGCGAAATTGCAGCTTGAGCCCGGCAAGAGTGTGCTCGATATCGGTTGCGGCTGGGGTGGGCTGGCCCTGCATATGGCCAGGCATGTGCCGCGCGGGCATGTGCTCGGCATCACCCTGTCGGAAGAGCAGCATGGCTATGCCCTGAGGCGGCTTGCCGAACACGGGCGAATGGAGGCGGGTATCCAGTTTGCCCTTCAGGACTATCGCAGCCTGAGCGGACGGTTCGACCGGATCGTGTCGGTCGGCATGTTCGAGCATGTCGGCCTCGCATCCTACCGCGCCTTCTTCGAGAAATGTGCGGACCTGCTGGAAGATGATGGCCTCATGGTTTTGCACACCATCGGCTGCTCGGCGACACCCGGCTTCACCACGCCTTGGCTCGACAAATATATCTTTCCCGGCGGCTACATTCCTGCACTGTCGGAAATCCTTCCCGAAATTGAAAAAGCGGGTCTTGCGGTTGCCGATATCGAGGTCCTCCGCCTGCACTATGCCTGGACGCTGGCATATTGGCGGCAGCGCTTCCTGGCGCAATGGCAAGAGGCTGCCGCACTTTACGACGAACGCTTCTGCCGCATGTGGGAATTCTACCTTGCAAGCGCCGAAGCCGCATTCCGCTACGAAGATCTGGTGGTTTTCCAGATCCAGCTAAGCAAGCGCAACGACGTCATTCCCGTGACGCGGGACTATATCGGCCAGCATGAGAAAGCGGCGGCGCAAAGCTCAGAAGCCGATCTGGAAGGAGCGGTTGAGTGTGATGCCAATGACGTTCTGGTCGGCTGAGCCAAGTCTTGAGGTGACCGGGCTGTCGGCGGCATCGCCAACCAGGCGGCTATATTTGTCGTAGATCTGCACGCTCCAGGCCGGTGAGAGCGTATAGGTGGCAGCCACCATGAAACCGATGGATTTGAGACCGCCATTCGCGTCGAACGCCTCGACGCGACCGCTATTGGCAGCTTCCTCGGCGGAAACTGCGAAATTGTTGCGCATATAGGCGCCGTTTGCCAGAGACATCCGCGGACCCGCAGACAGTAGCCAGCGATCGCCGACCGGCTGGAACCAATCGAGATAGAGATCGGCAAGCAAACCGTCGCCGCCCCACAACGCCTGCCGTGTTTCCGCCCGCACACGCAGGCGATCCTCTATCGGCCAGTATTGCGCAAAGACGCCGGCGTCCAGATTCCACTGGACCGAATGCAAACCCTGCAGTTCGGATTCGTCGAATGCCGACCGCCCTCCTCTCAGGCCGACGACAGAGCCGATTTCGACGCCGCCGATATCGAACAGACCGTAGTCGATATTATCGTCCGGCGCGCTGTATTCAGGCGCTTCGCCGAACCGTCGAAAATCGAAAGACGGCATACCACTGAAAGAAAGGTGCTTCGATCCTTCATAGGAAGGACCGTATTCGACGGATCCGCCAAGGGTTATGATCCACTGGTTATCGGAGGATTTTGCATCCTGGCTCAAGGCCGATTGGGACCCCAGGAATATCAGCCCGGCATCGTTGGCCGGCGTCGGCAAGGCGCCTGCCTTATAGGCGGCGTTGCCAACGACGAAGCCTATTCTCTTTTCAGGGGAAGCTTGCGCTTCGGCTGGATTTACGGAAGCGATACCGGCCAAAACCAGCACAACGGCAACGAATGTCCAAGTCGTTTTTTTACACCTCAGCCCTGTTGTCCCAAGAAGAGAAGGCATAGCGGTTTCTTCCAATCAACATGCGATGCAGTTCCTGTGAGCCCCCAGTCGGGGCCAAGCGTATGTGCTTTCGCCAGTGACGGCTGGCGAGCTTGTATCGATATTTAGCCATTCTTTATGAGCGCTGGATTAGGCGTAACTGAAGCGAAAATGAAGACAAGTCTGTTCTTTCGCGATGGGCCGGCATCAACGTCTTGGGCTGGTGCGTCTGCCAAGTCGTCGCGCTCTGAGAGAGCCGAAATCGTATAGGTCGTCTGCGTTATTTTGTCTGTGACGGACGACCCCGGAACACATATCGTCAAAACTTCCTGGCCAGGCACGTACAGCCCGCCCGGTTGCGCCGATCTCCGCGAATGAACCCCGACTGAACGGTGCCTTCAGCTTCCGTTCCAAAGGAAGCGCCTAGAAGAAAGACGTTCAACCGCGGTCTTATCCGCCTGAGGAGACATATTCATGATCCGCACGTCTATCATTGCAACCGCACTCGTCGCTCTCATCGGCATTGCCGTCGCAGCCCCCGCCATGGCCAATGATGTTCGTATCGAACAATATGGCTGGTCGAACTCTGCCGGTGGGGCGCAAGAAGGATACGGAAACCGGATCAGAACCTACCAGAACGGTGGTTATAACCGGGTTCTCGGCCGTCAGTATGGCCGCCATAATCTTTCAGCTGTCGGTCAGGAAGGCAACGACAACTATGGCGCCACCTATCAGCGCGGCGACCGCAACGTAGCGGGCATTGGCCAATTCGGCTCCAGCCATACGACCATCCTTACCCAGGACGGTAATGGCAACATCGCGGCCGGCGTCCAGGTCGGCCACGGCTGCAGCGCCAATGTCAGCCAGGGCGGTAACGGCAATGTCGCGGCCTTCGTCCAGGCCTGCCCCTAGGCGACTGCAGGTTGCCGTGAAACAGGTCAAGATCGCAACAGCAGACCATCAAGGGAAACGACCATGCCAAATAGCATCAAACATCCGCGCCGCGCGATGACGATTCTCGCGCTGGTCCTGCTTCCCGTCGGCGCGGTTTCCGCCATGACGACTGCCAACCAATCTGGCGGGGCGCAGCTTTGCGAAATCAAAGCAACCCCTGGGGCTGGTATGGTGAGACTGGACGCGCTCGTCCACGCCGACAAGCATGTCGGCGGGACTTACACCTTCCATGTCGAAAAAGTGGGAGACGGCGGAAGCTCCTCGATCAACCAGAGTGGCGATTTTGATGCCGTCGAGGGACATGCGGCAATCCTTAGTTCGGTCGCGCTCGACGCCAAAGGAGCCAAATACAAGGCCACACTGGACGTCGTCATTCCGGATAGAAGTCTCAGCTGCACGAAACAGATCGGCGGTGATTAATCGGCCTCCACAGGCTGCAATTTTCCTAAAGGGCGCCGGTTTCCGGCGTCCTTTTGCTTTCAGGTCGAAACGACTGAACGACAACTGAACGGGCAGTTCCGACTGGGTTCAGCTGCCAGAGGCGAAAGTTGATCATCGGCTCAGGCAGCCGGAAATGGAGATCAGAATGACCCGCAACGTGTTTAAGATCCTTACCGTCACTCTTCTTGCTGGGAGCCTGGCGCAAGTAGCCTTGTCTGTGCCAGCCTATGCCGGCGGCCGAATCTCGTTCAACCTCGCACCAGACAACACCGAGGATGCGGGTCTTTTCTCAACCGGGCTGCGTGTCTATTCGCTCTACCGCGGCCTGAAAGATGCCGACATCCGGCAGCTGGGCCGGGGTAACGCGGCCGGTATCGCTCAGGGTGGCCGCGGCAACCTCGGCTTCATCCGGCAACGGGGCAATGGTCATTCCGGGACCTTGCGGCAGAACGGCAACAACAATGCCTATGGCATTTTCCAGTATGGACGAAATACTGAAACGGATGTGGTGCAGGATGGGGATAACGGCAGTGGCGCCACCTTCAGCTATGGCTGGTAAGGCAGTTCACATGCCGAGGCGCGACCAGTCAGCGCCCATACGAAATCTCGGTGGCAGCAAAGTCGGGACCCGAATGGGAAAGACCAGGTTCTCGCCATCTTCGATCATGCCCGATGATCGCCCGGCTGATCTTTTGAGAACGCATCTGCCGAACCCCACGCAATGGCTCCGCTTGCCGCAGCAAACGGTGAGATCGACCCCGAATGAAGAGGGCGAAATTTGACGATCGAATTGCTCCTTCGTGTCTCGAAGGCCCAAAGGAGACCCCGCGGTTACGGCGCCATCTGAGGCGGCTGGCTGCGGTGGATGCCAGGCTGAACTCAACTCTTGCCCCCCGAGCGAACGCTAGCTGATGGGGACGTGGGTGGAATAATAGAGGAATCGCGGGCCTTAAAAACAGGCCCGCGATCCTTTCAATTTATTGGATGACCTCAATCACGGTGCGGGTCTTCGGATTGACGAGCACACGTTTTTTGTTGACGACTACATAACCGTAATCAGGTTGATCGGGGATTGCGTGGATCTCGACCGTGTCAGGAAGCGCCGTGCCGACTGCGACGTCACCTTCAAAGGTGACGGATGGCGTTTCCTGTTTTTGGACATAGGTCTTGACCTCGCCAGGAACGACGACCGTCGTAGTCTGCGCGACCGCCGCCCCGCCAAGTGACAGAAACAATGATGCCGCAGAGATGACCAGTATCTTCATGTTATCCTCCCAGGATCTTGAGTATCCTCGCAAAACGCTGCCGATAAGATATCGTTCCTCCGCTACACGGAATGACTGCGGGCATGTCGAACAGTTACGACCGCCTCTATTTGCCGGCAACCCTCGCGAGTAGGTTCTAAGCTGGCTTCGTTCGTGACGCCATGCTGATAGAAATAGATGATCCGGGTTGCGAGTTCGTCGCAGGCTTCGCCGCCCGTTATGTGCCCGTGGCGCAGATATGATCGAAGACTCTTTTGCAGATCAAAATATCCTCGTTCTGCAATGGTATGTTGTTCGCAGCTAAATAATCCTTGGTCATGGCAAACACCCCCAAGAAGATGCTTCAGTTTCCCACATCGACCCTGAATGCAGGATGAAGAGCAAATCGCTCCTGCCTAGCAGGGATACTTCAGCCGTGCCGATCTGTGCTCTTGACCGTATTCGAACATGCAGCGTTCACTGTGACCGGCGGGAAAACGCGGCTGGTCCTGCGCGCGACCTCCACTCCCGGAAGGAAGCCACCAGATAGCCCTATCGAAACTGTTGGTGTAGCGGCCATTCTCGCCGCGCTGATACCGGCTTCGATCGCGCCCTTTGGAGCCCGCAGCAATTCCGCCGCTTGGGTGTTGAACACCAAAACCTGTAGGTCTGCATCAAGCAACACGACGCCTTGTTGCATGTTCTCCAAAGCGCGGAGCAAGTTGAGCATGATCGACCTCTTGGAACGGTACTACGCGCGCAAATAGCATCGCTGACCTGTCCATCTGGCCCGCTGTCGAAACCTGGCTGGGATCGCCTGCCCAAATGCTCGGAGAGGCCCCTGATCGGAGCGGCTCCGGTGTTCCCGGACTGGACCTGCACCAACAGCTACCAGGACAACGCGCTCCGGATCACCTCTGGAATCGTGCTGCATTGCAAGGAACGAATAGCCGCCTCGGTCGTTTCAGTGGGTTATCTGATCTGCGCCTTGAGCGGAAGATCCGGTGCGTGGGTCACCAAAGAGTAGCAGGTGCAGGATCGCTGATGTCGAATGTCCAGGAATTTCCCGCTGCCACGAGGAAACTGAGCGAATATGACGCGTTGGTCGCGGCAGCGCCGAGCGTTCTTGATGCGATACCGGGGGCAGTCTATCTTTGCGACCGTGAAGGCTGGCTCGTCCGCTACAACGCGGAGGCGGCAGAACTTTGGGGGCGCGCACCGTCGCTCGAGGAAGCTCCTGAGCGTTTCTGCGGCTCCCATCGCCTTTTTCTTCCCGACGGCGCGCCGCTTCCACACGAAGTCTGCCCGATGGCAACGGCCGTTTTCAACGGCACCCCAGCTCGCAACGCCGAAGTAATCATTGAGAGGCCGAATGGCTCGCGCTTCGTCGCGCTCGTGAACATTCGTGTGTTGAAAGATCACGACGGCAGGGTTCAGGGAGCAATAAACTGCTTCCAGGACATTTCCGCGAGCAAGGCAGCAGAAGAGGAAGTGCGCCGAAAAGGCTCTGATCTCGATGACTTTTTCGAAAACAGCGCCATCGGCCTCCACATCGTCACTGGCGACGGTATTATTCAGCATGCGAACAAGGCGGAACTGGCCCTCCTGGGATACGCGTCCGAAGAATATGTCGGCCGCCACATAGCGGAGTTTCACGCCGACGCGCCTGTTATTGGCGACATCCTTCACAAGCTTTCCTGCGGCGACAAGCTCGATCGGTACCCCGCACGGCTGCGCGCCAAGGACGGCTCCATCAAACATGTGCTGATTACGTCCAACAGCCGTTTCCAAGATGGGCAGTTCGTCAACACGTGCTGCTTCACGACCGATGTGACCGAGCTTTTCGAATCCGAGACCGCACGTCGCGAAAGCGAGGAACGATTGGCGGCCACCTATGAGGCGGCCACAATCGGCATTGCCGAGGCGGATGCGCAAGGACGCCTCCTTCGCGTCAACGACGCGCTATGCGGGATGCTGGGACGCTCCCGTGAAGAGCTGCTGGGCATGACCTTCTACGATTACACCGAGGAGGAGGATCGGCAGGAAGATGCGGCTCAGTACACGCGACAGCTCCAGGGAGATCTGGACACCTATTTCATCCGGAAACGTGCGATCAGGCCCGATGGCACTATGGTCTACCTTGACGTTCATAGTTCGTCGGTGAGGGATGGGGCCGGCGGCTTTCGGTATGGCGTGCGCGTTCTGCAGGATGTAACCGCGGCCAAGCAAATGGAGGACCAGATACGCGCACGTGAGCAGCACATGCGTGATCTGCTTGAGGCGCTGCCGGCGGCCGTTTATACAACCGATGCGACAGGCCGCATCACCTTCTACAACAAGGCAGCCGTGGAGATGTCCGGCCGCACGCCTCAACCCGGCGATATGTGGTGCGTCACCTGGCGCCTCTATAATCTGGACGGCAGTCCCTTGCCGCACGACCAGTGCCCGATGGCCGTGGCACTGAGAGAAGATCGTCCAGTTCGAGGCGCGGAGGCGATCGCCGAGCGGCCCGATGGCAGTCGCGTTCCCTTCATTCCCTACCCCACGCCCCTTCATGATGCCGATGGTAATCTGGTTGGCGCGATAAACATGCTGGTCGACATCAGCGAGCGCAAAAAGGCCGAGAACGAGCAGAAGATCCTCATTGACGAGCTCAATCATCGGGTGAAGAACACGCTCGCCACCGTACAATCGCTGGCGGGGCAAACGGCACGACATGCCGACGGCTTGCAGGATTTCGGGGAGCGGTTCGAGGCAAGGCTGCTTGCGCTGTCCCGGGCCCACGATCTGTTGACCAGGCATCATTGGAAGGACGCGCCTCTGGATTTGCTTGCACAGGAAGTAATGACCCCAATGGCCAGTAAGGCTGCGGGTCAGATCAAGATTAACGGCCCCTCAGTCGTTCTCGATCCACGCACCGCGCTGAGCCTGACGATGACCCTCAACGAACTTGCCACCAATGCCATCAAATATGGGGCGCTGTCATCGGAAATGGGCATGCTATCAGTCAAATGGCATCTCGAGGGAGAGGGGGCGAAGCTGGTCCTCGACTGGCTGGAAGTCGGTGGGCCGCCGGTGAGCGCTCCGACGCGTCGCGGCATCGGCAGCCGCCTGATGGAGCGTTGTATTGAGCGAGATCTAGCAGGTGAGTTTGACCTCGCCTTTGAGCCCGCTGGTGTTACTTGCCGTATAATCGTCCCTGTCGAGGCGGTTAAGGCATGAGCAACTATTTCGGACTCAAGGTCCTCGTCGTAGAGGACGAGGGGCTCGTGGCTCTCATGATCGAGGACATGCTTCAAGATCTCGGCTGCGAGATCGTAGCGTCCGCAGCTCGGCTAGCCGAAGCACGAGGGCTTGCCGCCACCGCGACGGTCGATCTGGCGATATTAGACGTCAACCTGGCTGGTCATCCAAGCTTTCCCGTTGCAGAAATACTGCGCGAGCGCGGCATACCGTTCTTATTCAGCACCGGTTATGGGCAGAGTGGGTTATCCGACGACTTCGCGGACCAGCCGCTCATCGGAAAACCCTTTTCAATAAAAGAACTACAAGAAACAATCGCCCTAGTCCTAGGGTAACCTAGCCCATGGCTGCAGAACCAGACAGCCCTCGTTCGTGATTGAAGGTCTTGAGAGTTCCGATGGAAGAGAACTGATCTGCGGCGAAGCTGTTGACTTCCGCTGCGCCTCCTCGAAACCGACTGTACTTGCCGATCGACGCGAAAAAGCACCGTCAGCGCAGTTCATTTGGCAGGGGCTGCTCGCCGACATTAAGTGGCAGCAATATCTCGGCGATCAGGTTCCGAATCCAATGATGGGCGGGGTTCCCTGTCGCCCGCTTGTGCCACACGCCGACGATGAGGGCCGGCGGAAGCGGCATGGGCGCGTTATAGAGGGAGAGCCCGAAAAGATCCGCCAAGCGCTCTGCCAATTGTCGAGGGACGAGTGCGATGTGATCACTCTCGCTCACAGCTCGGCAGACGCCGAAGAAAACAGGAACCGTCATGACCACCTTCCGAGTTCGTCCGATCTTGGCCAGTGCCGCATCACCCATGGCTTTTGTTTTTCCTTCAGGCGAGAAGAGGATGTGCCCGAGATCGCAAAAAAGATCGATCGGCAAGGTTGCGCCAGATTTTATTCCGGCTGCTTCGATCGCTGCGTTTCCTTTTCGGGCGATAGTTGTGAAGGACGACCGGAATTGCGCACGTCGGTCGATCCAGTCTGGAAATTCTGCATCAGGAATGAGAGCCATGTCGGCTTCATACCGCTCAAGAGAATCGATGTAGCTGTTTGGGACGAGGTCGACCAATTGCACCCGAATACCCGGAGCACGTTGGTGAATCTCGCGCGCCAGCCGCGGCATCAGCATCTCCGCAAAGAAATCGCTTCCTGCTAACTTGAAAGTGAGGCTGGCGCTACCGGGATCAAAAGAGGTGCCACTGAACAACGCCTCCATCCTGTCGAGCGTCTCACGAAGAGGCATGGCTAAACCTCTTGCATAATCCGTCGGGCGCAAACCTTGGCCATGACGGACGAACAGCTGATCATCGAGCGCATGACGCAGTCTTGAGAGTGCGCCGGAAACCGCTGACTGGGACATTCCAAGTTTCTCACCGGCCTTCACGGTCGACCCTTCCCGCAACAAGGCGTCGAGCACACGTACAAGATTGAGATCAAAGGTCGCGAAATTCATTTCACCGATAGTTTCTATATGATCAAACGATTTTCTTAATAATGGATCGGATGGTAAAAACTACAACACGAAAGCGCTTTCGTTTCATCCCAACCGAGGAGGAAACGATGATTGATCTACTGGAATGTCC
>NZ_JBIXJN010000021.1:0-127823 GCF_052871115.1 Rhizobium sp. LARHSG275 | reverse complement strand
AGGTCTGCAAAACGCAACTTTGATAAAACAATCTTCTCTAAACAAAACAAACGGCCCATGCCGAACAAAAAGGGTCGCCCAAGCGGCCCTTTCTGCTGTAATATAATAACGCGGGGTGGAGCAGCCCCCGCCGGAACCGCAGAAGGCAAAGCCTTCGAGGACCGGCAAACAAAAAGTCCAGGCTTGCCCCAGACAGCTCATCATGGCGCGGGGTGGAGCAGCCCGGTAGCTCGTCAGGCTCATAACCTGAAGGCCGCAGGTTCAAATCCTGCCCCCGCAACCAAATCCCAAATACACTCCTGAGCAATATCGCTGGCGCGAAGACTTCATCTTCGCTGGCGATGGTAGCTCCTCGTTCGCAGAGCTCACCATAACCTGAAGGGCGAGCGGTCGATCGGGCAGCGACCGATAAAACAGTCCAGTGGACTGTTTTAAGACCCGAGCGGGGCAAATCCTGCCCCCGTGACCAACTAACTTGCAAATTTACCCATTCAAGTCGCTTGACAGAAAGCTCCTCGACATAACCCTTGAGGAGCTTTTTGCGTTTCTGCTGGGTGTCGAGCTCCCCGGGTGCCACCTGGCTTGCCACGGAACTTTCATCCTGCAGCGATGAGAGCCTCGGCGGTTTTTGATACGCAAGATGGCGCGGTGCAACCGGCGGAAACGCGGAGCATTCATCTTGCACAGCGAGCCACTCGTCTCAAAACGTCCTGAGCCCGGACACATCATAGCCAGCGGCGACATAACTGCGACGGCATTGTATGCGGTGCGTCGCCGTTGTACCATGTAATCTGACAAGTGCGCGCAGTGCTCATTGTATAGCCGGAGCCAAAGTCCGGTCGTGCGCTTCAACCCGATGAATAAGTAGCCGGGATCATGGAACTTATCGTCGCCCTTGGCCTGATCGTCTTGAAGGTCGCGTTCCTGATTGCGATCCTGCTGTTGCTACCCTTGCCGCTGACCTGGCTGGAACGGAAGATCGCCGGGCACATGCAGCAGCGGATGGGGCCGATGCGCGTGGGATGGCACGGGCTGTTGCAGCCGGCGGCGGACGGAATCAAGCTCCTGACCAAAGAGGATCACATCCCGGCCGAGGCCGACCGGTTCCTGTTCAAACTGGCGCCAATCCTGGCGCTCGCCCCGCCCTTTGTGGTGTTCGTCGCGATCCCCTTCGGCGAAACTGTCTCGGTCCTCGGCCACGAGATCACGCTCTACGTCTCCAACATGAATGTGGCGCTCCTTTTCGTTTTCTCGGTGATCGGGATCGAGGTTTATGGCGTGATCTTCGGCGGCTGGGCCTCCAACAGCAAATACGCTGTTCTGGGCAGCCTCAGGACCTGCGCGCAGATGATCAGCTACGAGATCCCGATGGGGTTCGCGGTCATCGGCGTGGTCATGCTGGCGCAATCCATGAGCCTGCTCGAGATCGTGCGGGCGCAGGCCGATGTCTGGAACATCGTCTACCAACCGGTCGGATTCTTTGTGTTCTTCGTCGCCGGGCTCGCCGAAGCACAGCGCATTCCCTTCGACCTGGCGGAGGCGGAGGGTGATCTGGGGGCCGGGTTCCATACCGAATACAGCGGTATCCGCTTTGCCTTCTTCATGGTCAGCGAATATGCCATCGTATTGCTTGTGTCGGTGCTGGTGGTGATCCTGTTCTTCGGCGGTTGGAACGGAGTTCTGATTCCCTTGCCACCGCTCTTGTGGTTTGTGCTCAAGATCGCGTTCTTCGTCTATGTGTTTATCTGGTTCCGCTTCACTTTCCCCCGCTACCGCTACGACCAACTGATGGCGATCGGATGGAAAGTCTTGCTTCCTCTTTCAATGGCGAACATAATTATAACCGGTGTACTTTTTGGGGTCGTAGCGGCTCCGTAGCGAGGCGGCGATGTCGCGCGCGCAGGACAGAGTTGGAACATGGATTGGTTGGGCGTTCTTTGCCGATCTGGCGAGCGCCTTGGCTCTGACCTTCGGCTACATGTTCTCCAGATCCGTGACCATGCAGTATCCGGACAAGGAAAAGTGGCTGCCCTACTCCCGCTATCGCGGGCATCACTTCCTGACGCGTGATGAAGAGGGCGAGATCAAGTGCGTGGCCTGCGAACTCTGCGCGCGAATCTGTCCCTGCGACTGTATCGAAGTCGTCCCCTACGAGGACGAGAAGGGCAAGCGGCACCCGGCCAAATTCGAGATCGACACGGCCCGATGCCTGTTCTGCGGGCTGTGCGAGGACGCCTGCCCGGCGGACGCGATCGCGCTTGGCCAGCAATACGAATTCTCGAGTTTTTCCTCAGCTGACCTGATGATCGGGCGCGATGATCTGCTCGCCAAGCCGGGTAAGGCGGCAACAGGCGGCGGCGTGGTTGCCGCGCGCCTGAATACGAAGAAGGACGTACTTGTCGAGACGAAAGAGACGCAGGGCTACAACTGGTGGCGGAATATCCGGCGAACATGAACGCGCGCCAGCTGTCAAACCGAAGCGCTCGGAAGGAGGCTCAGATGTTTGTCGGTGAAATCATGAAAAACAAGGGTGTCGGTGTCATCACAGTTGCTCCCGATCAGACGATGGTGGAGGTACTGCGGCTGTTTCGAGACAACAATATCGGCTTCGTCGTCGTCAGCCGATCGAACGGCAAATACCTCGGTACGCTGTCGGAGCGGGACTGCTGCAATGCGGTGGCGGAATACGGGGCCGAGGCGGCGATGATGCGGGCCGCTGACATCATGAACCGCAGTGTGGCGACCTGTTCGACACAGGATTTGCTGCCCGTCGCGATGGGGATCATGACCAATCGACGGACGCGTCATGTGCTGGTCATGGACGGGAACGAGGTTACCGGCGTGGTCAGTATCGGGGACGTGGTTAAACACAGGCTCGACGAAGCGCAGCGCACGGAGCAGGATCTGCAGGATTACATCTGCGGGACCAGGTATCACTGACGTCGCCAGATCGATGTAAAGACGCTGGGACACGGCGGCATGCCGGGGGCCTTCCGATGCCCGATCCCAAATCTTCAGACCCCACGCCAGATCCGGTCCGTGCGGTTGAGCTCAAGAGCGGCATGAACCTTCTGGACCTCCACCGGGCATGGGTATTCGCCCCGCCGCATCAGGCTGTTGAGACGCAAGGCTCTATAGTTTTCCGGAACGAAGACGAGGCCCTTGGGAAACCGCCCGTCGACCTTGAGTTGCGCCGTCAGTTCGCCCTGGCCGGAACGCACGATCACCTGATCGCCATCCGAAAGGCCAAGCTGCGCGGTATCCTGCGCGCTCATCGCGACATAGGGATCGTTGGCGACTGTGTTCAGGATGACCGACCGTTCGGAAAGATATCCGTTGTGGAACAGGCAGTCGCCGGTGATCAGCATGAGCCGGTCGGCTGCTGTTGGAACGGGCGGCGGTGCAAGGAACACGCCAGCCGGTAATGATCGCACCGCCTTGGTGAATGCGCCGTCGGCGCCAAGCCCGTCCTGCGTCAACCCCTGATAGGCCGGAACCAGCCGGGCAATCTCGTCGAAAATTTCGGCTTGCGTCGATGGCCGCAGCGCCTGGTTGCGTAGCGCCGCGACGAAGTCGACAATCGCCAGATTGCCTCGCGCCTCGAAAACGGGCTCCCGGAATTTGCGAACATTCTGGATCCGGCCCTCGTTGTTGGTGAACGTTCCGGATTCCTCGCCGTAGCCCGACGCGGGCAAGACGACCTCGGCCATGGCCGCCGTATCCGTGAGGAACGCGTCCTGCACGATCAGGAGATCGGCGGCGCCGAGCGCCCGCGTCACAAAGTCCCGGTCGGGATAGGCGACCAGGGGGTCGGTTCCGACGATGTAGAGCGCGCCCATCCGCCCGCCGACGCAGAGCTCCAGCATGGCGTCGAGATCCGCGCCGGGTTCAGACGGGATTTCGGCGCCCCAGTTTCGTGCAAGAGTTGCGCGCGCCGCGTCATCGGCGACCGCCCGCAGCCCCGGCAGAGCCGCCGGCAGAGCCCCCATGTCCCAGGCGCCCATCTGGTTGGCACGGTCGAAGAGAAATTGCATCGCCGGGCCCTTGCCTAGCAGGCAGAGGACGTGCAGCAGGTTGTTGAGCTGCTGCAGCGTCGCACGCGCTTCGGGTAATCTCAGGAGGTCGACGCTGACAAGCACGGTGACGCTGCGGCCTTCCCTGAGCGCGGCGGCCAGGCGATCGGGCCCGTCACTGCCGGCGCCCGCCGCCGGCCTGCCGATTGCCGCATCGATGTCCGCAAAAGCGCCGCCCGGCAAGGCCTGACCAGCCGCCGCCACGAGACCGGCCACCACCGCCGCAAGGCTCGCCGCTTCTCCGCCCGGAGGCACACGAACCACCACCCTGGCATCGGCGTCCAGACGCGATGGTCGCGCCGATAGCATGAGCAATTCGGTCTGCCGCCGCCGCGCGCCGTCCCGCAGCAGGTATTCGGTGACCGGGTTCTCCTCGGTTATGTTGCCTCCGACGACGAGCACGCAGTCGTTGCCGATTAGGTCGTCCAGCGGCGTGCGGCTGTAGAAAGTTCCCAATAGCGGGCCGAGCGTATCGAAGGGCGCGGCCCAGCGTGACGAACAATCGATGTTGTTGGTCCGGAATACCGTTCGCATCAGCTTCTGGAACTGATAAAGCACCTCGTTGGGCAGGCGAGGCGAGGCCAGCCCGCCGGCATCCTTGCTTTCGACGGCCAACAGTCGCCGGCGCAGATAGTCCCCCGCTTCGTCCCAGGAAACCGGAACCAGGGCGCCATCGTGGCGGATCATCGGCTGCTTGATCCGGTCTCGGCTTGCAACGAAATCGAGGCCGAAGCGTCCTCGCACGCAGAGAGTTTCGTGGTTGACACCTTCGTCCCACTTCGAGCGCACCCGCATGAACTCGCCCTTGCGCGTGCCCACCGTCAGCTGGCAACCGGTGCCACAATGCGGGCAGACCGTGTCGGTCTCTACGAGATCCCAGGGGCGCGCCTTGTAGCGGTAGGGGAAGCTCATCAGCGCGCCGACCGGGCAGACCTCGACGCAATTGCCGCACTGATCGCAACTCGCCAGACTGCCCTCGAAGCCGGTGACGGCGGTATCCATGCCTTTTTCGACGGTGCCCAGTGCCACCGCGCCGACGACCTCCTCACACATCCGGACGCAGCGCTGGCACTGGATGCAGCGGTTGACGTTCATGATGATGACCGGACTCAGACGAATGTCCTCGGAGTGGAACACACGTTTGTCATCGTGGAATTGGCTTTCGCGGGGGCCGTAGGCCATTACCATGTCCTGAAGCTCGCATTCGCCGCCCTTGTCGCAGATCGGACAGTCGAGGGGGTGGTTGGCGAGCAGCATGTCGAGCATGGAAGAGCGCGTTTCCTCGATCAGAGGCGTGTTCGTCCGCACGACCATGCCATCGGTGGCCACAGTGGCGCAGGACGGCTGCAGCCGGCGCAGGCCGTCGATCTCCACCAGACACATGCGGCAGGAGGCGAGCGGCGGCAGGCGCTTCATATAGCAGAAGGTCGGGATGTCGATGCCCAAACGCAGGGCGGACTGCAACACCGTCGAGCCAGCCTCAACTTCCAGCGTTTGTCCATCGATCGTGACTTTAAGCATGGTCTCCTCACAGCCTGATCCAGCACACTCCTTCAGTGAAACGGGCACCTCCGCTCCTCGACATGGGCGACGAATTCATCTCGGAAATGCGCGAGTGCTGCCCGCAATCCCATCGCTGCACCGTCACCCAAGGCACAAAACGTATTGCCGAAAATGCCCTTGCAGAGCATCTCCAGCTGCTCCAGATCGCCGGGTGCGCCATCCCCGCCTTCAACCCGGCGCAGGACCTTCACGACCCAGTTCAATCCTTCCCGGCAGGGCGTGCACTTGCCGCAGGACTCATGGTGGAAGAACTCGATGATCCTGGTGGCGACCTTGACCATACAGGTGCTATCGTCGATCACGATAAGGCCGGCCGAACCGAGCATCGAGCCGGCGGCAGCCAGCGAGTCAAAATCCATCCTCACGTCCAGCCCGTGCTCAGGGATGACCGGCGCTGAGACCCCGCCCGGGATCACCGCCTTGATCTTGCGTCCCGGCAGGGCGCCGCCGGCATGTTCCTCGACCAGCTCGCGCAGGGGTATGCCCATCGGCAACTCGTAGAGGCCGGGTTTGCGCACCTGCCCACTGAGGCAGTAGAGCTTCGGGCCGGGGCTCTTGTCCGGCCCAATGCCGCGGAACCAGTCCGCGCCCCGCGCCACGATATGCGGCACGCAGGCCAGCGTCTCGACATTGTTGATCACGGTCGGGCTGGCGTAGAGCCCGGCCACGGCCGGAAACGGCGGCTTCAATCGCGGCTGCGCCCGCTTGCCCTCGAGCGACTCGAGCATGGCAGTCTCCTCGCCGCAGATATAGGCGCCTGCGCCGCAATGGATGTGGACGGCGAAATCGAAATTCGAGCCCAGAATGCCCGTTCCCAGATAACCCTTTTCGTGTGCCTCGGCGATCGCCTGCTCCAGGCGACGGATTGCCGTCACATATTCTCCGCGGATGTAGACATAGGCGGTTTTGGCCCCAATCGCATAGGCGCTTACCGCCAGCCCCTCGATGAGTTGATGCGGATCGCGCTCCATGATGATCCGGTCCTTGAAGGTACCTGGCTCGCCCTCATCGGCGTTACAGCAAAGGTATTTCGGCTTGTCGACCTGCTTCGGCACGAAACTCCATTTCATGCCCGTCGGGAATCCGGCACCGCCGCGACCGCGCAGGTTGGACTGTTTGACGAGGTTAATGACCTCGTCAGGCGTGTATTCGCGCAGCGCCTTCGCCAATGCCTGGTAGCCGCCGCCAGCCTCGTAGGTCGACAGCAGGTGACTGTCCGGCACGGCGACATTCTTGAGGAGAACCGGCTCGAACATGGCGCTACTCTCCCTGCGGTCGCGCAGAGGGCTCGATGCTCGCGACCCGTTCCGCCGTAGCCCGCAGGTTCTCCAAAAGTGCATCTATCCGCGCGACATCAAGGGCGCCATGGTAATCGTCGCCGACCTGCATCACCGGAGCCATCTCGCAGGCACCGAGGCACTCGACGGAGGAAAGCGTGAACAGCCCGTCCGGCGTGGTGTCGCCCTTCCTGATCGCCAGCACCGTTTCCAGATGCTTCAGCAGGTCCTCGGCTCCGCACAGCATGCAGGAAACATTGTCACAGAGTTGCAGGTGGAACATGCCCACCGGCTCGGTGTGGAAGAGCGAATAAAAGGTCGCAAGCTCGTAGACCCAGATCCGTTCGACTCCGAGCGTGTCGGCGACTTCTTCCAGCACCTGACCAGGCAGATGGCCATGCTCCCTCTGCGCGATCAGAAGCGCGGGCATGATCGCAGAGCGCTGATCGGGATACCGCGCCGCTGCCTCTTTTATCTTTTCGCGCATGGTCATTGCATTCAAATCCCTGCTACTTGTCCACCTCCGCCATCACCGGGTCGAGACTGCCGAGCACGGCGATCATGTCCGCCAGATAGCGGGCGTTGGTCACCCCGAACAGTCCCTGAAGGTTGACGAACGAGGGTGCCCGCACCTTCATGCGGAATGGTTTTGGCGACCCGTCGCTGATGATATAGAAGCCAAGCTCGCCCTTTGGCGCCTCGATCGCCGAATAGACCTCGCCCTTCGGCACCTTGAAGCCATAGGCCGACAGGTCGAAATGCTGGATCAGTGCTTCCATCGAGCAATGCACCTTGTCCTTGTCCACCGGGAAGGCGATTGTTGGCATGTCGATCTGGAACGGCCCCTCGGGCATCTGGTCGAGGCATTGCTCGATGATCCGGACGCTCTCGCGCATTTCCTCGACCCGACATTGCCAGCGCGCATAGCAGTCACCCTCGTCGCGCGTGATGACGTTGAAGTCGAGCCGGTCATAGATCTCATAGGGCTCGTCGCGACGGATGTCCCAGTCGACGCCCGAAGCGCGCAAGTTCGGACCGCTCAGGCCAAGATCGATGGCGTTCTCGGCGGAGATCACGCCGATCCCCCGCGTGCGCTTCAGGAATACTCGGCTGTTTTCGAGCAACCGCTCATAGTCGCGGATCCGGTTCGGGAAGATGTCGCAGAATTCCCTGATCTTGGGAAGGAAACCGTCAGGCAGGTCCTCGCGCACTCCGCCGACCCTGCAGAAGGACGTGTGCATGCGCGCACCGCTGATCATTTCCAGGAGGTCCATGATCATTTCGCGCTCCCGCATGGCGTAAAGCAAGGCGGTCATGGCGCCGAGGTCCATCGGCAGCGCGCCGGTGATCAAGACATGGCCGGAGATCCGCGCCAGCTCGGCCATCATCACGCGGATATATTGTGCGCGAATCGGTGCTTCTATGCCGAGGAGTTTCTCCACCGCCAGCGCGAAGGCGAGGTTGTTCGACGGTGGACAGAGGTAGTCGAGCCGGTCGGTGAGCGGAAAAATCTGGGTGTAGGTGAAGCTCTCCGCCAGTTTTTCGGTGCCGCGATGGAGGTAGCCGATATGTGGATCCACGCGCTTGACGTACTCGCCGTCCATTTCCAGGACAAGCCGAAGAACCCCATGCGTGCTCGGGTGCTGGGGGCCGAGATTGAGAAGCACCTCCTTGGTGTCGAACGCTTCGCCTTGCGGGCTGATCAGTTCGGTGACTTCGGTCATTTTAAGTTCCCGGCGTGGAGCGGCCTCCCTTATGGAATGTTCTTGGTGGCGAGGTCGGGCTGTGTCGGCGGCGTACCTTCGGCGCCAAACGGGTTCAGCTTGTCCTTGTAGCCACGAAGCGGAAAATCCTTGCGTTGCGGGAAGCCCTCGAACCCTTCCCACATGTAGATCCGGCGCAAATCGGGGTGGCCCTCGAACCTGATCCCGTACATGTCCCAGGCTTCGCGCTCATGCCAATTGGCGGTTCGCCAGACCCCCGTCACCGACGGGACCCGCGGCGGATCGGCGAGGCGGCATTTGATGCGAACGCGCCATTTGTTCGGTAGCGAATAGAGGTGGTACACCGTCTCGTAGCGTGGCATCTCAGGATAATGATCGACCCCGCAGATGTCCGACAGGAAGTTGAACCGCAACGCCGGGTGTTCCTTCAGAAACCGGCAAAGCTCGACGATCGTGTCAGGCGGAGCGGCGAAGGCATGTACACCATGCGCGAAGCCAAGATCGTCGATTGTCTCGCCGAAACGCTCCGTGATCGTAGTGCGGATGAGGGGCGTCTCCACACTCATGACGCTGCAATCCGATCCAGAGGAGTCCCGGCCAGTGCTCGGGATTTTTTAATCTTCTCCTGAAGTAGCAGGAATCCATGCATCAGCGCCTCGGGCCGCGGCGGGCAGCCGGGCACATGCACGTCCACCGGCACGAAGGTCTCCGCTCCCTGCACCACCGCATAGGTGTTGTAGACCCCGCCCGAGATAGCGCAGGTGCCCATTGCGATAACCCAGCGCGGCTCCGGCATCTGGTCATAAAGCCTGCGCACGACGGGAGCGAATTTCCGCGTCACGGTGCCGGCGATAATCATCACGTCGGACTGGCGCGGCGAAGGCCGGAACACCACGCCGAACCGATCGAGATCATAGCGGGCGCACCCCGCCGAGATCATCTCGATGGCGCAGCAGGCAATTCCGAAGGTCTCGGGCCACAGCGCCGATTTTCGGCTCCAGTTGATAACGCTCTCGGCCGTGGTGAACAGCACGCTATCGCGGATCGAATTGTTTACGCTTCCCATTCCAGCGCTCCCTTCAGCCAGGCGTAGGCGAAGCCCACAAGAAGCAGCACTATGAAGACGAACATCTCGACATAACCGACGAGCCCGATGTCTTTCAGGACAACGGCCCAGGGAAAGAGGAACATCGTCTCGACATCGAAGACGACCAACAGGATCGCGAGAATAAAGAACTGCACCCTAAAGCGGCCCCCGGCGGCCTCGCCTGCTGGGTCCATGCCGCATTCATAGGGCATGTTCTTTTCGGGATAGGGATTGGACGGGCGCAGCAGTGAGGAGACAAAAAGCGTCGCCCCTGTCACCAGAACAACTCCGGCGACCATGAAAAGAACCGGCAAGAATTCCATTGCAGCCATATCGCACTGCACCGGTTACCCACTGAAAGCTTTCCTAAGGCCGCGACCGCCCTGTTCAGGATGGTAATGCGGTTGCCCCGGGAAAGGGCTTGGGTAATCCTTTCTCGAGCTTCCAGTTTATTCCGTCGGGCAGATCATTGCAAATTCAATCGGTCAGCCGCCAAACACCGAGTTTTGAGCAAGCCTCAGAAACCACGCGGGAAACAGGCCGATGCCGATGGTGCCCAAGGCGGTGAAGGCGAGCGTGGTGCGTACCCAGGGAGTCAGCGCCGGCTCGAACGTCCTCTCCGGCTCGCGCATGTAGATCACCATGACTATGCGGATGTAAAAATAGGCGGCGACGGCGCTCAGCAGCACCGCTATCACCGCCAGCATGACGAAACCTCGCTCGACCAGCACGACCAGCACGTAGAATTTGGCGAAGAACCCGGCCGTCGGCGGAATGCCGGCCAGCGAGAACAGATAGAGCAGCATCAGAAGCGCCAGACCGGGATGCGACTTGGCGAAACCCGCGTAATCTTCAATGACCTCGCCTGAGAAATCGCCGTTCCGCATCATGATGACGGCACCGAAAATACCGAGATTCATGAGGGAGTAGATCAACAGGTAGAGCATCACGCTGGCGATTCCGTCCGCGCCGCCGGCCACCACGCCGAAAAGGGCGAACCCGGCATGGGCAATGCTGGAATAGGCCAGGAGGCGCTTGAAATTATCCTGCACCAGCGCGACGAAACTTCCGAGCGCCATCGTCACCACCGCAATGACCGCGACGATGATCCAGACGTCCGAGGCCGCGACCAGCGGGTTGAGGAACACCCGCAGGATCGCCGCAAACCCTGCCGCCTTAGGGCCTACCGACATGAATGCGGTGATCGTCGTCGGCGCGCCTTCGTAGACGTCCGGCACCCACATATGAAACGGCACCGCGCCGACCTTGAAGACCAGCCCCGCGACGATGAAGACCTCTGCCAGCAGCAATCCCGGATCGAGCGGGTCGCCGGTCACAGCCGCAGCCATCCCGTCCAGTTGCGTCGTGCCGGTCAGCCCGTACATCAACGAAACGCCGTAGAGGAAAATCCCGGTCGAGACCGCGCCAAGGATCACGTATTTCAGCGCCGCTTCGTTCGACCGCCGCTCTCGCCGCAGGAAGCCGGTCAGCACATAGGTGCAGAGCACCATCAGTTCGAGGCCCACATAGATCGAGAGGAGATCGGTCGCCGAAGCCATGATCATCATTCCCGACAGCGAAAAGAGCAGCAGGACATAGTATTCGCTGCTCCCGATCCCCTCGATATCCGCATATCTTCGCGAAAGGAGGAATGTCAGGATGGTGGCCAGGTAGAACACGAACTTGAAGAAGACCGCGAAGCGATCGGCGATGAACATGCCCGTGTAGGCCGGCCGCACCTCGCTCGAAAGCATGAGTGTCGCCAAGGCGGCAATCAGCACGACCGCGACGGAGGCCCAGACAAGGAAATGTTCCTGGCCCTTGCGCACAAGCTGTCCCAGAATCAAAAGGATGCAGGCTCCAGTGATCACCACGATCTCGGGCAGGCTTGCGAGAGCCGACTGGAAAAGTGCTGCGGCAGTCATTGGCCGCTCCCTTTATCATGCACCTGAGCCAGCAGATGCTTCACCGAGACGTCGATGATGTTGAGAAAGGGTTTCGGATATAGCCCGACCCAAAGCACGAACACGGCCAGCGGCAGGATCGCGACCATCTCGCGGGCGTTCACGTCGCGTATCTTGAATCGGACACCGACGCTGGCCGGACCAAGCGCGACTTTCCTATACATGCCAAGCAGATAGGCCGCGCCCAACAACGCGCCAAAAACGGCGGGCGCGCCGATGGCGAGGTTGGCCGCAAAACCGCCCGACAGCACCAGCAGTTCGCCCACGAACGAATTCGTCCCCGGCAGCGCCATTGACGACAGAGTGAACAGCGCCAGAAACGCCGTATAGACCGGCGCCGCCTTCATCAGCCCGCCATAATCTGCAATGCTACGCGTGTGTGTCCGCTCGTAGATCAGGCCGACGAACAGGAACAACGCGCCGGTCGTTACGCCATGATTGAACATTTGCAGGATGGCGCCCTCGAGCCCGCGGAGGTTCAGCGCAAAAATCCCCAGTGTCACGAAGCCCATGTGGCTGATGCTGGAATAGGCCACCAGCTTCTTCAGGTCGTCCTGCGCCAGCGCAAGCAACCCGCCATAGACGATCGCAAGCACCGAAAGCGAAAGCATCAGCGTCGAATAATACACCGACGCCTCCGGCAGCATCGGCAGCGAGAACCGCAGGAACCCGTAGGCGCCCATCTTCAGGAGCACCCCTGCAAGGATGATGCTGCCTGCCGTCGGCGCCTGTACATGGGCGTCCGGCAGCCAGGTATGGACCGGCACCATCGGCACTTTGACGGCGAAGGCGATCAGGAAGGCGAAGAACAGCCAGGACTGGACCGGGAACGGCAAATCCTGCGCTGTCAGCGCGAGGATGTCGAAGGTCTCGCCGCCGTTGAAATAGAGCACGATGACACCGATGAGGAACAGGAGGCTGCCCGCCAGCGTGTAGAGGAAGAATTTGAACGCCGCATAGACCCGGCCTTCTCCACCCCAGACGCCGATGATCAGGTACATCGGGATCAGCATGGCCTCCCAGAAGACGTAGAACAGGAACAGGTCGAGCGCGCAGAACACCCCCAGCATCAGCGCCTGCATGGAGAGCAGACTGACCATGAACGCCTTCACCTTGCGGTCGATCGCGACCCACGAGGCGAGCACGCATATCGAGCCCAGCAGAGTGGTCAGGAAAACGAAGAGCGCGCTTATCCCGTCGATGCCAAGCGCATAAGTGATCCCGAGCGCGGGCACCCATGGGCGCCTCTCGGTGAACTGCATCGCGTGGGCCGTGGTGTCAAAGCTCGCCAGCATGGCGATGCAGAGAGCGAGGTCGAGGATGGTGACGGCCAGCGCGGTCCACCGCACCGCATCGTCGCTGCGCAGAAACATCAGAACCGCTGCCCCGGCGACGGGCGTGAATACGATGAGACTGAGTAGCGGCAATCCCATCACACCCCCTACCGCCACACCGCGGCGAAGACGACAGTGGCTGCGATCACACCTGCGATCATCGCCAGCGCGTAATGGGTCACGACGCCAGTCTGGAGGCGCCGCAGCGTCCCGCCACCATTCAGGATCGCCCGGGCGACGCCATTCACGATGGCATCCACACCGGCGAGATCAATCCACAGTCCCGCCCGCGCCGCGCCATGCAGGAAAGGCAGAACCGCGGTCTCGGACACGTCACTCACCGTCTTCTCGTAGCGCGCCAACGGTTTTCCGGCGATCCACATGAAGACCCGCGCGCCCTTGCGGTAGAACCAGTCGGTGTCGATGCTGATCGTGTTCTCGGGGTCGAGCGCCCTGAGGAATATGACAAAACCCAAGGCGGTGAACATCAGCACGCCAAGGCTCTCGGTGACATGGACGCCGGTGTAGGGCTCGAAGTCGACCGGATAGGGTAGAAGTGCGTAAAGCGGCTGAGGGACGACGCCGATTGCGATGCAGAGCACCGCCGCCATGCCCATCGCAACCAGCATGTTGCGGGGCGGCTCCCGCGCCTCCAGCTTCCGGTCCGCGCCGAAGAACATGTAATAGGGGAGCTTGAGACCGGTGTGGAGGAATGTCCCCGCCGACGCCATCGTCAGTGCCAACACCACCAGCGCGCGGTGATCCTGTCCGGCGGCGGCCACCACCATCGACTTGGTGACGAAGCCCGAGAAGAATGGAAATGCCGAAATCGCGAAAGCGCCAACCATGTAGAGCGCCACGGTCACCGGCATGGTCTTGTAGAGCCCACCAAGCTCGGTGAGCTTGCGCCGGCCGGTGACGTAAATCACCGCCCCGGTACCCATGAACAAGAGCGCCTTGTAGAGGATATGTGCGAAGGCATGACTAGTGGCCCCGTTCACCGCCATCTCGGTGCCGATGCCGACGCCTGCCACCATATAGCCCACCTGGCTAACGATGTGATAGGCCAGTAGCCGCCGGCAGTCGTTTTCCAGCACCGCGTAGACGACGCCGTAGAGGGCCATCGCGGTGCCGAGCCAAACGAGAAGTTCGGTTCCCGGAAACGCCCGCGCCAGCACATAGACGGCGGTCTTGGTGGTAAAGGCGCTCATGAACACCGCGCCGGTGACAGTCGCCTCCGGGTAAGCGTCAGTCAGCCAGGCGTTGAGCGGCGGCACAGCGGCGTTGAGCATGAACCCGGCAAGGATCAGGTAAGCGCCGACGCCCATCTCGCCTGCGATCGGGCCGAAGAGCAGCGAGCCAGTCGAGAGCCCGTGGAGAATGACGCCGCCAAGTAGGACAACGCCGCCAGTCATATGGACCATGAGATACCGGAACCCGGCGGCGATCGCCTGTCGGCCGCCTTGGGCGAAGACCAGGTAGGCAGAGGCAAACGCCATGCCTTCCCAGAACAGGTAGAGCGTCAGGTAGTCGCCTGCGAACACGACGCCGAGGGCGCTGCCGACGTAAACAAATGCAGCGACATGCTGGCCGGGGCGAGGCAAGTGCAGCGCATAGACCGTTCCGATCAGCGCCATGATGGTGAAAACGGTGGCGAAGACGATGCTCAGCTTGTCGACCTTGGCGATGAGGATTTCCTGCCCGATGAACTGCATCGCGCCGTAGCTTCCCGGTTGTATCGTCAGCACGGCGAGGATCGCCAGCGCCGGGATCAGCAGCAGATAGGCTTTGCGGATCGATCCGTTCAGGAAAGGGATCGGCAGGGCGCCGAGAATGAACAGCAGGGCGGGATGGACGAAGTCAGTCATAATAGTCCTCGCGCCGCATGAGCCCAGCCCGATGGCCGAGGAACTTGGAAACGAAAATCAGCAGCACACAGGATAAGAAGCCGTAGACGGCCGACCAGCCCGGCAGGCGGTCCCAGAGGTATTCGGCGTGTTCGCGGTGGACCAGAAAGTCGGCGATAACGGTCAGAACGAGCACCAGATAGAACAGCCGGCGGCGCTGGTTCGCATGTTCCTCGTCACCAAAGAAATCGACGACACGCTTGATCATCTGACAACTCCTTCCGCCAGGGCGAGGAAATAGCCGGGAAAGATGCCCATCGACACCGACAAGATGGCAGTCGCAACCAGCGGGATCGTCATCATCGGAATTTCACGGACCGTCGCCGGGCTCTCCTGCGCTTCCGTCCCGAAAAAGGCGGCATAGCTGACAGGCAGGAAATAAGCTGCGTTCAGGACTGAGCTCGCAAGAAGCACGACCAGGAACGTAATTTCGCCCGCCTCCACCGAGCCCCGCGCCAGATACCATTTGCTGACGAAACCCGCGGTCGGCGGCACCCCGATCATGCTCAGCGAGGCGACGAAAAAAGCACCCATCGTCCAAGGCAGCCTGCGGCCGATGCCGGCCATGTCGCTGATATTCCGCTTTCCCGACGCGCAAAAGATCGAGCCGGCGCAGAAGAAGAGGGTGATCTTCGAGAACGCATGAGCCGCAATATGGATGATGCCGCCGACCATCGCGACCGGCGACAACAGAACCGCGCCCAAAACGATATAGGAGAGTTGGCTGACCGTCGAATAGGCGAGCCTCGCCTTCAAGTCGTCCCGCGTCAGAGCACAGACGGACGCCATCAGGATCGTGAAGGAGACCAGATAGGCCGTGGCGATGCCCAGCCCCAGCCCGCTCACCAGCCCCGTGCCGAAAACGTGAAACACCACCCGCAGCACGCAGAACACGCCCATCTTGACCACGGCCACTGCATGCAGGAGCGCGCTGACCGGTGTCGGCGCCACCATCGCGGCAGGCAGCCAGGCGTGCATCGGCATTACCGCAGCCTTGGCGAAGCCGAAAAGGTAGCAGAAATAGACGACCGTCAGCAACGCGGCAGAAGCATCGCTCCCTGCCAGCAGTCCCCCCGATACAAAATCGAACGACCTCGCAATGTGGTAGGTCAGCGCCAGCGCGGCGAGAAGCAGGCTTTTCGACGCGCCCATCAAATAGACGAGGTACTTGCGGCTGCCCGCCCATCCCTGTTCATCCTCGTGGTGGTAAACAAGCGGATAGGTCACGAGGCTCAGCATCTCGTAGAAGATCACCAGCGTGAACAGATTGGCGGAAAAGGCGCCCCCGACGGCCGCCGCGAGGCTGGTGGCGAAGCAAGCGAAGAACCTCGTCTGCGCATGCTCGTTCAAGTGGCGCATGTAGCCGATGGAATAGATCGCCGCCACGATCCACAGGAGCGACGAGACGGTAGCGAATACCATGCCGAGCGCATCCACCCGGAAAGCGAAGTCTATCCCCGGCAAAATCTCGAACAGGCGCAAATCGACCGTCCCGCCCGCCAACACCGTGGGCGCCATCGAGGCGACAATCGCGAACATGCCGATTGCAGCGAGCGGCGAGACGATATCGCGGAGCTTCTCGCGGTTGTGCAGAAGGAGAACGGCAAGGGCCGCCAGGCCTGCTATGGCGACGGCAAGCAGCGGCCGGATCGATATCACCGGGTCCAAAGCCGCTATCCTTTCATCATGGTCACTTCGTCGACCTTGAGGGTGGATTTGTTCCTCACGAGGGCGACCAGGATACCGAGGGCGACGGCAACTTCCGCCGCAGTGATTGCGATGACGAAGATCGCGAAGATCTGCCCGCGGAAATCGCCGTGGTAACGCCCGAAAGCGATGAAATTGATGTTGACCGAGTTGAGCAGCAGCTCCAGCGACATCAGCACGACCAGGATATTGCGCCTGACCAGCACGCCCGCTGCTCCGATCACGAACAGGACCACTCCGAATAGAATGTACCACGAGAGCGGAATCATCATCCCTGCTCCTTCCGCGCCAGCACGATGGCGCCGACCAGGGCGGCCAGAAGGATGACGGACGCAGCTTCAAACGGCAGGAGATAGTCGGCGAAAAGTGTCGTGCTGAGCTGCCTGGTCTGATCGCCGCCGCTGATGGCAGCGGGCTCCGTGATCGAAAAGCGGTCGGTCCAGAGCACCAGCACAAGCATCTCGATCCCAAGCAGGATGAGCAGCACCATGGCTGGCAGGTTGCCGCCCGGCAAGAACCGCTGCAACACCGCTTCGCGTACATCGATCATCATGATCACGAACAGGAACAGGACCATGATCGCGCCGACATAGACGAAGATCTGGATGACTGCGAGCAACGGCGCCTCGAGCATAACGAAGATTGCCGAGATGTTGAGAAAACACGCCATCAGCGCCAATGCGCTGTGCACCGGATTTCGGGCCAAGACCACCGTCAGGGCCGTGATCACGGACACCGTAGCGAACAGAAGAAAGAACCCCTGATCCATCGACGCCGACCCTCCGACGCGAACTGCTACCCGGCGCGAGACGGCCGGATTTGAGATTGCGCCGCAAATTCCGATGCGTTCACAAACTGTGCCCTAATATCGGATTTTTCACAAGATTATTGTCATTGGCGGAGCAAACCAGGCCGGTCCGGATGTGGCGAAGGTCGCTTGCGAAACGCGCGCTTTCGATAGCGCCATACCGATTTATTGTTCCATGGGCAAATGGCTTGAGCCGGTCGGTACAGAGGTTTTGTGACGGCGTAGTGGTGGCGTGTACGACAAGAGAGATTTGACGTTAGAAATCGCTGCAGCGAGGCATTGGTTTCGCCATGACGGCATTGATCGCACCGATCAATGCCGCGCGATCAACGAGTTATTTCTCCGTCCTGCGTGTGGCCATGCGAAACTCCGCTTCCAGACAGCGTATCGCCCCCCACATTGCGCTTTACAACTATATTACATAGTTGCTACGTTGCTAGCGAGGGGAAGGCGAGCCTGCTGACTGGTTGTTGCGCTGCCCTTAATGAAGGAGGCTGCGACGATGTCTGGGACCTATGCCACTTTTTCCGACGATAGTTTTGCAGGCCGAAGCGTGCTTATCACGGGCGCAGCGAGCGGAATGGGTCTAGAAACTGCAAGGGCCTTCGCCAGCAAGGGCGCGGAAGTCGTCATGGCCGATCGTGATGAGGCGGGGCTGAAGCGCTATGGTGCGGAGCTGCGCAATGGCGGCGCGGCTGTTCACACCGTGACGGTGGATGTCAGCGATCAGGAGAGCATCGACAAGGCCTTCGCTTATTGCGACGCCAATCTCGTGCGTCTCGATAACGTCGTGACGTGTGCGGCGATCATCACAGCCAAGCGTATATTCGAGCAGGATCGGGCGCACTGGCACCGCGTGCTCGATGTCAATCTGCTCGGCACCTTCTTCGTCGTGCAGGGCGCGGTCAAGCGCATGCTCGACAACCCCGATGGCGGCAACATCGTCTGTATCGCCTCGGATGCCGGTGTGCATGGCGGCGGCGGGCTGATTGCCGATACCGCCTATGCGGCATCGAAGGCCGGGACCTTGTCGATGGTCAAGTCGGTGGCGCGGGAACTTGCGGGCAAGAAGATCCGCATCAACGCGCTGAACCCCGGGCCGACGGATTCCCCGATGCACTCCCATATCGACCAGTCGCTGAAGGACCGTATCGCCGGCAATCTGCCGATGCGGCGCATGGGGCGGCCGGAGGACATGGCGGCGGCAATCATGTTCCTGTGCTCGGATGCAGCCAGCTTTACCTACGGCGCCGCGCTCGATGTCGATGGCGGATCGATGTTCCGCTAGACCGGGGGGATACAGGCATGCAGCTGACAGCCCGCCGTTACGCCTATTCGGCTGATATTCCCGAACTCGATGATGTCGATGTGCTCGTCATCGGGGGCGGACCATCGGGATTATCGGCCGCGGTCGCGGCGGCACGTCTTGGCGTGCGGGTACGCCTTGTGGAGCGCTACGGCTTCCTCGGCGGCAACCTCACGGCGGGCCTCGTCGGCCCCTGCATGACCTCCTATTCGCTCGACGGCAGCCAGCAACTGATCCGCGGCATCTACGAAGAATTCGTTCAGCGGATGATGGCGCTCGGTGGCGCGCTGCATCCGAGTACGATCCCGGCAGGTTCGGCCTATTGCGGCTTCATCGTCTATGGCCACGACAAGGTGACGCCTTTCGAGCCTGAGGCGGCAAAGGTCGCGGCGCAGCGCATGTGCATCGAGGCGGGAGTGGAATTGTTGCTGCACACCATGGTCGTCGATGCCATCGTCGATGACCATGATGCGGACAATCCCCGGGTGGTCGGCGTTGTTTGCGCCGGCAAGGGCGGGTTGAGGAGCGCTCGTGCCAAGGTCGTCGTCGATTGCTCGGCCGACGGCGATGTCGCCCATTATGCCGGCGTCCATACCCGCCAGGGGCGGGAAAGCGACGGCCTTTCCCAGCCGCAGACACTGTTCTTCCGCGTGCAGAACGTCGATGACCGGGTGGTGAAGGATTACATCCGCGCACATCCGCAGGATTTTCGGCCATTCGCCTCGATCGTCGCCAAGGCGACGGCGGAGGGCCGCTTTCCCGCGCCTCGCCGCGGCATCGGTCTCTACAAGACCATGGAACCCGGCGTCTGGCGCATCAATACCGGCCGCGTGTTGCGCCGCAATGGGGCTGACGCCCTTGAGCTCTCGCTTGCCGAGGTCGAAGGCCGGGAGCAGACCGTGGCGTTGCTCGATTTCTTCCGCAACAACCTGCCCGGCTTCGAGCAGGTAGAACTGCGGGACACGGCAACCCAGATCGGCGTGCGGGAAACGCGACGGATCGATGGCGCCTACGAACTGACACTGCAAGATTTGCATTCCGGCCGCGCCTTCGAAGATGTCGTGGCGTTGTGCGGCTATCCGCTCGATATTCACGACCCCACAGGCTCGGGCGGGGGTACCGGTGGCGCAGGGCTTGATGCGGCGAATATCTACCAGATACCTTATCGGGTCATGCTGCCGCGCGTTCACGAGGGCCTGTTGGTGTCCGGCCGCGCGGTTTCGGCGACGCATGAGGCGCTCAGCGCCATTCGCGTCATGCCGCCCTGTTTTGCGCTCGGTCAGGCAGCCGGTGTTGCCGCGGCACTTTCGGTCGGTAACAGGGCCAGCCCGCGGCATGTCGACTACGCGGATTTGCGCAGGGAACTGCTGGCCCAGGGCGCCTATCTTGGCTGACGGAAGGAGAAAGCGGGAAGTTATACCCGCGTTTTCTCAAATCAAGCCTTCAGATGAAGGGTCACCAGCACGGTGCATTCAGCGCCATCGGCAAAGCGGGCCGCAACGCGCAGCCAATTGCCGAAGGCGTTGAGCCGGGCCACGGCAATGCCGTCCTGTTCGCCCGGCATGGCGAATTCCGTTCCTTCTCGAACCCAGTGCATGCCGTCAGGCGAGATCTCCACCCAACCCTTGGGTGCAGTGCCGACAGGAGGCTTCAATGCCCGAATAAAGAACACCGCTTGATGCGCCCAGCCGGCCTCATAGGGTTCGCTCGCGGCGTCACCGTTCCAGCGCTCATTGCGGGTTATCACCGCCGTGATGTTTTCGGGAAGCATCAAAAATCCCCTGAAATGCAGATGGAATCGACGTAGAGAAAGGCACGCTTGGCGACATCCGTCTCGGCGAACAGGCAGAAGTTCAGCATGCACCAGAGATTTTTCATCGCCGGAATCCGGATCGACTCGAAGCCGGAGACATCGAAATTCCGGTCGTTGCATTGCAAGCCGGTCGCCTTCATGGAGGCGAGGTCGAAATCGAAGCGCATATAGCTCCAGTTCACCTTCGTCGGGATCTCGTTGTAGCAGAGCCGTTGTTCACCATCCGGCAGGTCCAGCCAACCTTCGGGCGCAAGGTGATAGTGGCTTACGGTCTTGTCTTCCCGGCCGATGGCGGTGAAGGACGTGGTCTCACGTTTGTACTGCCATTTCTGCAGGTGCTTGCCATCGAGTGCATTGAGAAAGCGCAGATGCGGCATAACCCGCTCGCCGTCTCCGTCCCGATCGCCGCATTGCAGGTCGAACAGGAAGCCGATCGATCGCACGTCGGTTTCCGATAGCTTCAGTTCCGTCGCCTCCGGCTTGAACGTGAAGAAAATCTCGAAGCGGATCGACCCGCGCTTGCGGAAGGTATGGCGCTTGATCGCAACGTTCTGGGCACCGGGTTTTGCCTTTGTGGCGATCTTGAGCGCATAGGACGAATCCATGCCGCCGTGGGATCCTGCATCCCAATGCCCGAGAGTTGAGAGCATGGCGCTTGAGTGCTGGGCAAAGCCGGGCAGCATGACGTCGAGGCTGTCCTCGTAATTGCCGACCAACTGTGACCAGCCGCAATGCCCGCGCGAAAAATCGTCATAGGACAGGATGCGCGGCAGAGGATCGAAACGGCTGAGCGCCGGATCTGCGCGAAGCATGGCGAGCCTCATGGCTTCCATCATGTCGGCTGTGGAAGAGGGGGCTGATGTCGTCATTCTAGCGTTGACCTCACTGTATGCGGAGCCGTTTGACGGCGTCCCAATCGATTTCGATGCCGAGACCCGGCCGTGTCGGCACGTCGAGCTGGCCATTCTTCTGGCGCAGGCTGCCGGGCGCCAGATCGGCCAAGTCGCACTTGAAGGGGCTAAGATCGCACTCGCACTCTATCACCCGGAAATTCGGAAGGGCGGCCGCCAGATGCGTGCTGGCCGTCTCGCAGATAATGCCGGACATGCCGATATGCGGGGCGTAGCCCACATCGTGGAGGGCGGCATAGTCGGCCATGCGCCGTGTTTCGGATATGCCGCCGGCACGCGCGACGTCCGGCTGCAGGATTGAAAGAGTGCGGTTGGCGACGAGACGCTGCGCCTGATCGGCGGTAAAGTTGCTCTCTCCGGCTGCAAGCGGCACGTCGCAGCGTTTGCGAAGTTCTTCGTAGCCTTGCTCGTTTTCCGGCGCCAGCGGCTCCTCGAACCAGAAGTAGCCGTTGGCTGAAAGTGCCCTGCCGACCTCGATCGCCTGGTCCAGATCATAGGCCCAGTTGGCGTCGACACAGAGTTCGATATCGTCGCCGGCGCGTTTGCGCAGCCGTTCGATGCGCCGGCAGGCTTCCTTGACGGGATTGGCCATCTTGACTTTGATGCGCGGGAATCCCTCGCCGACATAGCGCTCCAGTTCCCGATCCGCCTCGGCATCGTCGACCCAGTTTACGGCGGCGGCATAGACCTCGATCGTTTCCCGGCCGATTCCGCCAAGCAGCTTGGCGATCGGCATGCCCGCGGCCTTGCCCATGATGTCCCACAGCGCAATGTCAACGCCTGCGATCGCCTCGATCAGCATACCGCCGGCGCGGCCTGACAGCGAGCGCCGCATGGATTGCCACAGCGCGCCGATATTGCATGCGTCCTGTCCGATCAGCCGTGGCTTTAAAGAGGTTACGATCAGTTCCGCATAGGCCTTGGGCGAAAACCGGGCCAGAACCTCACCGACGCCGACGATGCCGGCATCTGTGCGCACCTCGACGAGAACCATCGAGACGTCGTGATAGGTGCCCCAGGACGTGACGGTTGGTTTGGGCAGCGTCTGGCTGAGCGGATGGGCGATGACATCTGAAATGAGGATCGCCTGTCCGGTCGAACGTTGCACAGAATCCATCGGTTCTTTCGTTCCCAATGTTTTTGCTCGCTGCTCTTGGTTTTGCTCGCTGCTTTGGGGCGTGTCTGCTATTCCTAGCTAGATGTTGGCGACTTGGCAACTGATAAACCTAGTTGCTAAGTTGGAAACTGCGTGTTAGCTATATGAATATGAGGACCGAGATGACTGAGATTCCCGAAAGGAAGCCCGTTTTCACCGCCAAGCCGCCGAACCCTTCTCGGTTGGCGGACGGGGTGTCCGATGCGATTGCCGCCGCACTCTTTGACGGGCGCATTTCGCCTGGCGAGCCGTTGCCGCCCGAAGGGGAGATCGCCAGGGAGTTCGGCGTCTCGAAGCCTATCGCCCGCGAGGCGCTTCGCCAGCTCACGGCAGCCGGGCTGATCTTCACCCAGCAAGGCAAGGTCGCCCGCGCCAAGGCGCTGAGCGGCGACTCGATGGATAAAATCTACGGCTACGCGGTCCGCTCCAGTCTCAAGCGGCTGCGCGAAGCCAATGAGATGCGCCGCGTTGTCGAGACGGGAATTGCCCGGCTCGCCGCCGAGCGCCGCGATCCGGAAGGTCTGGGTATCATGCGGCAGGGCTTGACGGGCATGCTGGCTTCCGTGCAGGAGCCCTCCGGCTTTACTGCCGCCGACATCCTGTTTCACCTTGGCCTTGCCGTGACAACGGGTAATTACATGATCCGGGTGCACATGGAGAGCATGCGTTCCGTGCAGCGCGAGGTGTCGGAATTGTTTTCACGTCGCGCCAATCGCAGCGATGCTGACTGGCGGGCAACGATTGACCGGCATCAGGCGATCTATGACGCAATTGCAGCTGGCGATGCCGACCTCGCCGAGCAAAAAATCCGGGAGCATTTCGAAGCTGCCGACATTGCCTCGCTCGAGGTGGCCGACAAGCTGAAAGATGCCGAGCGATGAGCGCCGCGCGCTTCTCATTGAAAGGCCGGCGGGTGCTGGTAACCGGTGCCAGTTCCGGCATTGGCCGGGCTGTTGCGCTTGGCCTTGCGGAGCATGGAGCGGAACTGATCCTGCATCATTTCGGTAATGAAACGGGCGCGCGTGAGGTGGCCCGGGCGACCGGAGGGACGGCGCCGGTACTGGAAGCAGACTTCACCGACGGGCGTGCGACGCAGGCTTTTGCCGATGAAGTGCTCGGAACATACGGCCCGATCGACATCCTCATTGCCAATGCCGCCATCGAACATCGGCGGCCCTGGCAGGAGTTGGATGAGGCGCATGTCAGCGCCCATGTGGCATCGAATTTCTCGGCACTGCTGACGCTGACGGCAAAGCTGGTTCCGCCGATGGCCGAGCGGGGCTGGGGCAGGGTCGTCGCCACAGGCAGTATCATGGCGGTGCGACCGCGGGCGGAAACGGTTGTTTATGCATCGCTCAAGGCGGCGCAGTTGACTGCGATCAGGTCGATTGCGCGCGAAACCGGCCATCGCGGCGTCACGCTGAATGTGGTTTCGCCGGGTGCGATCGAGATCGAAGCCAATGCTGAGCGCTACGGCGACCCGGCGTTCCGCAAAGCGGTTACCGCCAAGATCCCTGTGGGCAGGCCGGGCCAGCCGCAGGACGTGGTGGGGGCGTTTGTTTTTTTGTGCAGCGATGCTGCCAGCTACATTACGGGCGCAAATATTCCGGTCGACGGAGGATGGTCGATCGGAGACGCGCCCGGGAGCCTTCCGCACGCTGACGGGTGAGCGTGCCTGCGGCAAGGTTTTCGAGATCATGCGGCGGAGCCATCCGCCGCAGCTTGCAGCCGAATTCCAGGCGAATGCCGTTTGCATTCAGTCGGTGAAGGCTGATTGCCGACGACCAAAAAGGGAGGAAACCATGAAGGCCGCATTAGCAGGTATCGCAGCATCCGCGTTGACATTGTGCATATCGACGTCCGCCGTCTTCGCGACCGATCTCCGCATGACGGTGTGGACCGGGAGCGAGGCTCATCTGAAGATGCTGAATGGCATTGCGGAGAGCTTCAAAGCCACGCATCCCGACGTGAACGTGAAGTTCGAGACCGTGCCGGTCAACGACTACACGCAGAAACTGACCTTCCAGATCGCCGGCGGCAATGCTCCCGACATAGCCTGGATGATGGAAGATGCCGCTCCGGCTTTCGAAAATGCCAATCTTCTGATGGACCTCGGCCCGACGCTCAAGGCGGCGGAAGGCTATGATTTCGACGATTTCTCGAAGCCGGCCATGGGCCTCTGGCAGAAGGACGAAACGGTCTACGGCATTCCGTTCTCCACCTCGCCTTTCATGATCTACTACAACAAGGACATGTTCGACAAAGCCGGGCTCGAAGATCCGCTGACGCTCGCCGCCAAGGGCGAATGGAACATGGACAAGTTCCAGGAAGTCTCCAAGAAGCTCGCGGAAGCCAATCCCGGCAAATGGGGCTTCGAGTTCAAGGATGGCGAAGGCTATGCCTCTCGTATGACCCATGCCCTTCTGCCGCCAATCCGCGCCTATGGCGGCGATATCTGGTCGAACAAGGAATGCGGCTTCGACAAGCCCGAAGCCGTCAAAGCGGTCAAGCAGCTGCATGACATGGTCTTCAAGGACAAGTCCATCGTTCCGCCAGGCGAACAGGGCGATTACTTCTCCGGCAATTCGGCGATGACGGTCAACCAGATTTCCCGTGCTTCGAAGATGGCGGAAGCCGGCTTCAAGTGGGGCATCGCACCGTTGCCCACCGGCCCAGGTGGCGAGTCACCCGTTATCGGCCAGGCCGGTCTTGTTGTGTTCGCCCAAGGCAAGAATACCGAAATCGCCGCGGAATTCGTGGCGCATATGACCAACAAGAAGAACGTCGCCACCATGGCGCAGTTCTTCCCGCCGGCCCGCAAGAGCGTTCTGCAGGCCGATGCATTCATCAACAGCAACAAGCTCGTGCCGCCCGAGATGATGAAGAATGTGGCTGCCGCGATAGAAAAGGGCCGGGTGGTCTCGGCTAACGAAAAAGCGCCCCAGATCCTTGCCGCCATGGCGCCTCGCGTCGATGCCCTGTGGAAGCCGGATGCCGATGTCGATGCCGCCATCAAGGGCATCTGCGCGGCAATCCAGCCGCTGCTTTGATCAGAACGAAGATGGCCGATACCGTTCACAACTCCATTCGAACCGGCCAAAAGACCTGGCTGACGTTGAAGATGAGAGAGATGACGGAGGCGTGGCTGTTCGTCAGCCCCACCTTCATCGGGTTCCTCATCTTCTTCCTCGGTCCGCTGTGCGCAGTGGTTTATTATTCAATGACCGAATGGAACCTGCTCAGCCAGCAGGCCACCTTCGTAGGCCTTGCCAATTTTCGGAATGCGCTCGTCGAAAACCCTGACTTTTGGCTTGTGGTACGCAATTCGGTTATTTTCGCAATCGGTCTCGTGCCGCTCAACATGGCGCTCGCGCTCGCTTTGGCGCTCGCCCTCTCCCGGCCGTTCTTCGGGGTCGTGTTCTTTCGCACGGTGTTTTTCGCTCCCGTCATCACCTCGGCCATCGCCTGGGCGATCGTCTGGAAATTTCTGCTGCAAGGAGAAGGCGGTTTCATCAACCAGGTGCTGGCGCTGGTCGGGATCACTGGTCCAAACTGGTTGCGTGAACCGAACTGGGCCATGGCGGCGGTCATCGTCACCCGCGTCATCAAGATGGTCGGCCTCAACATGATCCTCTACATTGCGGCGCTGCAGGCGATCCCGCGGGATTACGAAGAGGCAGCGCGCCTGGAGGGCGCCTCACGCCGGCAGATCTTCAGCATGATCACCTGGCCGTTGCTGGCGCCGACCACGCTCGTCATCATGGTCATCACGACGATCGGCTCTTTCAAGGTCTTCGATCACATATACCAGATGACCGGTGGCGGCCCGGAAAACGGCACACTGGTGCTTGCCTTCTATATCTACCAGCAGGGCTTCAAGTTCTTCAATGTCGGCTATGCCTCGGCGCTCGCGATGATCATGTTCGTGATGATCATGGCGCTGACCCTGGTGCAGGTGATGCTGCGGAGAAAGGGATCGGAGTGACCCAGCGCCAAATCCAGATCCTCTACCGCGCCTGCTGGACGATCGCGCTCCTGATCGCCGCCATACCTTTTGTTTTCCCATTCGTTTGGATGGTGTCTGCCGGCTTCAAGAGCGTGACCGAGATATTCGGCGCGCCGACGCTTGTTCCGCGCGTCTGGCGCTGGCAGAATTTCGTCGAAGTGTTCACATACCAGCCGTTCGCGCGGCAATATTTCAACTCGCTTTACATCGCGATCGTGGTGACGGCGCTCACCCTCGTCATCTCGTCCCTGGCCGGCTATGCGCTGGCGCGCATGCGGTTTGCCGGTGCGGGGCTGCTGATGCTCTTTCTGATCTCGGCGCTCATGGTGCCGGAGGAAGTGACGATCATTCCGAACTTCTTCCTGATGCGTTGGTTTGGTTTGGTGGATACTCACTGGCCGCTGATCCTGCTGCCCACCTTCGGCCCTCATGGGGTGATGGCAACGTTCCTGATGCGCCAATATTTCCTGGCCCTGCCCAAGGAGTTGGAAGAAGCCGGCAAGATGGACGGCCTCTCACGCTTCGGCGTTTGGTGGAAGATAGCGCTGCCGATGGCGCGTCCGGCCCTGGCTGCGGTTTCCATCATCACCTTTCTGTTCTCGTGGAACCTGTTCCTGGAGCCGCTGATCTTTCTGAGTTCGCTCGACATGTTCACGCTGCCTTTGGCCTTGTCGAACTTCAACGACAGCTACGGCTTGCCGCTGTGGAACCTGCAGCTTGCCGCTACCAGCCTTGCCGTGGTGCCGATCCTGATCGTCTATCTGATCGCCCAGCGGCAGATCATCGAAAGTTTTGCGCTATCAGGCGTGAAGGGATGAGGATTTTTCGTTCATGAGCAGTGTATCGCTTAAAGGCATCGAAAAACGCTTCGGCGCCGTCGAGGTCATCCGCGGCGTCGATCTCAGGATCAATCCGGGCGAGTTCGTCGTATTCGTCGGTCCGTCAGGCTGCGGTAAGTCCACCTTGCTGCGGCTGATTTCGGGGCTGGAATATCTCAGCGGCGGTGAACTTGCGATTGGCGGCCGGGTGGTCAACGAAGTGCCGGCTTCGAAACGCGGTGTTGCCATGGTCTTCCAATCCTATGCCCTCTATCCGCACCTGACCGTCCGGGACAATATGGGTTTCGGGCTGAAGGTCCGCAAAGTTCCGGCACAGGAGCGTCAGAAGCGTGTCGATGAAGCTAGCGCCACGCTGAAGCTCGAAGCATTGCTCGATCGCTACCCCCGCGAGCTTTCCGGCGGTCAGCGGCAGCGCGTTGCGATCGGCCGCGCCATCGTCGGAAATCCTGATGTCTTCCTGTTCGACGAACCGTTGTCGAACCTCGATGCTGAGTTGCGCGTGCACATGCGCTCTGAAATCGCCGCACTGCACAAGCGGCTCTCCACGACGATGATCTATGTAACGCACGATCAGATCGAAGCGATGACGCTCGCCGACAAGATCGTGGTTTTGCGCGACGGCCGCGTCGAGCAGGTCGGCTCCCCCCGGGACCTATACGAGCGGCCGGCAAATACCTTCGTGGCGCAATTCATCGGAAGCCCAAAAATGAATCTGCTCCCTGCAGATATCGCGCCTTTGCTGACAGGCGCAACGGCAATGGATGCCGCAGCCGAGACCATCGGGGTAAGGCCGGAGCATCTGAGCGTCGTGGAGCCTCGAGACGGGACGCTGCGCGGAACCGTCGGGCTTTGTGAATATACCGGGGCGGTAACGCTGCTCCACGTCAAACTGCCGGATGGGCACGATTGCCTCGTCCTGCACGACGGTCATGACATGAAGGCGGGAATCCAAATAGGACTCACCGCCGATGTCTCGAAGGTGCACTTTTTCAAGGGCAACGGGCAGACAACAAAGCGGGCTGAACAAGGCCGGACTGCTTGAACGTGCGGCCGCTCTTGGCGGGCGCGAACCGCAAAAGTCTATCAAGGACCGGATTCGCCTACTCGCCCTGTCGCAAGTTGCGAAGTCGGTCGAAAAGGACGGCGAGCACGATTGCCCCACCGATAAAGCATCCTTGCCAGAATGCGTTGATGCCGAGCAGGCCAAGACTGTTACGAATGACCTCGATGAGTGCGGCGCCGACCAAGGCTCCAAAAGCAGTGCCGACGCCGCCAGCCAGGTTGGCGCCGCCGATAACCGCGGCGGCAATGACCTGAAGCTCCATTCCGGCGCCGATGTTTGTGGTGACGGCGCCGAGCCAGCCGGTTTGAATGATGCCGGCAACCCCCGCCGAAAGGGCAGAAATCATATAGACGATGACCTTGATCCTCGGCACGGGAACACCTGTCAGTGTCGCGGCATGCTCATTGCCGCCGATGGCAAAGACATAGCGACCGAACTTGGTCCAGCGCAGCACGAAACCGGTAATGAGTGCCAGCACGATCATATAAAGCACTGGATTGGCGATGCCGAAAACCCAGGCGCCGCCACCCAGCGCCAGGAGCTTGTCGTGATCTGGCCCGAACTCAAAAACCACAGTGTTGTTGGATGCAACCATCGCAAGGCTGCGCGCAATCGACAACATGCCGAGCGTGACGACGAAAGGGGGGAAACCGAGATAGGCAATCAAGACGCCGTTGAAAGCTCCGACCAACAGAGCCGTACCGATTGAGGCGGCGATGCCGACTTCAATGCTGTATCCCGCATGCATGACGACCGCCAGCACCATGCTGCACAGGCAAAGCACGGAGCCAACGGACAAATCGATGCCGCCGGTGATGATGACCAGGGTCATGCCCAGCGCGATAATGGCGACGAAGGTGACGTTGCGGGTGATGTTGTAGATGTTCTTCGCCGTCGCAAAGGAGTCCGTTGCCATCGACAGAAAAATGCAGGCGAGAATGACGGCAATCAGCACCCAGAATGTCTGGCCGCTCATGATCGTCGCAAGCCAGCTCCGTTGCTTCTGTCCGATCGTTTGGTCAAGTGTAATCGCCATCGTCGACCTTCTTCCTTCTCGTTGCAACGGATAGCATCGATCACACCTGTTCGATGGCGCCGGTGATCAGTCCCGTCACTTCCTCCGGCGAACTTGCCGCAATCTGCTTATCGGCTACTTTTCTGCCTCGCCGCATCACGATCACGCGGTCGGCGACCGAAAAGACGTCGGGCATGCGGTGGCTGATCAGGACAACGACAATGCCCCGGTCCCGCAACTGGCGGATCAGATTCAGAACCTCAGCCACCTGGCGCACGGAAATGGCTGCTGTCGGCTCGTCCATCAATACGATTTTCGCTTCAGACAGCATCGTGCGGCCGATCGCTACCGCTTGCCGCTGGCCACCTGACATTTGCTTGACGAGGTCGCGCGCCCGCGTCTCGGATTTGAGTTCGCGAAATATCTCGCCGGCGCGCTTGTACATGCTCTTGTGGTCGAGGATGCGAAGAGGCCAAAGGCCGCGGCGCAGTTCTCGTCCGAGGAACACGTTCGCTGCCGCCGTCAGATTGTTGCAGAGCGCCAAATCCTGGTGAACGATCTCAATGCCATGCTGGCGTGCTTCCTTCGGCCGATGAAGCACGAGATCGGCGCCGTCCAGCCGCATGGTTCCATGGCTCGGCCGAAAGTTGCCGGCAATCATCTTCACCAGTGTGGACTTGCCAGCGCCGTTATCGCCCATGAGGCCGACCACTTGCCCCGCTTCGAGTGAAAACGAAACATCATTGACTGCCTGGATGGCGCCGAAATGTTTGGAAATATTGCTGAGTTCAAGAACCGCCACCAGCCTCCTCGCCTCCCAAAACCTGCGGGCCATCCATCGCTCCGAACCCTGCCTGTCTCCGACGCAAGGCTCAAGCGTGTCCGCTTCTCCAAAGTCCTCCCAGGAAAAGCGAATGGGAGCATTTACGCAAAACCCTGCGACAGCGTCAACTCATTGTCCCGGCCGTTGCCCCTATTGTCGCAAAAATCTGTTTTGTCAGACAAATATCATTTGACGAGAGTGGTGCCCGGATATTAGCTACTCATGGGGGAGAATGAGCATGCTGATCCTTGTTACCGGTGCGACGGGCAAGGTCGGGCGGCGCTTCATTGCTGGGCTGCTTGACGATCCGAGATTTTCCAAAGCCCGTATTCGTGCGCTTTGTCATAATCGTTTGTACGAGGCGACCGACCGTGTCGATGTCTTCCAAGGCTCGATCGCCGATCGCGATGTCGTGGTAGCGGCGCTGGATGACGTTACCCATGTCGTGCATCTCGCCACATGTAAGGAAACGCCTGAAGACATCATGGATGTCACGGTCAAAGGTCTCTTTTGGCTGCTCGAGGAGTTCCGTACGAGCGTCACCGCACGCCAGTTCATCCTGATTGGTGGTGATGCGGGTGTGGGACATTTCCACTATCGCCACGACGGCCCGATCACCGAGAACACCCGCCATTGTGCCTATCCGGGAAGCTATGCGCTCTCCAAAGTCCTGGAAGAGGTCATGCTGGAGCAGTTTGGCATTCAGTACGGCCTTAATGGCTGTTGTCTGCGCGCGCCCTGGATCATGGAAAAGGACGACTTCAAGTATTCGCTGTCTTTTGGAGACGACGTCTTTGGCGGTCCGGACTGGAAGACGCTCGTCCCTGAAGACGCGGCACGGCGCTATGCGGCGATGGGTACGGTGCCGCTGCTGCTCGATGCTGACAGTCGTCCGCTGAAACGCAACTTCGTGCATGTCGATGACCTTGTATCGGCAATACTGGCAGCGATCGATAACCCCCGGGCGGAGCGGCAACTCTTCAATATCTGCATGGATCGACCGGTCGACTATGCTGAAGTCGCCGCCTACCTCCTGCGTACCCGCAATCTCGGCTCAATCGACATACCAAGCCGCTTCCATTCCAATTGGATGGACAACAGCAAGGCGAAATACCTGCTGGATTGGCGGCCAGACTACGATCTCGAAATGCTTATCGACTCGGCATGGCAATACGAGCGCTCAAAGGAGGAGCCTCGCATCGTCTGGTATCCGGGTTGATTTCGTGTGGCGGGCACGCGGTGTCCGTCTGTTTCAAGGGAGGAAACTATGAGGAAGGCATTACTACTTACAGCCGCAGTTTTAGCACTGACCGCCGGGCAGGCCTTGGCCAAGAAGCAACTCGTCATTGTCGTCAAAGGCCTCGACAATCCGTTCTTCGAAGCAATCAATCAAGGTTGCCAGAAATGGAACAAGGAGAACCCCACGGCCGAATACGAATGCTTCTACACTGGTCCGGCATCGACATCCGATGAAGCCGGCGAAGCGCAGATCGTTCAGGATATGTTGGGCAAGGCAGACACGGCTGCAATCGCAATCTCGCCGTCAAATGCAAAGCTCATCGCCCAGACCCTGAAGACCGCCAATCCAACGGTTCCGGTGATGACGCTCGATGCCGATCTTGCCGCCGAGGATGCAGCCTTGCGCAAGACCTATCTTGGCACCGACAACTATCTGATGGGCGCCCGCATCGGCGAGTACATCAAGAAGGCCAAGCCGAAGGGCGGCAAGATCTGCACGATCGAAGGCAATCCGGGCGCAGACAATATTCTACGCCGCGCACAAGGGATGCGCGACACGCTCACTGGTCAGAAAGGATTGCCCGCGCTGAAAGGTGAGGGTGGCTGGACTGAGGTCGCGGGCTGCCCGGTGTTCACCAATGACGACGGTGCCAAGGGTGTTCAGGCAATGACCGATATTCTCGCGGCCAATCCCGGCATGGACGCGTTCGGCATTATGGGTGGCTGGCCGTTGTTCGGCGCACCGCAACCCTATCGCGACCTGTTCAAGCCAATGGCCGAGAAGATCGCCAGCAACGATTTCGTCATTGGTGCGGCCGACACGATCGGCGACGAGGTTGCCATTGCGAAGGAAGGCCTAGTGACTGCGCTCGTCGGCCAGCGGCCATTCGAGATGGGCTACAAAGCACCTTCGGTGATGATGGATCTGATTGCCGGCAAGCCGGTTAAAGATCCGGTCTTCACCGGGCTCGATGAGTGCACAAAGGATACAGTCGACACCTGCATTCAAAAGTAGGTTCACGGTTTGGCGCACCCGGTTGAAGGGTGCGCCGACTGTCCTCACGAGACGGATCGAGAGATCCGCAGGGTTGACGCGCCTTGAATTCCGCGCTTTGTGCCGGCGTCAATCGCAGGCGACTTCCTCGTTATTACGATTGTTTTGATCATACGTGCAGACAGTCGAAAGAATGCTGAGGCAGTAGAAATAAATGCCTGACAAAAAATCAGGAAGGCCAACGGCTGCGGTCGAGGTGGTGACGGTTGACCGCTCGATAACCACAAGGCGCCCAAATTCTCCTCGCATGACTGGGGCGAGCGTTCATGTGTCATTGGCCGGCGAGATCGGTCTGCGAATCGTGCGCGGGGACTATCCGCCGGGCACGATCCTGCCAAATGAGGCAAGATGGTCGGAAGTCTTTGACGTCAGCCGCTCGGCGGTGCGCGAAGCGATCAAGATGTTGATGGCCAAGGGCCTGCTTTCTTCCCGCCCGAAAATCGGCAGCTGGGTCGAACCTAGGGAACGTTGGAACCTGCTGGATCGAGATGTCTTGGGCTGGTATGCCGCATCTCCCGATCGCGAATCCTTTCTGAGAGCCGTGCAAGAACTCAGGCATATGATCGAGCCGGAAGCGACTGCGCTTGCTGCGGAGCGACGAACTGAGGAGCAGATGAACGCGATCAGTCAGGCCTTGCATGACATGGACCAGGCGACATCGCTCCAGCAGCGAACAGAATCCGATGCGCGATTTCACATCGCGATCTTGCGCGCCTCCGGAAATGATCTGTTGGTACCGCTCGGCGTATTGATCGAATCGGCGCTGAATCACCTCTTCGCCCATGTCACGCGGGAGGAAGACAACTTGCGATATGCGCTGAAACTTCACGAAAATATTGAGAAAAGCATTCGACTGCAGCGGCCGAACTTGGCGCGCAACGCAGTCCGCAAGGCGCTGGCAAATACCGACGACATCATAGCCCGGTGGTCACGATAGACGTTCGCATTCTGTCCGGTTGAGGAAGCGGTTGCCAGTCCCGCGTGCATATGCCGTCATAGCATGGGGTAGTCCGTGATATCGGTTCGACGGCTGTTGCCCTCAGTATTGAGCAAGATCTGGTATAGTAAATCATTACTTACGGGTTCCTTTCACGCAGCCGTTGAAGTCCTCGGGGTTTCGAATGGAAGGACGCGTCGGCGTCGTTCTATGGAAAAATCAGGATTGACCCGGAGCCCCCTAGCCAATCGACTCTGGTCGCCAGGCGTGAGATTCAGCCTGAGCGCAGCCGGTTCACTGGACTTGAGGGGTTAATCTCCGTTCTTTAGACAAAACGCCAGCACATAGTCGCCAACATCTTTCGAGTATGGCGCTCCACCAACCGATATCAGGACATATTGCTTGCCTGTTTTCGGCGAGACATAGGTCATAGGCGTCGCGCTCGAACCGACCGGGAGAGGATATTTCCAGAGTTCGGTACCGTTCTCGGCATCATAACCGCGGATATAATAGTCCTGGAAGCCAGCGAAGAAGACGATTCCACCGGCGGTCGCCGACGTGCCGGCGTAGCTCGGCAGGCCCATCTGCATGGGCAGCTTGGTTTTGATCTTGAACGGCCCGAGTTCTTCGGCTGTGCCGGCCGGAACCTGCCATGCGATCTTGCGCGTCTTCAGATCCACTGCGGTGACGGTGCCGAAGGGCGGTTGCGTGCAGGGAACGCGAAGCCTCGATGTCCACATCTCGGTGGCCATGGCGTAAGGCGTACCACGCTGGGGAGCGGAGGGGCCGTGCGCGGTTGTGGTCAGGGCAAAGTCGACGTATTCGGCGCGCGGAATGAGTGCAAAGAGACTGGGCACGCGAATGTCGTTCATGAAGACCCTGTTGTTCGGCAGGTCGACCGATACGCTTCCCCAATTGAGGCCGCCGAGATTTCCCGGCTGCTGGATCGCATACTGCGTGCCGATCGGGGTGAAATCGCCGTCGTAGCGCATCTTGCGGAATGCGATGCGGCATGCCAGCTGATCGAACATCGTCAGGCCCCAGGCGGTCTGCTCGGTCACGCGCTCCGCACCGATTGTCGGCATGCCGACGGAGTAGGGCTGCGTCGGGGACAGTTTCTCTTCCGGCGCGCCGCCTTGCTGCGGCACCGGTTTCTCCTGAACTTCGGCAAGCGGTGTGCCGGTTTGACGGTCGAGGAGAAAAAGCTGCCCGCGTTTGGTGGTCTGCAGCAGAGCGGGCACGGTGGCGCCATTGCCGTCGGGCAGATCGATCAGGAGGGGTTGGGCCGGCAGATCATAGTCCCAGATATCGTGATGCACGGTCTGGAATTTCCATTTCTCCCGACCCGTCGTTACATCGAGCGCCACCAATGTCGCGTTGTATTGATCGGCGAAACCAGGGCGATTGACGCCGTAATAATCCGGCGTGGTATTGCCGAGCGGTGCATAGATGAGGCCAAGCTTGTCGTCGAAAGCGGCCATCGTCCACATGTTGGGCGTGGCCCGCGTATAGGTCTGGCCGTCCGGCGGGAGCTTGGTGATCTCGGGGTTGCCGAGATCCCATGCCCATTCGAGCTCGCCGGTGACCACGTTGAACGCGCGGATAACGCCGGAGGGTTCGCCGACCTCCTGGTTGTCCGTGACCCAACCCCCGACGACGATCAGATTGCGGGCAATCAGCGGCGCCGATGTCTGGAAATAATAGCCTGACTTGACTTCGCCCATGCCCTGGGAAAGCTGGACGGTGCCATTGTCTCCGAAGTCCTTGCAGAGGGTGCCGGTCTTGCTATCGATTTCCAGGAGACGGGCATCGATCGTCGTCTGCACCAAACGCTCGTTACAGAGACCATCGGCTGACTGGGTCGCCTTTGGCATCTTGTAGTAACCGAGGCCGCGGCAGCGTTGCCAGTAAGGCGCCATCGCCTTGGGGTCAAAGGTCCAGCGGGGTTTGCCGGTATCTGCATCGAGCGCTGCGATCACGTCTGTCGGCGTGCAGGTGTAGACCGTATCGCCGATCTGCAGCGGGGTGTTCTGATCGGCGCCATCGCTTTTTCCGGTGCGATATGTCCAGGCAAGATCGAGCTTGGACACATTGCCGCGGTTGATCTGATCGAATGGCGAATAACGATCTCCTGCGGTGGTGCGGCCATAGGATGTCCAATCGGAGGGAGCGTTGTCGCCCTTGGCGGTCTTGTAGGCGGTGATGTCGGCGGAGGGGCGGATAATGCCGTGCGGCACAAAGCTCAGGCCGAAACCCGCGACGAACAGGATCGCCGTAACCGAGGCACCGCCATATAAGAGCTTCCGGTTGGCGGTCAGGGAAAGCGACGGAGCAAAGAGAAGCGCAAAGCTTGCCAGCGCGATGGGGGACATCAAGCGGGCAAAAAGCGCCCAAAAATTAAGACCCGACTCCCATAACGCCCAGGGAAGGGTGAGAATGGCGACAAGCAGGACGATGAGGCTGCCTGATATCTTCCGGCGCCACAGCAGAAATGCGCCAACCAGATAGGCAAGTCCGGTGATCGCGTAATAGGGCGAACCGCCGAGGAGCAGCAGCCAGGCGCCGCCTGCGATCAGCCCCAATCCGATAGAGGCGAGAACAAGACAAAACAGGGTGGCCAGAAATTTCATAGTCTCCTCATCCAATCCGCTGCCCGATCACCTGGATACCAACTCCGACCATCGCAGGGCACCTCGGGAGCACAGGGCCATGGGTTGATGGTCAGAGACGCGTCTTCGGGAGAGGGCTGCTCTCTCGTTCAATTTTTAACTGATGTACCTGTGGTCACTGACACGCGGCCCCGACCCGGCAATGATGCCGGCGCCGCTCTGCGGCAACGGCTTGCCATTCCAAATCGAGTCAATACTTCTGAAAGGGGCACAGATGTTTCTCGGCGAAAAGCTTGATCAAGCGAACGGGCGACCGACAGGATTCGATTATATGCGATTACTGTTAGCCTTTTCAGTGCTTTGGATACATACGGCCCGCGTCACGTACGGCGATGACCTCTTTCTCTGGGAGTCATCCTTCCGCCCTGTTATCAAGTCTGTGCTGCCCATGTTCTTTGTCCTGAGCGGGTTCCTGGTGGCTGGCAGTCTCGAACGATCGAAGACATTGATTTCCTTTCTCGGTAACCGATTTATCCGGATCTACCCTGCTCTTGCGGTAGAGGTATTGTTGGCTGCCTTTATACTCGGTGCGATCTATACAGAGTATGACCTGCGTGACTATTTCACCGATCCTCAGTTCTTTACATATCTGATGAATGTCACAGGGCACATTCACTTCAATCTTCCCGGGGTATTCCTGGATAATCCTGATGCCGCGATGGTGAACGGGCAGCTCTGGACTGTGCCCTTCGAGCTTGAGTGCTATGGGGTGATTGCCGTCCTCTTCTTGCTCGGCGTCGTCAGGCGGCGGGTGATTGCCCTTATCGCAACGCCGGCCTTGATCATAAGCTTCGGTATCGCAAGATATTGGAAACATGAAAGTGATTGGGCGAATATGCCGACGACTGCGTCGGGCAATCTGCTCATTTGTGCTTTTCTTGTGGGGGTGACCTTCTATCTCTACAAGGACAAGGTTCTTTGGGATATCCGCATTTTCCTCGCCTCGGTGGCGTTCATCCTATGGGCCTATTGGTTCACCTCCTTTGGGGACTTTGTTGCCATTCCGGCCATGGGATATGTCACGGTCTTCCTTGGCCTCACCTCGCCCCGCAAGCTCGGCGTCCTGCGTGGAGCTGATTACTCCTACGGCGTCTTCCTCTATGGCTATCCGATCCAACAGGCGTTCGTAGCGCTCGGACCTTGGGCGCATAACTGGTGGCTGAACGGCATTGTCTGCAGCATCATTGCCGCTTGCTTTGCCGCCTTCTCGTGGAGGTTCATCGAAAAGCCGGCGTTGAAATTGAGGAAACAAGTCACCTGGCTGGAAAACCTCAGTCTCCAACGCGTCGCAAAACGGCAATTGGCCGGCGCTGTCTCGAAATAGGCTTGCCGATACGGCCTCGATGCCGGCAATTCCATCGCAGGTGTTCAACCGGCAAGGACATCAGCAGAGCTCGCCATGGCGGCGGGCTCTGTTTTCGTTGTTGCGCGCCCGATCACCTCAGATGAACAATCCGGGTCCATCGCAGGAGCCGAGTCTTGCGTAGGCTGTTGCGCAACACTGAGGCCGTCGCGCTTGCCGGACGAGCGTAAGCCCGATCGTTGCCAGCGCACATACGCTCGAGCGTAAGCCTATTGCCAAATTCATCTTTTCAGGAAAAACACGTGAACGTTCAGTTCGGCGAGAGGAGGCCGGAGTTGCATTGCCGGCTGCTGTATAAGCCTTCGATGCCTAAAATCTTTCTGACTGCAATATCCAAGGATTTCTTGGGTTTAACGGGTAGAACAGGCCTTCTGGATGAATAGTCGAGTATTATCCGATGGGGTTCAACGACTTGCTGGGCGGATGTTAGCAATATTTTAACCGTGATAGATAAAATACTTTGATCGAACTTCGTTTCGACTTTGGGTTTTGTCATGTCGTCGTGGGCTGGCGGTGGCTTGAAGGAGGTGTGAAGAGAGGATCAGAATAATGCTGAAGAGCACGCTCGTCGTGGTTGCCGTCTCCATCGCTGCCGGAGCCACCATCCGCGCCTCGGCCTTTGCAATATTTGCATTTCTAGTCGTCATGGCCTTGGGCGGCGTGATCCTGCTGAAAGGTACCTCCTTGACGGAGGCGGTCGTTTCTTGTTTCGAAGTGCTTGTATTGATGGAGATATGCTATCTGGTGGGCCTGTTTGCCTTCTCCTTGTGGCATATTCAAAAGCGCCGGAAAAAGAACGCCATCACTGAGCGCTCCCATGTCACAGGCAAACGCCCTCATGGGTAATGACATGACCGAGGCCGGCCGGATGGTCGGCTAAGCTGGGCGCGAAGCTGAAAGATTGCGACGCGCTTCAGGAATCCACCCTGGGCAGTAAGGCGTGCCGGGAAAGCAGGGCGGAGAGCGTCTTTGCCACGATCACGAAATCCAACGCCAGCGTCCATTTGGACAAATACTCGACGTCGAGGGAAATCCTATTCCGGTAGCTGACGTCGTTGCGCCCGCTGGTCTGCCAATGGCCAGTCAGGCCGGGACGGACGGCCATGTAGGCGTAAGCATGTTCACCGTAATGTGACAGCTCTTCTTTGGTAATGGGGCGGGGCCCGACGAGGCTCATTTGACCCAGCAACACGTTGATCAATTGCGGAAGCTTGTCGAGGCTCGATCGTTTCAAAATATCGCCGACGACTGTGACAGGCGCGTTGGCCGTTGCATCGACTGTTATCGTACGAAACTTGAGGCAACCAAACTCTTTTCCCTTATAACCGATCCGGCGATGGGAATCGAAAATTGGCCCCCAATCACTTAGCGTTGTGATGGCTGCTACCGATACAAGGAGCGGCGACAGAAGGACTAAGAGCCCTGCTGCAATGATGAGGTCCAACGCGCGCTTCAGAATTCTGCTGATCGTATGGGATTGTAACGAATTGAATGGACGCCTTTCCCGTCGCGCCCTGGCGAAATCCCGCCAAGGTTTGATCGGGTTTATGCCCTGATTTTTTCCCGCCATCCGCGTCTCCGTTAGACAAACCCCAGAAATCACAGCCAAAGCTTGTTTTATTGCAAGTTCTATGTCTGTGACCGAGGTCATAATCGTGAATAAATTCTTTATTCTCTGAAGAAATTCCCGTGAATATATTAAATATTACCTTCGCTTTTGGCGATGTAGCAAAAATATTATTTATCTTTATTTTAATAAATGACATTATTATTATAATTGTTAACATATTCTGCGGATTGGCAATTGTCATAAATCGTATAAAAATTGTCGTACAGCTTCAAAGCGTTGCTTAAGACAGAATTCAACATGAATTTTATGATATATAAATGTGAGGATCCGTCATTATTATGTATAGTTTCAACACGATATTTTTATTTTATTACTGTTTGACTTTCTAATTCAACTTATTACGAATGTCTCTCGAGCTAGTAAGCCAATTAGTCTGCGTGGAGTTGCACTTATGGATGGGGTGATTAGCATCAGAGACGACAGAACTAGAGGAAACGCGGCGCGAATAGGCGAAGCGATTACTTTCGGGACTGCAGGTATTGTTTACGGCGATCGGGGGGGTTTGGATCACGAGTTCCCGTTTTGCCGCTCGAGTGTTCGCAAGTTTCGTCGCGGTGAGCTTATTGCCAGCGCCGGTGTCCTCATCGACATGTTCGCCCGTGTGCAGCGCGGAATGGTGAGTGCAAGCACCCCGCTTGCCGATGGACGAGAGTTCATCGTCGAAATCATTCCTAAAGGTGGCTTGATCGGCGAATTGGAAGTGCTGCGCAAGCAGTCTCTCAACCTGGAATATCGGGCCTCCTCGGACTGCGAACTCCATTACTTCGACGGTCGATTACTGCGGGACTTGTGTGCGAACGATCCGCAATTTCAGGTGAAGATCCTGTCAAAGGCGCTGGCGCGTGTTTCCGAACTCGAACTGCGGATCATTGCCAATGCCGGATCGAGTCTAAGGCAGAGAGTGGCCCGGACGCTGCTGCGTCTTTCCGCCCTGTACAGAATGGATGCGGAGAATAGTGGCGATGAGCTGATCATCTCCCAAAATGACCTAGCCGCAACGCTGCCGGCGTCGCGTGAGAAGGTCAACCAATGCCTGCGGCGTTTGCGCGAGAACAAAGTGGTCGATGGGACACAGGGCAAAATCCGCATTCTCAATCGCAAGGCGCTTGAGGCTTATGCCGAGGGTGTGACGTCTCTCGTTTGAGGCGGCGCCTCGATAAAATAAAACGGAACGGCAGAAGCCTCAACAGAACCCGCCGCCGGCGGGCTTTGTGTTTGATGGGGAGTTGATAGTCAGATGATGCAGGCTGAAAGCTCGGGTTGACGTGTTGGCTCTTGTCTTCATGCGCGTCGTCCCAAAACCGCTGCTCATTTTTGGACGACTTGCATTAGACTTCGGTCTCGGAGGCATTCCTCCAGTATTTCCAGCCTTCACCCTGTATGAGCCCGTGATCGGACAGGTCCTTCCAACTTCTGTAGGTCCCCGTATCGTCATGGACGAAGTCATCCATGTCCTTGCCTGAGGAGTATACGGTGTATTCTTCCGTATGTTGGGACCGGTGTGCAGCATCGGCAACTTTGTGCACGAAGGTCGACAGAAACTTGAAATGCAGAAGGGCGCCGGATACGCCGAGCGCTCCGCGCATGTCGCCCAAATTCAGCGAGAGCGGCCAGACCTGGTGCGATGATTTGAGAAACAGACGTTCACCGGCCACATAGACGAGAGGTATCTTGTTGAGCGCGGGGCCGTCCCACAGCCGGTCGTGGAAGTAGACCCGCCCGCGAACGCCACCCTTGATCCATATTGTCCGGTTGCGTTTGTCGAAATGCGCGATATAGCCGGATCGGTCGAAGAGATTGCAGACCTCGAGCGGGTTGCGACCGGGTTCGCAGATGTTCTCGAGAACGGGATGCGGGCTATACATGTCGATCATGACCGAGCGGAGCGAGTGGCCGCCCATGGATTCGATATAGGCGGTCAATTGATCGATCGGCCGAGTGTCGCAATGGGGATAGACCAGAAATTCATCTGCATCAACGTACAGGACCCACTTCTCCCGGCAGTGCCGGTTGATAACTTCGTTGATCCAGTCGTTTCCGAATCTCGCCGCCTTGTAGGACCCATGAGCGGAAAGAAGGGAGACGTCGTCGAAGCTGGACAGCAACTCGGCTGTGCCGTCGGTCGAGCCGTTGTCGATGCAGATGAAGTGCTCGAAGCCGAGATCACGATAATACTGCAGGAAGAAGGCCAGCCGGTGCCCTTCGTCGCGGATGACGCAGATGACGACGTGGCGCGCCTGCTCGAGCCCGCTGCGCAGCAGGTCATAGCGAACCTGCCGAGCCTTGAGCGACTGGCGCAGGCGGGCTTTCAGATAATGCGAGATACTGGCGGCGGAAGCGCTATAACTCATATTCTGTCCTGAACATTATCCATTCCTGGAATGAATGGATGAATACTTGCGCTTCCGTCTGCAAGTCCACGGCTCGACCGGCGACGCTGAGTTCAGTTTCGCGAACATTCAGGTGGGACCAACAATACACCATCATACGGCATAATCGCCAACCAGCAGGCTCTGAACCCGAGGATTGAATTCGTTTTTCTCAATCGCGTGTTCGATGCGCGCCCGTATCGATCGATATTTATACAGCATCTTACGGTCGAAGCTTATTCCGCGATACAGAGAGTTGTAAATCGGATGTGCTTTGCGCAAGTCGACGTACACTTGGCTTTCTTTATCGGTCCATGGAAAGAAGGTTCCGTGCCATGGCTTCGGATGCGCCATATAATGGACGATCGACAAGGAGGACATGGTCACCAGATGAAGGAACTGTTTGGGAAAGTTCCACCGGTTCGATACGAGGATGAGCGATGAACCGCAGACATAATTCAATGCGCCCTGATCATGTTTGCCCTCGCAGGCCTCGGGATTTTTAGCAAAAAGCTCAAGCGCCTCCTGTCCGATCCAGCCGTTGCGATGGAATTTCAGGACCCCTGCATTGAAATAGTGGCTGTCCTTTCCCGTGTCGAGGAAGTCATGGATCGCCGTGTAATCGCGTGCCGCGAAAAACCTGCCTTCAGGCACAACGGCACTTTCGAAAGCACCCAGATCGCTGACGATCTGGGTATCCCCATCGAGGTAGATGATCTGGGTATAATGGGCAGGCAGGATCTCGCAAAGGACCAGCTTGGCCATCGTGCTGACGCTGATGCGCCCCTGGAAATGCGAACTGTCGAGCTTGCCGAGCGAGTCCTGCAGCGCCTCAGTCGCATCGATCAATATGACCCTGCTCGTTGCGAGCAGGGCTTTCAACTCTTCGAAATTGTCGAGATGTTCCGACATGAGGACGCAGACATCGGTCACGGGGCTTGCGAATTTGCGAGCCTGAAGCGCCGAGAGAATGGTCGGAAATGAATATTCGACATCCGTGACGTAGACGACGCACTGATTATTCATGTCATCACCCTTCCGATTGTGCGCAATACGATTGAATCGGCATTGTCTTTGCGAGGCGAGGGAACAGTTGTGAATTGAGCCGACAGGTCTGTCATATGAAGGCCCTGTTCAGTATATATTGCCGACATCCAGTCCAATGGTGCTGAATCGGTATCTGGCTGACGGCGGCTTTTGCGTGTTTCATTGTTGAGGTATTCATTATGAGGAATGCCTTGTCTGTCATAAGGCTGTGTTTCGACATATCGTTTCGCGGTACGACGATTGGTGCCGGGACGTTTGGTGGAATGCGGAGGGGAGGGGGATTGTCATGTTGATCACCATACTTGTGGCAGCCGTCATTTCGATCGCTGCCGGGGCTTCCATCCGCGCCTGGGCTTTCGCAATTTTTGCATTTCTCGTCGCAATCGGCTTCGGCAGTGTGGCTTTCGTCGACGGGTCTTCGGTGATTGCGGCAATCCTCTTCGGTGTCGCCATTCTCTCGCTCATGGAAATCGGCTATCTGGCGGGCGTGTTCCTCTCGGGGTTTTTGCGACGCAGTGCCAGGCTGCGGGAAAACAATTCCGCTGCAGATAGCGTCGCGACCACCCGTGAGCGCCCGCAAGGCTAATATCGACATGGAATCCGCCACATAGCCTTCTGCGGATGGCCTTGCAGGACGGCGTTCGTTCGCCAGTTTGTTTCTACAGGAGATTCTTGAAAGATGCGGCGTGGCCGGCTGGCTTCGGCCCCGTGCCGGCACGCCAACGGCTTGATGAGATTGCCATGCTACGCCATGGCGGAGCTCCACAGCGGGCGTCATCGTGTTGAAAACATCGGCGCTCTCATCAGAGATGTCGATGTCCCCAGTGGAGTCCGGTTGGCAAGCGATCGGGTCGCGCGGCGTGGCGAGGTATTGGTTGCCGCCAGGCAGCCGGCCGCCAGGCCGGCCGTGGTGCTGAACAGCAAACCGAGATCGGTGCCGCTTCCCGATATCGCCGCCGAGGCGACCTGGGCGATGGATGCCATCACCGCCGCGTTTCCGATCGCGTGCATCTCCCGATCGCCTGACCTATGCCGGCCGGAGGCTCTTACGAGGCTGTACAGGAAGGCGGCGAAGAGAAGAGTGCCGGTCAATCCGACATTGGAAAGCAATGCAGCGATGAAGCTCGAGGCTCGAACCGTGCCGAGCCCGGCGCCGAAGGTGGCAGTATCGACGAATGCGATCAATGCCAGCGTGTTCCAGGCAGTGCGCTCTTCGCCGGATTGCGATTGAAGCTTGTCCGACAAGGTGGTGTTCACCAGGCCGGCAATGGAATCCCACGCATCGGGGACAAGGCTGAGCGCGACGGTGGCGCAGGGAATCAAGAACAGGGTGATCACCAGGAGTGCCACGTGCGGAGTCGTGGCCGGGCCGCCGATCAGTCGTTTCAAGCTATAGAGCACGAACATGCAGACAACGAAGATGCCGGCGATATAGGCGGTTGTTGAGGTGCAAAGGACGATCGTCGGGCCGATAAAAAGCGTTGCAAGTCCCGCCATGCGGCTTTGGACGCGCTCCAGCCAAAGCATGAGCGTGAAGGAAAAATAGGTCAATGCGACCGCGCCATAAGTGCTTGCTTCGGGAAACGGACCGACGATGCGTTTGAAGCCGCTGATGGTCTCGGCCGTATGCATCGTATAATTCGCATTTCTGATGACATCGAGCAGGTAGGACTGGTCGGTCAGGAACGTTCCGATATCGACCAACGCCAGGGCAAAACATGCGAGCGAGGCCACGATCAACTGCAGTGCGATGAAACGGGCATATCCGAGCCTGGTAAGCCCCGAGATGGCAGCAAAGCAGGCCAGATCGCCGAGCAGATAGACGGACTGGCTGAGATTGGACGAACCCGGCGACAAGGGAGCGGCCACCGTCGACATCATGCCTGTGGCGTCTCGTGCAGAGGAGTAGACCAGGGTCGCGCCCGCAAAGATGCGGGGCAAGAAGAAAGAGGATGCTACGGAAAACAGGATGTAGCAGGCAAACCAGAAACCAGGACCCGGATAGGCGAGACTGGTCAGCATGGCCTGTGTTTGAGCCGGGCGTAGCAGGGCGGCGGCCACGAGAAAAAGTACCAGCAGATGGCTTGGCTGGATGCTGCTGCCGCCGAGCGCGGGCAATTGGAGAGCCGCTGCGGCCCCCAGCAGCGTCGACAGGCAAAGGGTCGCCACCGCAAAACGCGCGCCGTTGACCATGCCGAGCAGGCCAAGAAGCAGAACGATGAAACCGATCGGTTCTATCGACATGCTTCAGACCCCGATCCGGACGGCAAGCGGCAGAGGCATCGGTTTTGCCGAAGACCGGCATCCGCCTTTCGGCGCGATGCTTGAGGCGGAAGCCGCCAGCTGTCGTCGATGCTCACAACCGCCCCCTAATTCGATCCCGTCTGGGATATCCAGCCGGCAGCCGCTTGATTATCGCCTGCCACATTCGACAGCGGGACGGTCGAGCTTTGCTGCGGTGCGGACTGCAGCTGCAGCGGAGGCGACGGCGTCTGAAGGTCGGTGTCGATGCCGATTTCGACGACATCATGCGGCCGCAAGGTGGTCGTCTCGTCCGCCTCGATATTGCGATAAGTCCCGTCTTCGTTGCGACGCACGATCCTGTAGTTCTTCTGCGCTCTGCCAAGACCCGGCGTTTCCGTATTCATCTGGGCGAGTTGCGCGCTGTAGCCAGCCTGCTCGCCCAGAAGCTGGGCCACCTGGATATCGATCGCCGCCCTGCCGATCGCCAGATTGACCTGGTTCAGCAGTTCCTGGTTTTCGCTGTTCTGCCGATTGACGATATTGATCTTCGAGCGGTCGGCTTCGCTGAGCCCCTGGCGAGCCGTGGTCAGGGCGACTTCGAGATCGATCAGCGTGCCTTGCGCATCCGCGACCCCGCGGTCGACCGAGACCTGACGGGAATTGCTGACCAAGCCCTTGCTCACCAGGCTGTTGACATTGTCCAGTTCCTTCTGCGCGAGGTCGATCTGCCGTTTTTGCGAATTGATCTTGGCCTCGAGAGACTGGACCTGCTGGCCGTAGAGACGGCTGAGGTCGCTTGCCGCTTCGATCTGGCTTTCGATATCGACGCGTCGCAGCCGCATCAGGTTCAATTCCTGCGCCTTCAGCTTGTCCACATCGGGCGTTCCGGCGAGCTCGGCAGGGATCTCGAAACTCTGTTCGCCGGCAATCTCGGCGCGCAACCGCGCCTGGCGCATCAGAAGATCGCGCCGGTTGAGAATGGCGGTTCGATAGGCGCCGGCGGCCTGGATCCGGTCGCGCTCGAAGACGGTATTTTCCTCGCGCTCCCGAAGGAAGCCGCCGGCGATGCTGACGGCCTTCATGACCGTCATATCGGCCTCAAAAGCATAGCGCCCAGGGGTCTGCACGGTTCCGGTTACGAAGATCGGTGCATGTTGAGCGATCTCCACCGCGATGAACGGTTTTCCCGGTAGTTCGGCCTTTTCGGAGAGCGCAGTGGCGATCGCATCGGAAACCTGTTCCGTCGTCTTGCCGATCGCCTGCACCTGGCCAGCGATCGGGATCGCCAGATTGCCGGTATCATCGACCGTATATGTCCCGCCGAGTGCCTCCCAGCTCGCATACCGGGCATCCGAAGATCGCCATTCGACGACACGCAGTCGCACCTGATCTTCCGGCACGAGCGTATAGTTTTCCGCATGAGCGACGCTCCAGCCGGTTACGCAGGAAGATACCAGCAAGGCAAGGGCGGCGGAGATGAGGCGATCGGACAAGGATGTGCGCTGCATGTCTGCTATCTCCTTTTCGTTGCGATCGGCGGCGAAGGCAGCTCGCGCGGCGAGGGATTGCCGAATTCGAGAATGCGGGACGGAGAGGCGCGGCCGATAAGAAGATCGGACAGGGCCAGCAAATTGCCGTTCAAACGTCCCCAACGGTCGACCAAGCGATCATTGAACAACAGGCCCCGCGTATTCGCCAGGATGTTACGGCTGATCTGTGCAACGGCACGGCCCTTCGACATCGTGCCCTTCCGGGTCAGGTAGACAGGATTGGCAACCTGCGAATAGCCGAGTCTTCGGCCGGGCTGGCGCCCGGATCTGACGCCGAGGTGCACCCCGCGGGCACCTTCGACACGGACGGACCTGCCATAGCGGGCGATGGACCGACTGAAATCGACATCCTCGAGCCAGCCGTAGAGCGGCAATTGTTCATCGAAGGCCAGCGCGTGCTCGAGAATGGGTGAAAGGCGAACCGCCATATTGCATCCGTAGGCGTTATAGACATCCGTCACCTGCACGGCTCCTTCGGCCGCAGTTTCAAGAACCTGCAGAGCGTTTGACACGCTGAGGCCGCCGTCGAGGATGCCATCGGCCAGAACTTCGCCGGTGGCGATCGCCACGTCGGGGTTTGCCGCAAAGACGGCCGCCATCCGCGACAGGAAGGTCGCGGCGGGAATGAAGTCGTCATCCAGGAAGATCAGAACATCCGTATCGGCAGCGGCCGCCTGGATGATCCTGTTGCGCTGAGAGGTCAGGCCGCGGCTGCCGACGATGACTTCCACGTCGCGCCGGTCGGCGAGCCCGGCTGCGTCGTCGATCACGGGCACGCAGACGATCAGCCGCTCGGCCTGATCCTGCAGGGTCGTGAGATAATCCACCGTCTCCCGCAGTATCGATGGGCGGCCGGCCGAAGCGATCCCCACGGCCATTCGCAATGGGCGGCTCGCGTGCCCCGCCATGGCTTCAGCGCCGCAAGGAACAGGCGCCGGTCCGATCCTGCTGTGCTGCCTGGTTGCTTCTGCCGAAGGTGAGGTCATGACTCTATTCTTTTCGGTGCATGATTGATGATCGCGCCGAGGATCTCCGCGCCGACATTCCGCAGGGTGTCGATGACGCGCATGGTGTCGTCGATCGAGGTGCGCCCGTGCGAGGTGACCACGAGGACACCGTCCAGTTCCGGCGCGATCGCATTGGCATCCGGCGACGCGGAGAATGCGGAAATGTCGACGAATATGGCGTCGAACTCCTTTTTCAGTTCGGCGAAACTCAACTGCGTGCGGCGGGAACTGAGGCGTATGGCTGGCGTCACCGCTTCGACTTTGCCGAGGGGAAGAAATTTCAGCGTCGGGGTGAGGGCCAATGCCGCCGTCTGGATCAGTTCGCCATTTTCGAGAACGTCGACGAGACCTGTGGAACTATGCGGGGCGATCGATTTGCTGAGCGACGATTTCTGTGCGGCTGCATCGATCAGTAGCGTGTGAGCGCCTGATATGGAGGACAGCACCGCAAGTTCGCATGCTATGGTCGACGCCCCGCCGCCGGGATTGACGGCGACGATTCCAATGACGACCCGGCGTTTGCGCCGAAGACCGACGACTGTCGCGCTCAGTTCCGCCATGCCCGGTATGACAGGATAGGCGGCTGTGCTGCTGCCGGTACCGGCAGCAAGGAAACGTGCAGGATGACTATTGCGGATCCGCCTCGATGTCGCTAGCAAAGTGACAAAGGGCAGTCCGCCGGATTCCGCAATCTGATGGGGACGGATGATCCGGCGATCGCCGGCGTGCCTGATCATGGCGAGTGCCAGCCCGACGCCAAGACCAACCGCCGACGCAAAGGCGATAATGAGCGCGCTGCGTGGTCTGGCCTTCGAAAGCGGCAGTGTGGCCTGCGAGACGATCGTGGCATCGGATACCGGGTAGGTGATGCGCTGCCGGGCTTCCGTCAACTGGTTCAAGGTATTTTCGTAGAGGGTGCGGCGGGCGTCCGTTGCACTCTGCAGCTCCGCAAGCTTGAACTGATCGCGCGGATTGCTCGTGAAGCTGGCCAGGGCGCTGGCAGCTTCGGCCAGTCCACGCTGCTGTTCGCTTACAAATCTTGCCAGCCATTCGCTGTATTGGCGGGAAGCATTGGCCTTCATCGCGATATTCTTCTGGATATATTGCCTGGCGAGCATATCGGCGATGTCGACGGCCCTCTGAGGGGTCGACGCAGCAGCCGAGATCTCGATGATCGTCGAGCTCCCGACCCGGCGTATTCCTATCATGTTCAGCAGAGTAGCGATGGCCCGATCCTGGATCCGATCGTCCTCCGCCTGCGGCTGTGCCTGGCGCGCCCCTGTGCCTACTGCCTCCTGCGATTCCGGATCTGATTCAGAGGAAATCCCCATCAACCAGTTCTTTGCTCTATCCTGCAGCGAAGGCGCCTGATCGACAAAGCCAGGATCGGTATCGAGACCAAGTGCCCTTACCGTTTCGCCGATGACATCGCTGGATCTGGCGATCTCCAGCTGTCCCTCTATGAATGCGTCTTCGGCGAAAGACCTTTGTGCTTCGGTGCCGCTCACCTGAGGGAAGATCACAAGTTGCGTGCTGGCGACGAAAGTCGGCTCGGCGCTCAGCACATAGATCCCCGCCATTGCGAGGAAAACGAGCGTCGTCGCCACAATCCATCGCCAGCGCATCCTGAGAAAGAAGAGCATATCTCGCAAGGTCAGCGGCGAATTCCCGCCAGTGGCTGCGGCAGGCAGAGATATCGGAGAAACACCGCTGAAGATCGTGCTTGAGGTCATGTCGTCCTAATCCAAAATGGCGAGATCACGGAGTAACCAGGGAGTGGCAGCTTGGAGGGGGACGGGGGCAGCGTGTCTTCCGATTTCACGCATGGTTGGCAGCTTCCCTTGAATGCTCAGTAAGAGCCGCGCTGCGAAAACAGAGCGGGAATGGTCTTGGCAATGATGACGAAGTCCCGGCCGAGCGACCAGTTGGCGAGATAGTGAACGTCGAGGGAAACCCGGTACTCATAACTGACATCGTTGCGCCCGCTGGTCTGCCAGTGACCGGTCAGGCCCGGGCGGACGGCCATGTAGGCCCAAATATGCTCGCCGTAGCGCGGCAATTCCTCGGCCGTGATCGGCCGGGGGCCGACAAGGCTCATGTCGCCACGCACGATATTGATCAGCTGGGGGAGTTCGTCGATGCTCGACCGCCTCAGGATCTCGCCGACGGCTGTAACCCTCGGATCGTCCTTCAGCTTGCGTGTCTCTTCCCATTCGCTTCGCGCAGCCGGGTTGTTTTGCAGCAATTCGGCAAGCTGAGCACTCGCATCGGTCTTCATCGTGCGAAACTTGAGGCACCCGAACGGCGCTCCGCCGACGCCGATACGCGTATGGGAGTAGAAGACCGGGCCGCGGTCGCTCATCTTCACGATTATTGCGACGATCAACAGAAGCGGGGAAAGGAGGATCAGCGCCGTGATTGCGATGAAAAGGTCTATCGCGCGCTTCGACGATCTGCCTGCGGCACGAGGCCGGGACGAATGGAGATCGCCGTCTTTCGCGGACCGTCCGACACGCGACCAGGCCTCGAAACTATCTGCTTCCCATGTCATCGATGGTCTCCAAAACATTCCGATTAAGAACCGTTCAAAGTTTGCTGCGCCGCACTCTGGTTGTCTGTTACCAAGGTCATAATCCTTAATAAATTGTTTATGCTACTAACGGGCAATGGAGAGTTTGGATTACACCCTGATGGCCTTCTTTTCGTTTCAAACGACAATCTAAGCTAATTCGAGACGATTATCTTCTGATACTTGTTTATCAGTTTTGATATCACCATTTCGATTATTGCTGTTTTTAATTCAGTAAGCCATTTTAATAGGCAGTCATATTCGATCAAACGGCGGTTTTTTAGCTCCACTGAGATTTTGAATTCAGTTCGTGATGTATATTTTGTTTTGAATCTAAATAGATGCTTTATCTTTACGTCAAATTTCGCTGATGTTATTTGACTCTCATATTAAGGCAATATAAATGATGCAGTGCAGCATTTTCTATGGTTATTCGAGTATTCGGAGTTATGCGCATGGATGGGGCGACACACACATCAGATCGCAGGGCCGGCATCGGCAAGCCGGCGATATCGGCTAACGGCAGCATTCATCTCAACAGCCGCATCGTCATCGACGACGAATTTCTTTCCTGCCGGTCGAGCGTCCGGCGGTTCCGGCGCGGCGAAGTCATCGCCGGGGCCGGCGTCCTCGTCGATACCTTCGCGCGCGTCCATTCGGGGGTGGTCAGCGCCAGTACGATGCTGCCCGACGGCAGGGAATTCATCGTCGAGATTATTCCGAAATCCGGCCTCATCGGCGAACTCGAGGTCCTGCGTAGGCAGACGTTGAGTCTCGAATACCGCGCCGGTTCCAACTGCGAACTGCATTTCTTCGAAGGCCGGCTGCTGCGCGATATGTACGCCAGCGATCCAAGCTTTCGCGAAAAGGTTTTCTCCAGGGCGCTGGCGCGTATTTCAGAGCTTGAACTCCGGATCATTGCCAATGCGGCGTCGAGCCTGCAGTCGAGGCTGGCCAGCACGCTGCTGCGGCTCTCCGCTGTTTATGGAAAAGATGCGGCAAATAGCGGCGACGAACTAATCATCTCGCAAAATGACCTGGCCGCGACGCTGCCGGCGTCCCGCGAGAAGGTCAATCAATGCTTGCGGCGCCTGCGGGAAAACAAGATCATCGACGGCGGGCAGGGCAAGATCCGCATTCTCAACCGCAAGGCGCTGGAGGCCTGTGCCAACGGCGCGGTTTCGGTGAAGTGATGCGCCCATCGCTTCCCGAGGCTCTCCGATCCGCAGCAAGCGTCGGCCGTTTTCCCGGCCCAGGCACGACAAAGATCGATCGCGTGGTCATCGTCGACGACTATTCGGTGGCCAGAGGCGGCGCGACGGCGCTGGCGGTGCTGTCCGCCAAGCTTTTTCGGGGGCTCGACATCCCCGTGACCTATATTTGCGGGGATGACGCCGCCAATGTGGAGCTTGTCGCGCTCGGGGTTTCGATGGTCGGTCTGAACAGCCGCGACCTGCTCAGCGCCGAGCGTGCGAAGGCTTTCGTGACCGGCATTCACAACGGCGCCGCCATCCGTATGGTGGCGAACTGGATTGCCGCAAACGACACCGCCAATACCGTCTACCATGTCCATGGCTGGCACCAGATCCTGTCTCCGGCGATTTTCAGAGCACTGGCGCCGGTCGCCGGACGATGCGTGGTTCACGCGCATGATTTCTTTACCGCCTGCCCCAACGGCGCCTTCTTCGACTATCAGGCACAGGAAATCTGCCTTCGACGCCCGCTCGGCGGAAGCTGCATTGCGACGGCTTGCGACAAGAGAAGTTATTCCCACAAATTGTGGCGGGTCGCCCGCGGCTCCAATATCCTACGGCTGCTGAAGGATCAGGCCGATTTCGGCCGAATCATCCTGCTGCACGAGAAGATGGCTGGTTTTCTCGTCGGCGCCGGATATCGGCCCGAACGCCTGACGACGATCCGCAATCCCGTTGCTCCGCTATCCATCAATCGCATCGAGGCGGAGGCCAACGACGAATTCGTGTTCATCGGGAGGCTGGATGAGGAGAAGGGCATAGAGGACGCCGTGGCCGCCACGCGCAAAGCCGGCGTCCGGCTCTGCGTGATCGGGGACGGGCCGCTGATGCCGCTGGTCGCAGCTTCAGGAAATCACGTCAGGGCCGTCGGCTGGCAGTCGCATGCGGAGATCGGCCCGATCATCCGCAAGGCGCGCGCACTGTTGATGCCGTCGCGCTATCCCGAGCCGTTCGGTCTCGTCGCTATCGAAGCGGCGAGGAGCGGTCTGCCGGTCATCATGTCGCGCAGCGCCTTTCTCGCCGAGGAAATGCAAAGAGCCGGCATGGCGCTTGCCTGCGATACGGCTGACGAAATCGCCTTTGCCGATACTTTGACGAGATTCAGCCAAATGCCGAGACATGAGGTCCGCGCCATGAGCGAGCGGGCTTTCCGGCTGTCGCCGGATCTCGCCTCGACACACGAGGAATGGCGCGACGCGCTTCTTGCCGAATACCAGAGCCTGATTTCGGCGAATGCGGTTCCCGAGCTGACAGACGGTGTGGTGATACAAGGAGTATTGAGTTGACTCTTAAAGCAACAACCTCTCTTCCCGACGCGAGGGCATTTCTCGGCGATGCCCCTGTCATGGCGAAAAGACGTGTCACTGATGCCGGAGGCGCGAGCGACACAAAGCAGCTTCGTGTCGCCATCGTGCATTATTGGCTCGTTTCGATGCGCGGCGGCGAGAAAGTCGTCGAAGAGCTGTGCCGCATGTTTCCGCAGGCCGATATCTTCACCCTCGTCTGCAACCGGGATCGCATCAGCGATTTCCTGAAGACGCGGAACATCCGCACGTCCTTCCTGCAGAAGATCCCCGGCGCGCAACGGCATTATACCAAGATGCTGCCGCTGATGCCCTTCGCGCTCGAGCAGTTCGATCTGCAGGACTACGATCTCGTGCTGTCGAGTGAATCCGGACCCGCCAAGGGCATCATCACGCGCGCCGACGCGCTGCATGTCTGCTACTGCCACTCGCCGATGCGCTACATCTGGGATCAGTTCCATGTCTACCGTCATGGCCTGCCCTGGGTTGGGCGCGCTTTGATGTCGATCACCGCGCCCATGCTGCGCGCCTGGGACGTGACGACGTCCTCGCGAGTCGATGTGTTCGTCGCCAATTCCGATTATGTCGCAAGCCGCATCCGCCGCTTCTACGACCGGGAATCCATCGTCATCCATCCGCCCGTTGCGACGGACGATTTTGCGGTGGGGAAGGGAAAAGGCGAATTCTATCTCTATGCGGGTCAGCTGACCACCTATAAGCGGCCGGATATCGCCGTTCGCGCCTGCACCGAGGCCGGGCGGAAGCTGGTCGTGATCGGCGAGGGAGAACAATTGGCTTATCTGAAGTCGATCGCCGGACCGACCGTTGAGTTTCTCGGCCACCAGCCCTTCAACATTCTGCGCGACCACCTGTCGCGATGCCGCGCGCTGTTGTTTCCGGGCACGGAGGATTTCGGCATCCTTCCGGTGGAAGCCATGGCATCCGGGCGGCCGGTCCTGGCTTTCGACGCCGGCGGTGCCAGAGAAACCGTTTCCTCGCCGCAGGTCGGTTTTCGCTTTGCGCAGCAGACCACGGAAGCTCTGTTGGAAACGATGGCGGCGTTCGAAGAGGTGGAGGACGATATCGATCCGCATGCCATCCGCGCGCACTCGCTGAAATTCTCTTCCACCGTGTTCCGCGACCGTCTGTCCAACCTGATCGAACAACAACTGTCCACCCATGGCGACCGATCCGCCGAGGTCTTCAGAAGACGGCCGGGCTGACGGAAAAGGACGGAGCTGCCTGTTTGCCGCTGCCACCGAAACCGTCTCAATCCGTCGACGAGGAATAGAAGATAGATCATGTCAAGCGTATCTCAGAAGACGGCGACGGCGAGTATCTGGACAATCGGCGGAAAATTCCTGGCGCGACTGCTCGATTTCGTCAGCCTCCTGGTCCTCGCAAGGCTTTTGAGCCCAGCGGATTTTGGACTTGTCGCTATCGCGACCTCGGTTCTGGTCATCGTCGAGACAATCCTGGACCTGCCGCTGACGCAGGCCCTGATGCGCCAGCCGTCGCCTTCTGACGATATGTTTGCCACGGCCCTTACCCTCAGCCTGCTTCGAGGCGTGGCCATCAGCATACTGATGATGATCATTTCCTGGCCAATGGCTCTGATCTACGACGATTCCCGGCTTTTCTCGCTTGTCGCCGTGCTCTCCATCGCGCCTGCGATGCGCAGTGTGATCAGCCCACGCATGGTTCTGTTCATGCAACGGTTCGATTTCAAACGCGAGTTCGCACTCGATCTCATCACCAAGGGTTCGACACTGTTGTTCGGTGTCGGGGTGGCGGTCGCGACCGGCAGCTATTGGGGACTGGCGATCGGCGCGGTTGCAGGCCCGACCGCCGCGGCGATCACCTCCTATGTCTTTGCGCCGATGCGACCGAGGTTCAGCCTTTCCGAGTGGAAGCACTTTCAGGACATGATCAGCTGGAACACCGTGTCGCAGGTGCTGAGTTCGATCAACTGGCAACTGGACCGGCTGCTTTTGCCACGCTTTACCGGCTTGTCGACGTTCGGCGCCTTCAGCGTCGCCGACAATATTGCCGGTATTCCATACCAGACCTTTGTTGGGCCATTGTTGCGCCCGCTGATGGCGGCATTCTCGACCGTCGATGACCGTCGTAATCTGATCACTGCCTATCTGAAGGCGACGAACGCGATCACCTTCGTGGCCGCGCCCATCCTCATCACGCTGGCGCTTCTTGCCGAGCCGGCCGTACGGATCATCGTTGGCGAGAAATGGGCATCCGCCGCGCCGATTCTGCAATGGCTGTGCATCGTCAGTCTGCTCGGTCTTCCGACGAATATGATGCCGCCATTGGCCATGGTCCTGAATAAGACCCGTTATCTCGCTCTCCGGATGTTTGCCGAGTTCGCCGTCAGGGTTCCGGTCACCGTCCTGGGCATCGTCTATTTTCAGGTGGCAGGAGCATTGGGCGCGCGGATCGTGGCGGTGCTTGTCGCCTATGCCGCATCGCTCATCATCACGCGGCGGCTGATCGGCGCGACGTTTGCCGCTCAGTTGAACGCTTTTTTGCGGCCTCTGTCCGCGAGCTTGCCGATGATCGCTTTCCTGCTGTGGATTGAGCCGATGCTCGCCGCCATGCCTGTCGGCCTAAACCTTGTCGTCGGCCTGGCGCTTTGCGGCGGGGCAGCAGTCGCGATCTTCTGGGCCTTCGCGCTGTTGCTGTGGCAGGTTGTCGGAAGGCCAGACGGCATCGAGACCATCGTCGTCCAAAGGCTCATGCCGCGACGAAACGGGGTTCTCACCTTTTGATCGAGACAAGTGTAGTCCAACGATTGGTTTGGCGTTTTCGGAGGAGCAGGATGCGTTACGGGATATCTTCTAAGGCTCTGGGTTTGCTCATTGTTCTCGGCCTGGGGGCGTTGCCCGGGCAGCCCAGCGTGGCTCAGCAACCACTCAATATCAATGCGTACCAGCTAACGTTCGAGGAAAGTTTCGACAGTCTGGACGTCTCGGCCTGGGGGGAGAGAAGCTCCCGCTGGATCGCCCATACGCCCTGGAACGGCGATTTCGGTGACGCCAGGTTCACAGACCCGGCGCCGGGCTTTCCGTTTACCACCGATCAGGGAATTCTGAAGATCGAAGCGCGCAAGGAGGCCGATGGAACTTGGCGCTCGGGCCTGTTGTCGTCGGTGAACCCGAAAGGCGAAGGCTTCTCGCAGCAATTTGGTTATTTCGAAGCACGGATGAAGCTGCCGCCGGGCAAGGGTGTCTGGCCGGCCTTCTGGCTCATCGGGCTTGACCGGTCGAAATACACCTCCGAGATCGACGTCCTGGAATATTATGGACGCGCGCCCTACGAATTCAGCATGGGCTTTCATATCTGGCGTCAGAGCCAGGGCGGCCAGAACACGACCGGCGGCCATTGGCAAACCGTTCAGGACGGAATTTTAAACAGCGAATACCACACTTACGGCGTCGATATCCAAGCTGACAAGACGAGCTTCTACTTTGACCGTCAGTTCATCTGGAGCTTCGATACGCCGAAGGAGTTCCACATGCCGTTCTATCCGCTGGTGAATCTGGCGCTCGGCTCGGGTTGGCCGATCGATGAAACGCCGAACCCTTCCATCCTGCTCGTTGACTATATTCACGTCTACCAGCGGAAGCCCACTGAGGCAGCGAATTGAACAATTGAGGGGAAAACCGTTCTGTCGCTAACGGCCGCAGCTGAGGCCGGTTACCGGGTCGAAGAGATGCATCGCCTCCTCATCGAAGAAGAGAGTAATTTTGTCATTGTCGCGGATCGGCGTGCGTGGCGGCAGGCAGGCCACCAGGCGCTGATTTCCGGCAAGGGCGGTGACGACGAGTTCCGGGCCGGTCAGCTCTGCGACCTCAAGGGTTGCCTCGATCGATGGGCCGGTGCCGTCCGTGCGAAGCGCCTCGGGACGGATGCCGAGGATAAGCTCGCGGCCATTGCCGGCCGCTTCTCGGAAACGAGCGTGCAGGGGCAGGATCGCATCGGAGCCTGAAAGCGCCAGGCGACCGTCACGCGCCGTCACCTTCAGCAGGTTCATCGGCGGCGCGCCGACGAAGGTGGCGACATAGAGCGTCGCCGGATGGTTGTAGATCTCCTCCGGCGTGCCCAGCTGCTCGATGCGGCCGTCGCGCATGACGGCGATGCGGCTTGCAAGGGTCATTGCCTCGATCTGGTCATGGGTGACATAGACGACCGTGGTTTTCAGCATCTGATGCAGCCGCTTGATTTCGGTGCGCATCTCCATGCGCAGCTTGGCGTCGAGGTTGGAGAGAGGTTCGTCGAAAAGGAATACCTCCGGCTTGCGCACCAGCGCGCGGCCGATCGCGACGCGCTGGCGCTGGCCGCCGGAAAGCTGGCTCGGCTTGCGGTCGAGGAGGTTTTCGATTTGCAGGAGCTTTGCGGCATCGTGCACGGCCCTGTCGCGCTCCGGCGTCGGCACCTTGCGCATTTCCAGGCCGAAGCCGATGTTCCGGTGCACCGTCAGATTGGGATAGAGCGCGTAGGATTGAAAGACCATGGCAATATCGCGGTCCTTCGGATGTACGCTAAGCACCGAGCGGCCGCCGATCCTGACATCGCCGCTCGTCGCCTCGGCAAGGCCGGCGATGATGTTCAGCAGCGTGGACTTGCCGCAGCCGGAGGAGCCGAGCAGCACCAAGAACTCGCCGCTTTCCAATGAGATGTCGATGCCTTTCAGCGTCTCGACGTCGCCGTAGGTCTTGCGGATGTTCTGAATTTCGAGCGCGCTCATCGCACGGGCTCCTCAGGAGATGACGGGCCGCCATAATTGCGGGGAAGGGTGGAGATGGCGCGCGAGGCGACTGCGGTTCCCGCCTCCAGGCAGGACATCATCGGCTCATCGCTTGCGAGCGCGGCGAGGAAGGCGGCGTTGAAGACATCGCCGGCGCCGATCGTATCGACGACCTCGACAGCGGGTGCCGCCACCGAAACCAACAGGCCGTCCGGCCCGATCGCGAGAGCGCCGTCCGGGCCGCGCTTGACGACGATGATCGCGCCCTCCGGCATATGCGACCTGATGTGACGGGCCGCCTCGATCGGATCGTCAATGCCGGCAAGCGTCGTCGATTCGACCTCATTCAGCAGCGCAATACCGCTGCGGGAGAGCCAGGCACGTGTCGCCGCGCAATTCTCGTTTGTCCAGCCGTCGAGCGGCCAGCCGGTATCGAGCGCGACGGTGATGCCATGGCTGTCGGCCCAGTCGAAGAAGGCGTCATAATCCGCTGTCAGGTCGTCGGTCAGGAACGAGCCGCAGAGAAGGGCGTAACCGCCGCTGAGGCGAGTGCCGTCGAGGGCCGCAAAGACGTCTGCCAGACTGAAGCGCGGCAGATGGCCCCTCGTCGTGAAGAAGGTGCGCTCGCCGTCCGGATGGGTAATGCCGACGGAGAGCGTCGTTTTCTCAGGACGGACCTGCCACTTGTCGGAACGGTGGCCGAAGGCTTCGCTCAGCCAGCGGCCGAACTGGTCGCTGCCGATATTGGCGGCGATCCCGAATTCGACGCCAAGCGCTTGCCAGGCGAGCGCGCTGTTGCCGGCGGCTCCGCCGACCCGCAATTCGTCATGATCGACGATGATTTCCGTCCCGGCCTTCGGCCAGGGGGCGGCCGGTCCAAGGATCAGGTCGATGTTGACGTTGCCGATGACTGCAAGCGGCCGCATTCATTCGCTCCGGGTGATCTTCGTGGAGCGGACTGGCGTTCCGGCATTCTCCAGGCGGGCATCTGCAAAGGCGATCATCAGCCGCTGGGCGACCGGCAGCATGGCGAAGATCGCGGCAAGACCGGTTGCAGGCGCAAAGCGGATCGTCACCGCGCCGGCGACCGGCGCTTCGCCCGAGGCGTCGAACAAGATGATCGGGGCGCCGGTCTTGACAGCGGATGCCGCCATTGCGGTGACCAGGCCGGCCGTTTCGTCCATGCCGCGGAAGAGCACGACACCGATGTCCGATCCCAGCATCTCCATCGGTCCGTGGCGCAGCTGGCCGCCTTCGAGCGAAAAGCAGGGACGGCGTGACAGCTCCGTCAATCCGAGCGCCAGCGCCTCGGCGACACCCTGCAGCCGGCGTCCCGACGTGACGATCGTCACGACGTTTTCGAGTGCCGAGAGGGCGGCGGTGATGTCATGGTCTTCAGGCGCCTTGAGGACGGCAAGTGCGGCGTCGGGATTTTCGCCGAGGGCGGCGAGGATAGCCAGATGCAGAGCGAAGGTCACCGTCAGGCTGCGGGTGGCAGCGAAGGCTAGCTCGGTGCCGCCGCTGCCTACCAGCGACGGGGCGGTTCTTGCGAGGAAGGAGCCGCCTTCGAGTGTCAGGCCGAAAGTCTCTTCCGTGCCGCCGGTCTCGTCGAACCAGCGCAGGACTTCGGCGCTTTCGCCGGATTGCGAGGTGACGAAGATCGTCCTGCCGGCGATCGGCAGCGGCTGGCCAAGCTGCTCGGACAGCGGCAGGGCCACGGCATCGATGCCGTAGGCCCGATAGAGCGGCTCGACGGCGCGGTTGACGGCATGTGAGCCGCCCATGCCGATGAGCAGCAGCCTGCCGGTCTTTTTCAGCGAGGCGGCGGCCCTTGCCGCCATCGGCTGGGCGGCTTCATAGGAGGCGATCGCATCGGCATGCTGGCGCGCCATTTCGCGATCGATCGCGGCAAGTCCGGCCGGCCGGGTTCTTTCTGCTGTCATGTTCATCCCTTGACGCCGCCGCTGGTGAGCCCCGAAATCAGGGCGCGTTGCATGACAAGACCGATCAGCACCGGGGGCAGGGCGGCGAGCACGCCTGCCGTCGCAATCAGTCCGTAATCGGAAACGCGGCCGCCGGCGAGATCGGCAATGGCGACAGTCAGCGTCTTGGCGCGCTGGTCCGAGGTGAAGAGCAGCGCATAGAAGAATTCATCCCAGGCAAGCAGGAAGGCAAAGAGGCTTGACGTCGCGATCACGGGGGCCGCCAGCGGCAGCGTGATGATCCGCAGCGTCTGGAACAGGCCGGCGCCGTCGATCATCGCGGCGGATTCGATCTCGCGCGGGATGGAATCGAAACCCGATTTCATCAGCCAAGTGGTGAAAGGCGCAAGGATGGTGAGATAGACGAGAGCGAGGCCGAAGACGTTGTTCAGCAATCCGAGATGGGACAGGCCCATATAGAGCGGCACGGCGAGCGCCACCGGCGGCAACATATAGGTGGCGATCACCATCGACAGCGACCAGCCGACCGAAGGCGTACGCGACACAGCCCAGCCGGCCGGAATGGCGAGTGCGATGGCGGCGATCGTCGCCATGCCCGCCACTTCGATGCTGTTTCGCAGCGACGAGGTGAAGGCGGCGCCGGCGCTGTTTTCGAGCGTCGAGAGCAGCACGCCGTAGCGAGAGAAATCCGCTGTCTGCGGCCACCAGCGCAGCGGCTTTGCTGCAAGGTCGGCGGCCGGCGAGATGCTCATGATGAACAACCACAGGATCGGCGCCAGAATGACGGCGGCAAGCAGCAATGCACAGAGGTAAATGAAGGCGGAAAAGAGCGGGCTCTGGCGTTCCATCAGGCCGCACTCCCCGCCGTCCTGCGCACCAGAGCGGCGTAGCCGGCAGCAAGCAGCGTCACCAGCAGCGTGACGATCAATGCCAGCGAGGCGCCGGAGCCTGCCCGCTGGAAGGAGAAGGCTTCCTGATAGACGAGGATCGACAGCGTGCGCGTGCTGTTGGCCGGGCCGCCGCGGGTCATGACCCAGATGATGTCGAACACTTTGAAGGCCTCGATCGTGCGCAGCACCAGGGCCACCATCAAGGGCCCGGCGAGATAGGGCAGAACGACGAAGCGGAAGCGGGCGAAAGCGCCGGCGCCGTCGACCAGCGAGGCGGCAGTGATGTCGCGCGGCACGGCCTGGAGTGCGGCCAGCGCGATCAGCGCCACCAGCGGAAAATTCTTCCAGCAGTCGGCGACGATGAGGGCTGCCAGCGCCGTGCCCGGTTCGCCGAGCCAGGAGCGGTAGGCCTCCAGCAGGCCGAGTTGGGTCAGCGCGGCGTTCAGTGCGCCGTATTCCGGATTGTAGATCAGCCGCCAGAGCGTGGCGTTGACGACGGTCGGCAGCGCCCAGGGCAGGATCATCAGGGCGCGAAGTGCGGTGCGGCCGCGAAACTGCTGGTTCAGCAGCAAGGCTGCCAGAACGCCGATTACCATTTCGGCGGCGACCGAAACGATCGCGAACCATGCTGTCGTGATGAGCGTGCGCTGGAAATTCGAGCCGGAGATCATCTTCACGTAGTTGTCGATGCCGACGAAGTTTCCTTCCGTGCCGACGAGCTTGGCATCGGTGAAGGAGAGGCCGACGGTATCGATCAGAGGCCAGCCAATGACTGATATCATGACCACGAGAAGCGGCAGCACCAAAAGCCATGCGCGGGTTGTCAGCCAAGTGCCCGACATCAAGGCGACCCTTCTTCATTACAGGTTTTGGAGACCGGGCGACGGCCGGCGCCGCCCGGGTTTTCATGGCTTGATCAGAGGCCGCTATTGTCTGCGGCCGACTTCAGCGCGTCCTCGGGAGAGGACTGGCCGAGCAGCGATTCCTGGATCGCCTGCTGCAGCGCGGTCGAGAGCTCCTGATATTTCGGTGTCGTTGGACGCGGATACATCGCGGCTAGGCCGATCTTGGCGGCGGAGATCAGCTCTTCCTGGCCCTTGGTGACGGCTGGATCCTCGTAAGACGACGCCCAGATCGGCAGGCTGAGCTTGGCATAGGCATTCTGCGTCGCCTGCGACGTCATGAAGGTGATGTATTTCCAGGCTTCATCCGGATGCTTGCTGGCCGAGGTGATGCCGAGGCCCATCGAGCCGTTGACGGCTGAAGCCTCGCTCTTGCCGGCAATACCCGGCGCCGGCACGACGCCGACCTTGCCTGCGACCTTGCTGTCCTTCGGATCGTTGGCCATGTTGTACATGTAGGTCCAATTCAGCGCGAAGGCGGCATCGCCGTTTTCGAAGACCTTGCGGACGTCCTCTTCCAGGAATTCCTTGGAATTCGGATTGGTCAGGCCGGAGGAATAGCTGGAGACCATGTACTTCAGGGCATCGAGGCCGCCGCCGGTCTGGAAGGCCGGCTTGCCGTCCTTGAGGAAGTCGCCGCCATAGGCGCTGACGAGCGTGGTGTAGTCGCAGATCGCGGCTTCGGCCTGCGACCAGCTCCAGGCGATCGGCGTGGCAAGCAAGCCCTTGTCCTTGATCGTCTTCGCCTGTTCGGTCAGCTCGTCCCAGGTCTTAGGCGGAGCCTTGATGCCGGCCTTTTCGAGGATTTCCTTGTTGTAGAACAGGTATTTGGTGTCGAGGATCCACGGCATGCCGTAATATTTGCCGTCATATTGCACGGTGGTCCAGGCACCCGGCAGCACGCCTTTCTTCATCTCGTCGGTGACGCGAGAGGAGACGTCGACCAGCACCTTGTTGGTGGCGTATTCAGCCGGCCAGATGACGTCGAAGAGGACGACGTCGTAGCCGCCGCCGGAACCTTGCGCCAGCACCGTCTTGTCGTGCAGGCCTTCATAGGGAACGAATTCGAGATTGACCTTGATATCGGGGTTCGCCTTGGCGAAGGCGTCGGTCATGGCGCGCACATCGGCCTCGCTATAGGCGGCCTGCGCCATGAAGAGCGCGTTCAGCGTCGTTTCGGCGAATGCATGCGGAGCGAGGGATGCGCCGATCAAGGCCGCACCCAGAAGCGTCTTGTTAAAGGATTTCAGCATTGCAGCCTCCAGTTTTTGACATTTACGCATTACCGAGGGCGGTCCTCCGCCATCGGTGTTCGAGAAGGCACGCGCGGAATGCGTGCCGGTTCGTCGTCTCGGAGCGTCGTCGGAGCCCTTGCCGGCCTCCTGCGTTCCCTGGAACTCTCCGGTCCCTTATTAAGTCAAGTGTCTTGACTTATTACTTCTTCAACATTCTATTGGAGTCAAGAGGGAATTGCACATGAATGACAGCCGCCCGATCCGGGCCAAGAGCGGCACCAATCACGAAGGCACCAGCGCGCATAACCGGCGCGTGATGATCGATGCCCTCAGGATCAACGGTGCGCTTTCACGGGCCGATCTGGCGCGGGCGACGCGGCTGACCAAGCAGACGGTGTCGAATATCATCGAGGAACTCGAGCGCGACGGTCTCGTCAGTTCGCAGGAGACGGTGAGGAGGGGCAGAGGCCAGCCGTCAACACCCTACGGCCTGGTTCCCGAGGGCGCCTTTGCGATCGGCCTGCAGATCGACCGGCATGTGACGCGGGCGGTCGCGGTCGATCTCGTCGGCAGCGTTCTCGTGCGGGACGAGGCCGGCCTCCCACCTGGAGGTCCGTCGAACGGGACGAAGGTCATCCTCGACCTCGTCGCAGGCATACGGTCAAAGCTTGCCGGGATCGTCCAGCAGTCGGAAAAGCGGCTGGTTGGTCTCGGCGCCGCCATGCCCGGGCCTTTCGGGGTTGCTGGCAGCGGCGATGATCCTTGGATGATGGAGGCCTGGCAGAAATTTCCGTTGTTGGAAACGCTGACCGCCGGCACCGGGCTCGATGTCGGCCTGCAGAACGATGCGGCGGCGGCGGCGACTGCCGAACGCATGGTGGGAGCTGCCCATGGCCTCGACCACGCCGTCTGCCTCTTTGTCGGCTATGGCATCGGCGCCGGCCTCATTCTGAACGGCGAACTCTACCGCGGCACCAACGGCAATGCCGGCGAGATCGGCATGGCGCTGCTGTTTGCCGACGGCAAATCGACGCCGCTCGAACATCGCGCCTCGCTCGCCTCGCTCTATCAGCATCTATCGGTCGATCCCGCCGATCCTCATCTGCACGCACGTATCAACGATCTTGCCTTGATAGGCGATCAAAGCATCCACACCTGGGTCGAAGCAGCGGCAGCGGACCTGCGCTGGAGCATCCATCTCATCGAGACGCTGTTCGATCCGCAGACGGTGATCCTCTGCGGCAGCGCGCCGGAAGCGCTGGTGAACAGGTTGATTGCGGCAATCGGCCCGTTGCTCCCCTCGATCGCCGAACGTCGTGGCCGGACGCTGCCGCGCCTGCAGCCCGGCATGGCCGATCCCTGGTCGGTGGCGCTTGGCGCTGCCGCCGGACCGATCAGCCGTGCATTCGATCCGCGTTTTGCGGCGATCCTGAAGGATTCCCTTCAATCCTGAGGCCTAAATCCTGAGGTTGCACACCAGTGCAATGGCGAAAATTCCCGCGTTTTTGCAAGCTTCGTTGCGGCGGAGTAGCCGAATAAAGGCACTCTTTCAGTATAAATAAATATTAAATATCCCCTAAAATTCCATTGTTTTGAATATAGCTGTAATCTATTGGCAATATTCTGAAGAAAGCTTTGAAATTTCTCTAAATATTTCCCTAGGATTTGCGAACAACGGTTGTATGAAGGTTTTATGACAACTGTATTTAGATAATTTCATGTCATGTAATATTCATTGGCCGCGGCAATTTGAACCAGCTAATAGGGCGTGCGCTGAAAGTGCGCGTCCCTTTTACGTTCGAGGTTCTCATGCAAGCCAAGCTTCTCGGCGCCGTTGGCGCCCTTCTCGCTACAGCGTTTCTTGCTGGTCCCGCTGCCGCCGCCGATAAGACCAAGATTGACTTCTGGATCGGCAATTCCGGTGACATCGCAAAGCGTGTCCAGGAGCAGTGCGATCGCTTCAACCAGTCGCAGGCCGACTACGAAGTCGTCTGCACCAGCCAGGGCAGCTACGACGCGTCCCTGCAGAACACCATTGCTGCGTTCCGCGCCGGCAAGCAGCCGACCATCGCCCAGGTCTCCGACGCCGGCACCCTCGACATCATGCTCTCCGGCGCCTACTACCCGGCCAACAAGCTGATGACCGACATGGGCTATACCGTCGACTGGAAGGACTACTTCTCCGGTATCTCCGGCTACTACGCGACATCGAAGGGCGAGATGTACTCCTTCCCCTTCAACTCCTCGACCGCTCTTCTCTACTGGAACAAGGACGCCTTCGCCAAGATCGGCAAGGACCATGCTCCGGCGACCTGGAAGGAAGCAGGCGAGGACCTCAAGGCTCTGAAGGATGCAGGCTATGCTTGCCCGCTCGGCTTTGACATCTCCAACAACGAAGTCTGGCAGTACATCGAGCAGTTCGAAGCGGTCAACGGCGAAGCGATCGCCACGAAGAAGAACGGTTTTGAAGGTCTCGACGCCGAGCTGGTGTTCAACAAGAACCCGCTTCTCGTCAGCTACGTCAAGGACCTCAAGTCCTGGTACGACAACAAGCTTGCCGTCATCAAGAACAAGGCTGTCGGCCAGACCTTCGTCGAAGCCTTTGCCGCTGGCGATTGCCAGGTCATCCTGACCTCGGTCGGCGACCACGGCAATGTCGGCCGCACCGCCAAACAGGGCATGAACTGGGGCGTTGCCATGCTCCCGACCTACGGCGACGCAACCCGCCACAGCTCTTTCGTCGGCGGCGCTTCGCTCTGGGTTCTGAAGGGTCACTCGGACGCCGAATATAAGGCTGCCGCGGCATTCTTCAACTTCATCGCAAAGCCGGAAGAAGCTCTTACCTGGTCGACCGTTACCGGTTACATCCCGGTTCGTAACTCCGGCTTCGAATATCTGAAGAAGCAGGGCTTCTACGACAAGGCTCCTTATGCCGGCCGCGAACTCGCCATTCAGAGCCTGACCGCCTCGCCGGCTGGTGACGCGGCTCCGCACGGCATCCGCCTCGGTGGCCTGCTGCAGGTCCGCACCGAAATCGCCAATGGTCTGCAGGCAATCTTCGTCAACAATGCCGATGTCCAGGCTTCGCTCGATAGCGCTGCCGAACGCGGCAACACGCTGCTGCGTCGCTTCCAGCAGACCTACAAGAACGTTCAGCTCCCCTGATCGTTTAATATGAGCCGCACCCGGTCCGCGTTTCGCGCGCCGGGTGCGTACTCGGCCGCGGATGCGAACTCGCCGCCCGCGCCTAAAGCGCGCCGCAATCTTTCAGATTCGCTCCTCGCGCTTTAGACCTTTATTTTGACGCATGTCGTTACCGCAAAATCGCTGCACATTTTTGCGCGACATGTTTTAAATCGAACCAGGACGAAAACGACCTCTCATGGAAAAGCGCGTCACTTTCTCCTCAACGACGATCGGGCTGCTCTTCGCATTTCCGATGCTGCTGCTGATCTTCGTCTTCTTCTATTGGCCGAGCGCGCAGGCGCTCTATTGGGCGTTCACGCTCGAGCAGCCATGGGGCGGCGGTAATGCCTGGGTCGGTTTCGACAATTTCAAACAGCTGCTCACCGACCCGATCTATTGGGACTCGATCACTCGCAGCATGATTTTCGGCTTCAGCTCGACGGCCATTGCCATGGGACTGGCGCTGATCCTGGCGCTTTTGACGGATCGTGAACTGCGCGGCCACAAAGTCTACCGGTCGGTCTTCATCTGGCCTTACGCGATTGCCGCTCCCGCTCTCGGCCTCGCCTTCCGGTTCATCCTGGCGCCGGAGGCCGGCCTTCTGTCAGTCATCAACCACGTCTGGCCCGGCCTCTGGAATCCCGCGCTCGACGGCAAGGATGCTATGATCGCCGTCATCGTCGCCTTCTCCTGGAAGTATATCGGCTACAACTTCATCTTCTTCCTCTCGGCGTTGCAAGGCATTCCGCGCTCGCTGATCGAGGCCGCCGCGATGGATGGTTCGGGGCCGATGCGCCGGATCTGGGATATCCAGCTGCCCCTGCTGACGCCGACGCTGTTCTTCCTGCTCGTCATCAACATCACCGAGAGTTTCCAGGATTCCTTCGGTATCGTCGACGTCATGACGCAGGGCGGCCCGGCGCGCGCCACCGAACTCATGGTCTACAAGATCTATTTCGACGGATTCAGGGGTCTCGACTATTCGGGCGCTGCAGCGCAGTCCATCATCCTGATGGTGCTCGTTGTTCTTCTCACCATCTTCCAGTTCCGCTTCATCGAGCGGCGCGTGCACTACAAGTGAGGTCGCGGACATGATCGAACGCACGCCGATATTCAACTTCATCTGCTATACGCTTCTCGCGCTCGGCATGGTGATCGCGCTTCTGCCTTTCGCCATCGTCATCATCGCCTCGACGCTTGATCTGGAGACGGTCAATCGCGTGCCGCTGCCGCTGATGCCGGGCTCGCATTTCTGGGAAAACGCTGAGACCGCCTGGGTTCGCGCCGATCTCGGCAACAAGCTGTTCCACAGCATCATCTTCGCCGCAACCGTTGGCGCCGGCAAGGTCCTGCTGTCTTCCATGGCAGCCTTCTCGATCGTCTACTTCCGCTTCCGCGGCCGGTATGTGATTTTCTGGATCATTTTCATCACGCTGATGCTGCCGCTGGAAGTCCGCATCGTGCCGACCTATTCGATTGCGGCCAACGCGCTGCAGCCTTTCCAGACGATCCTCGACATCACCGGCATAAGCTGGCTCGTTGCGCAGATCACCGGCGTCCAGATCAAGCTGGAATGGGGTCTTTTGAATTCCTATCCCGGTCTCGTTCTGCCGCTGGTCGCGACCGCGACCGGCACCTTCCTCTACCGGCAGTTCTACCTGACGGTTCCGGACGAGTTGGCCGAGGCTTCGAAGATGGACGGATCGGGTCCGGTCCGGTTCTTCTGGGATATTCTGCTGCCGCTTTCGCGGCCGAATATGATCGCGCTGTTCACCATCATGTTCGTCTGGGCCTGGAACCAGTATCTCTGGCCGCTGCTGATCACCACCGATCCGAATTTCGGCATCGCCGTAACGCAGCTCAAGACCCTCATCCCGTCCGAATTCGGCCTGCCCGACTGGAACGTGGCCATGGCCGGAACCCTGATCATCATGTCGCCGCCATTGATCCTCGTCATTCTGATGCAGCGCTGGTTCGTACGCGGCCTTATCTCCACCGAGAAGTGAAGGAGTACTCCCTTGGCACCGATCTCCATTCGTGGCGTGAAGAAAAACTACGGCAAGACCCCCGTCGTTCACGGCGTCGATCTCGACATCCAGTCGGGTGAGTTCATCGTCATCCTCGGCCCGTCCGGCTGCGGCAAGTCCACGCTGCTGCGGATGATCGCCGGCCTCGAGGAAATCAGCGGTGGTGAAATCGCCATTGACGGCCGCGTCGTCAACCAGCTGGAGCCGCGCGAGCGTGGCTGCGCCATGGTGTTCCAGAACTATGCGCTTTATCCGCATATGAGCGTTGCCGAGAATATCGGCTACGCATTAAAGGTGGCCGGCGTCTCGAAGGCGGAGCGTCAGCGACGCATCGGCGAGGTCGCCAAGGCGCTCAGCCTCGAACCTTTCCTCGGACGCCGGCCCGCCGCTCTTTCCGGCGGCCAGCGCCAGCGCGTCGCCATGGGGCGGGCGATGATCCGCGAACCGAAGGTATTCCTCTTCGACGAGCCGTTGTCGAACCTCGATGCCAAGCTGCGTATCGCCATGCGCGCCGAAATCCGCCGCCTGCACCGCCGCCTTGGCGCCACGTCGATCTTCGTCACGCATGACCAGACCGAGGCGATGACGCTGGCCGACCGGCTGGTGGTGATGAATGGCGGCAGGGTGGAGCAGGTCGGCACGCCGGAAGAGGTCTATCATCATCCGGTCTCGCGCTTCGTCGCGGGTTTCGTCGGCACGCCGGCGATGAACCTGCTCGAGGGCACGATCAATGACGATGGCGTCTTCGTCTACGATCAAAGCCGCAAGGTCGTGCTGCCGCGCGAGCGCGCCGCACCGCTGAAAGGCAAACGCGTCGTGCTCGGCATGCGCGCCGAGGCCGCCCGGCTGGTCGCCCCGGATGCTCCCGGCGCCCTCACCGCAACGGCCGATTTCATCGAAGAGCTCGGCGCAAGCCGCGTCGTCCACGCCGATTTCGACGGGCTGCCCTTTGCCGTGGCGCTGACTGAGGCCGTGAAGGTGAGGTCGGGCGATCCGATCGGCATCGCGATCGATTACAACCAGATCCACCTCTATGCCGCCGATACCGGCCGGATTATCGAGAACCCTGTTATGAACGGCGCAGACGCCGTCAACGCTTGAAGGCGTCTGCGATGATGCTTGCAGAGCGTTTGGCGGCGTAAGGGTCTGCGCACATTGCGGAAATTACTCTAACGGTGGATCGGATCGATCCACGCAACGTCTTCCGGCTTTTCGACCGGTTCGATGTCGAGGTTAACGACGACCGGTTCCTGGCCTGAGCGGACGAGAACGCATTCCAGCGTCTCGTCGCGGCTGGCGTTGATCTCCTGATGCGGCACATAGGGCGGAACGTAGATGAAGTCGCCGGGGCCGGCCTCGGCGGTATATTCCAGATGCTCGCCCCAGCGCATGCGGGCCTTGCCCTTGACCACGTAGATGATGCTTTCGAGATCGCCATGGTGATGAGCGCCGGTCTTGGCGTTGGCATGGATCGTCACCGTGCCGGCCCAGATTTTCTCGGCCCCGGCGCGCGCGTTGTTGATCGCAGTCGCGCGGTTCATGCCCGGCGTCTGCGCGGTGTTCGGATCGAGCGAATTGCCGGGAATGACCTTGACGCCATGTTCACGCCAATCGACATGATGCTGCTCGTGGTCGTCGCTCATGCCTTGCCTCCAGCTTCGATTTGGTCAGTCTAGGCGTGAGGCAGGCAGCGGCCAAGCAGATTTGCCGCTGTACAGCCCACAATATCTCGGCGCCGCGATAGCTTCTCCGCACAAACGAAAGAACGGACCCGATGAGCCACCTCCCGCAAATCGACTACGACACCGCTTCGGAAGAGGTTCGTGCGGCGCATGACGAGGAAGTCAGGCGGCGCGGCCGGATGACCAATATGAAGCGTACGCTGCTGCATTCGCCGGCCGCCCACCGCATTTATGCCGAATGGTTCACGCTGCGCGCCGAACTCGATCCCGCGATCAACGACCGGGCGATCTGGATATTCTCGCATGCGATCTCGAAGGCAGCCAGATCGAAGATCGCTATCACCTTCTTCCGCCGGGCGCTGATCAACAAGGGTTTCGATCCCGACGCACTGGAGCTTTCCGACGAGGAAGCGCTGCTCGACGCTTTCGGCAAGGCGATCGTCGCCGATTCCAACGCCGTTCCCGTCGAACACTGGGCAAAGCTGAAACAGCGCTATGAGACCAAGGTGCTCGTCGACCTCGTCGCTTTCGCCGGCATCATGCTGGCCACCGCCGTCTTCAACAATGTCGTCGAGGTTGATTTCGATCCCGAGCTTGAAGGCTTTGCCGAAGGCGCCAGTTCATCCGCATCCTGAAATTTCAGCTATTGAGCGGCAGGATCAGCACGTCGCGCGGCGGCACCTCGATGCCACTATTGCCGATATGGCCGATCGGCCAGACGGCCTGACTTTGGGCAAGCGTCCCTTGGGCGAGCGTTACCTCAGTCTTCTGCGCCGTTCGCGTCGGATTGACTAGCCAGAGGAAGCTGCCCTTTTCTCCCTCGTGGATACGGGCGAAGAGTGCGGCATTCGACAGCGTCACATGGCGCTTCGTCCCGCTCCATCTCAATAGCTCAGCGAAGAAAGCGCCGTTCGCCTTCCCCTGCGTGCGGTAATAGGCCACGGAAGGATTGGTGCCGATCAACAGCGTGCGGCCCTTGCCATAGGCGTTTTCGACGACGGCAAGACGGCCGTCGGTGAAGTGGCCGCGTCCTGTTCCGCCGGTCAGCCGATAAGACTGTAGGAAGCCGCCGCCGTCGACGGCTGCGCCGTCCAGATCGAAATGGATGCGGTCGCCGATATCGGGCATGAACTCGACCTCTTCCTCTCGCGCGCCGAATACCTCGTCGAGGCCCATATTCGGCTGAACGGTGCCGACATGGCCGCGATCGCCGAAATAGCCGGGGCATGCTTCGGCAATCAGCGTGCCGCCGTTTTCGACCCAGGCTTTCAGGCGGTTCGCCTGTTCTGATGTGAACATGATCGGATAGGGGAAATAGAGGAAATCATAGGCCGCGATATCGTCGATATGCACCCAGTCCGGCTGCACGCCATTTTCAAGGAAGGCGCGATAGGCGCCCCACATGGCCTCGGGATAGGGTTTCTCCTTGCGGTCATGGTTCAGGAGGTAATCAAACTCTTGCGTTTCGCGAACGACAAGGATGCCGACCTCGCCGCGAACGGGCTTTGCCTCCCAGAGGGGAGCCTGCGCCCGGTCGTTTGCCCATTTCGCCATGGCGCTTGCCATATCGGAGCGCGGCGTGCGCGAGCCGTCCATGCCGTAGGAGCCGAACGCGCCGAAGAGCGGGCCATCGAGCAGCGGGCGCCAGCGCAGATTGATCACGCCGCGGGCGCCGCCGGCAAGCGAGGTCATGCTCCAGAGGCGGATATCCTCGGGCTCGGCGACGCGGCCATCCTCCTTGTCGCGGCCGATCACCTGCGGCTGCAGCCAGAGCGGCCCGCCCTGGCGCTCGGCATGCCAGAAGGGCTTGCCGCGGGCGGCGGCGCGGTTGATATCGACGCCATACCAGTTCTTCCAGGCTTCCGAGCCCTTGCGCGCCTGGATCCAGGTGAAGCCGTAAACCTCGACCTTGGAGGCGGCGAGCCAGTCGTCGCAGCCGTTGGCCGCCATGTTGGGAATTGCGCCGGATATGCCATGAGCAGCGATGGTATTCTTCTGGTCGACGGCGCGGATCGTATCGATGCGCCACTGCATCTGGTCGTAGAAATTGTCGCGCTTGAACTGCAGCCAGTCGATGCATTCCGGATAGGGCGCCATGTGCACCGGCGGCTCGATATCCTCCCATTCGGCATAGCTGTAGCGGTACCAGGCTTTCGCCAGGACCTTCAGGCTGCCGTACTTCTTCTCCAGCCATTTGCGAAAGGCTGATTTGGCAAAGGGGCTGTAATCGACATAGGCGGAATAGTTGCACTCGTTCCAGACGTCATAGCCATAGATCGCCGGATGATCCTTGTAGCGGGTAGCGAGTGCGGTCAGGAACTTGCCGGCGGCTTCCTTCACTTCGGCGCAGTTCAGCGTCAGGGCGCCGGCACCGCCGCCATTGTTGGAGAAGCCACCGGTTGCCGACGAGACGCCCATGTAGGAACCGAGTTTGGTGCCGTCGGCATTGACCTGCAAAGCATGAGCATATTTGCGCACTGCCCAGTCCGGCACGGCATGAATCAACTCGGCGATAACGGTCTTGATGCCGTTTGCGGCGGCAAGGTCCATCTGGCGGTCGTATTCTTCCCAGTCGTAGACGCCGGGGGCGGTTTCGATCGCGCTCCACATGAACCAGTGGCGGAAGATGTTGAGGCCGTCTTGCCCAGCGGTGGCGTAGTCGCGTTCCCAATCCACGCGGGGCGGATTCGACTTGCGGAAATAGACGGCGCCGTAGGGCAGCTGGATATCTTTGTTGAGCATTTCTGGTCCTTTTCTATTAATGTCCGGACATGGCTCCGCCGCCCGGAGAGGAGGTTCCGGCAATCGGCAATCGAAGACGTCGTGCGATTGTTCTAAAAAGAGTGGATCTAGCGCGGCCCTCCGGCGAGGAGTTCCAGGGTGCGGATGAGGGCGGAATGGTCGCGTTCGCCGTCGCCATTGGCGATCGCGGCATTCATCAGCTGCTGCGTGGCGGCCGTGTTCGGCAGCGACAGATCGAGTGCGCGGGCGGCATCGACGGCAAGCGTCATGTCCTTGCGGTGCAGGCGGATGCGGAATCCGGGCTCGAAGGTCTCCTTGACCATGCGCTCGCCATGCACTTCGAGGATGCGCGAAGCGGCAAACCCGCCCATCAGCGCGGAGCGGACCTTTTCCGGATCGGCCCCGGCACGCTTGGCAAACAGCAGCGCTTCGCCAACCGCCTCGATCGTCAGGCCGACGATGATCTGGTTGGCGACCTTCGCCGTCTGGCCGTCGCCGCTACCGCCGACATGGGTGATGTTCTTGCCCATATTTTCGAAAAGCGGTTTGGCGCGTTCGAAAGCTTGCTCCTTGCCGCCGACCATGATCGTCAGCGAGGCGGCCTTGGCGCCGACCTCCCCGCCGGAAACCGGGGCATCGAGGTAATCGCAGCCGAGCGCCTCGATGCGTTTGCCGAAAGTCTTGGTGGCGACCGGCGAGATCGAGCTCATGTCGATGACCAGCTTGCCCTGGGAAAGGCCGGCGGCGACGCCGTCTTCGCCGAACAGAACCGCCTCGACATCTGGTGTATCCGGCAGCATCAGGATGACGATGTCGGAAGCGTGCGCCACCGCCCCGGCGCTTGCGGCGGCTTTGCCGCCCTTGTCGACAAGATGCTGCGAGATTTCCTTCACCCGGCTCAGATGCAGCGTGTGGCCGGCGTCGATCAGGTGTTCCGCCATCGGGCGGCCCATGACGCCCAGTCCGATAAATCCGATGTTCATGCTGTCCTCGCTGACTTCAGATAGGGTTTCATCCAGCCGAGGCCTTCGCTGGTGCCGGATTTCGGCTTGTACTCGCAGCCCACCCAGCCGTCGTAGCGGAGGCGGTCGAGTTCGGAGAGGATGAAGCCGTAATTGATCTCGCCGGTCCCGGGTTCGCCCCGGCCGGGATTGTCGGCGATCTGCACATGGGCGATCTTCTCCTTCAGCCTTGTGAAGGTCGGGATCAGGTCGCCCTGCATGATCTGCATGTGGTAGAAATCATACTGGATATAGAGGTTGTCGGAGCCGACCCGGTCGAGGATGCGTTCGGCATGGGCGGTCGTCGACAGGAGGAAGCCTGGAATATCGCGCAGGTTGATCGGTTCGATCAGCAGCCGGACGCCGGCGTCGGCACAACGCTTTGCAGCATATTTCAGATTGTCGACCAGCACCGTTTCCAGCGTTTGAAGGTCCGCACCCCTAGGCACCAGACCGGAGATGACATTCACCTGCCGGCAATCGAGCGCTGCGGCATAATCGAGCGCCAGTGCCACTCCGTTGCGGAACTCGTCTACGCGCTTCGGTAAGCAGGCGATGCCGCGCTCGCCGCCGGCCCAGTCGCCTGATGGCACGTTGAAGAGCGCCTGTTTCAGGCCGCTCGCCATCAGCGCATCGGCGACCTTCTCCTTCGGCTCGGCATAGGGGCCGAGATATTCGAGGGCGCCGAAGCCGTCCTTTGCGGCTGCCGTGAAGCGGTCGAGAAAGGGCAGGTCCTGGTAGAGGAAGGAAAGGTTGGCGGAAAATTTCGGCACGGGATCGTCCTTAGATATTGGCGGGCGCGACGAAACGATGCCGGTGCAGCATGCGCTTGTCGCGGGGGTCGGGATTGGGAACGGCGGATATGAGGCTCTTGGTATAGGCCTCCTCGGGAGCGGTGCAGATCTGTTCGGCCTCGCCGAGTTCGACGATTTTGCCGCGATGCATGACGGCGACGCGATCGCAGAAATAACGCACCACCGAAATATCGTGCGAAATGAAGATGAAGCTCAGGTTCAGCCGCTGACGGATATCGAGCAGCAGGTCGAGGATCTGGCTGCGGATCGAGACGTCGAGTGCCGACGTTGCCTCGTCGGCGATGATGATGCGCGGATCGAGTGCAAGGGCGCGGGCGATGCCGATGCGCTGGCGCTGGCCGCCGGAGAAGGCATGCGGATAACGCTCCATGCCCATCGGATCGAGGCCGACCAGGCGCATCAGTTCGGCGACGCGGTCCTCCAGCGCCTTGCCCTTGGCCAGACCGTTGACAACAAGCGGATCGCCGATCACTTCCTTGACGGTCATGCGCGGATTGAGCGAGGCGAAAGGATCCTGGAAGACCAGGCGGACTTCGCGGTGGAAGGTGCGGAGTTCGCGCTTGGTGAGTTTCGTGACGTCGATCTCGCTACCGTCCTTGCCGCGATAGCTGATGCTGCCCGATGTCGGCTCGACGGTGCGCAGGATCAGCCGGCCGAGCGTCGTCTTGCCGGAGCCGCTTTCGCCGACGATGCCGAGGTTTTCGCCGGGATAAAGATCGAAGCTGGCGTCGTCGACGGCGCGCAGCGTATTGGCCTTGCCGTGCCAACCGTAGATCTTGCCGAGATTGCGGACGGACAGGATCGGCTGCGGTGCCTCCGGCGACAGCGCCACGGCGGGCAGCCTGCCTTCGACATGGTGCGTGAGCTTGACCGTCGAGGCCAGCAATTGGCGGGTATAGGGATGCTCGGCGGCGTGGTAGATCGCATCGACCGGTCCGCGCTCGACGATGCGGCCGAAGCGCATGACGGCAACATCATCGGCCACTTCGGCGACGATCCCCATGTCATGGGTGATGAGCAGCATGGCCATGCCGCGTTCGACCTGCAGCCGCTTGATCAGGTCGAGGATTTCGGCCTGCGTGGTGACGTCGAGCGCCGTCGTCGGCTCGTCGGCGATGAGAATATCGGGATTGCCGGCAAGCGCCATGGCGATCATGGCGCGCTGGCGCATGCCGCCGGAGAATTCGAAGGTGTAGCGGTCGGCCATCTTGTCCGGGTTCGGGATCTCGACCTGGCGCAGCAGTTCGACGGTCCTTTCGCGGGCGGCGCGATGATCGAGATTGCTGTGCAGGCGCACCGCCTCGATGATCTGCGAACCGATGGTGTGAACCGGCGACAGCGAGCTCATCGGCTCCTGGAAGATCAGGCCGATGCGGCGGCCGCGGATGGCGCGCATCGCCCGGTCGGACGGCTTCAAGGCGGCAATGTCGATGACCCCGTTACCTCCGGTGATCCCGTCGCCGTTGTTGAGCAGGATGCGGCCGGAAACGATGCTGCCGGGGCTGTCGACAATCTGCAGCAGCGAGCGGGCGGTGACGCTTTTGCCGGAGCCGCTTTCGCCGACGAGGCAGAACGTCTGACCACGCTTCAGCTCGAAGGTGACATTTTCGACGGCGTGCAGGATGTGGGTGCGCAGCCTGAAATCGATCGAGAGGTTTTCGACGGAGAGAACGACGTCGTCTGAAAGATCGGTCATGGTTTCCTCCTCAATTGTCGTAGGGGTCGGCGGCATCGCGCAGGCCGTCGCCGAAGAAATTGAAGGACAGGACGGCGACGACGACGGCGAGCGACGGCCAGATCAGGAGCCACGGCGCGGTGGCGACGGTGCGGATGTTCTGGGCGTCTTGCAGCAGCACGCCCCAGCTGACGACCGGCGGCTTGAGGCCGATGCCGAGGAAGGAAAGCGAGGTCTCGGCGACGATCATGGTCGGCACGGCCAGTGTCACGACCGCAAGGATGTGGCTCGTCAGCGACGGCAGGATATGGCGGAAGATCAGCCGCGCTTCGGTCGATCCGTCGAGCCGCGCGGCGACGACGAAATCCTCACTACGAAGTGCCAGGAACCGCCCGCGCACCTCACGCGCCAGGCTGGTCCAGCCGAGCAGCGAAACAATGATCGTTATGACGAAATAGACATTGACCGGCGACCATGTCAGCGGGATCGCCGCCGCCAGGCCGAGCCACAGCGGGATGGTCGGCATGGCACTGACGACCTCGATGACACGCTGGATCAGCGTATCCACCCAGCCGCCGTAGAAGCCGGAGATCGAGCCGAGCACGACACCCAGGATCAGAGACATGGCGACGCCGACGAGGCCGATCGACATGGATACGCGGGTTCCGTAGACGAGCCGCGAGAAGACGTCGCGGCCGAGCCGGTCGGCGCCGAGCAGATACATCGGGTCGTTCTGGTTAAGGGGGCCGATCAGGTGACGGTTCATCGGGATCAGGCCCCAGAGATCGTAGGCCGCGCCTTTGACGAAGAAGCCGATCGGGACGACCTTGGTTTCGTCGACGACGAAGGTGCGGCGCAGCGCCACCTTGTCGATCTCGACCTTGTAGCCCTTCACGTGGAAATTGAACTCCGAGCTGCCGTCCGGTTTTTCGACGAAGAAGCTGAAGCCCTGCGGCGGGGCATAGGTATATTGCGGCCGTGAGGTCATCGGCAAAGCCGGCGCCAGGAATTCGGCGAAGAGGCCGACCAGATAGAGGAAGAGGATGATGGCGCCGGCCACCATCGCCACCTTCTGACGGACCAGCTTGCCGGCGACCAGCCGCCAGGGGCCGATCGCGGCGGTCGACACGGTCTTGCCCTGTTTCAGCGGGCTGATCGAAGGACCATCGGCAACAGCGTGAAGCGGACCAGCATGGGCTCCGAAGGTTTCGTGCGTGCTCATCGCATTCCCCTCAATTGAACCGGATGCGCGGATCGAGCAGCGCCAGCAGCAGATCCGACAGCAGCATGCCGACGAGGGTGAGCGCGCTCAAAAGCAGGATGAAACTGCCGGCGAGATACATGTCCTGCGAGATCAGCGCGCGGAAAAGCAGCGGGCCGGCCGTCGGCAGGTTCAGCACGATAGCGGTGATGGTGACGCCGGAGACAAGATGCGGCAGCACCCAGCCGATCGCCGAGACGAAGGGATTGAGCGCGATTCTGACCGGATATTTGAGGATCACCTTGTATTCCGGCAGTCCCTTGGCGCGGGCGGTGACGACATAGGGCTTGTGCAGTTCGTCGGTCAGGTTGGCGCGCAGGATGCGGATCATCGCTGCCGTTCCGGATGCGCCGATGATGATGATCGGGATCCAGAGATGGGCGAGGAAATCGCCGACCTTGGCGACGCTCCAGGGCGCCTCGGCATATTCCGGCGAGATCAGCCCGCCGACGCTCTGGCCGAGATATTTATAGGCGACGTACATCAGCGTCAGCGCCAGAATGAAGTTCGGTACGGCAAGGCCGATGAAGCCGAGGAAGGTGAAGACATGGTCGCCGATGGAGTGGCGGCGGACAGCGGAATAGATGCCGATCGGCAAAGCCACGATCCAGACGAAGAGCAGGCTCAAGAGCGAGATCACCAGCGTCGAGCCCATGCGCGCCCAGATCAGCCCGGAGACGGGCTGGCCCCACTCGAAGGAGTAGCCGAAGTCGCCGCGGCTGACGATGCCCCAGATCCATTTCAGATATTGGACATAGAAGGGGTCGTCGAAGCCGTAGATTTCCTTCAGCCGCTCGATCTGCGCGGGATCGACGGTCTGGCCGCTGTCGCTCATGGTGGCGATCATCGACGTCAGATAGTCACCCGGCGGCAGCTGGATGATCAGGAACGAGATCAGCGACATGCCGAACAAGGTCGGGATCATGTAGAGCACGCGCTTGAAGATATAGCCAAGCATCGAAACGTTTCTCCTCCCTTCGGGAACGCTGTGACGCGCTTCCCCCGGATCTTCACCCGCCTTCGGCCCTCCAGGCCGAAAGCGCTCCTTCGTCGCGTGTCACCTCATTTCCAGGTGAGATGCAGGACCTCCAGCCGATTGATACCAGGCACCTCCACCTCGGCGCGGCCATTCCCGAAGCTGAAGCTTGCGGCGCGGTCGGCAACGACGAGCCACGCCTTCGCCACCGATCGGCCCTCCGGAATCTCCACCGAAACGGTCTGCGCTGCCAGAGGGTAATTTTCGCGGATCGGGCCTTTCATCATCATCGGGTTGGTGAGGTTGAAGAGGCTGAGCGCCAGGCCCTCACCGTTTTCGCGCAGTGCCAGATCGACGACGCCCTTACCCTTGACGGTGACGCGCGGCGTCTTGCCGAGTGCCCAATGGACGGCGTTGGTGATGAGCCGCGCATGATCGACGGCAAAGACCTCCCAGAAGATCTCGCCGATATTCCAGGGGATATAGACCGTGCGTCCGCCCTTGCCGGTCTCGCGGGCGATGACGGCAGCGCCTTTCGGGGCCTCGCGCGGATAGACCTCTTCCATCGGCAGATCGGGAAAATCGGGGATATAGAGGAAGGGCGTCTTCGCATCGGCCGACGGTTCGGCGTGGATCAGGCGGGTGCCGCCCATGATGCGTTCGGCGCCGTCGAAACCCCGATTGATCGGGTGATCGCCGGAAAGGGCGACATAGGTGTTCTTGACGATGCCGCGCGGGCCGGAGACGTATCTGGCGCCGAGCACGTCGGCCAGACCGAATTCGTCACGCTTCTTGCCGAATTCGTCACGCAGCGACGTCTCGTAAGAGGCAATGACGCTGCCGCCGCGATCGACATAGGCGCGGATCGCCGCGTTCTGCGCATCCGAAAGGCAGGAGGCGTTGGCGAGAATGATCAGCTTGAAGCGGTCGAGGTTTTCCGCGGTCAGCACCTGGTCCGAGAGCAGCTCGAAGGGCAGGCGGGCTTCGACGAGGGCATGGTAAAGACCGAGATCGTGCTTTTCGGCGGAATGCCGCTCTTCCGGCGCCCAGTGGCGCAGCGTCGTCGAGGGATCCATGACGGCGATTTCGGCGGTCGGCTTCATGCTTTCCAGCACCGGCTCGACGGCTGCCTGCAGGCCGAAGGCGTCGGCCACCGGCTCGACCCAGCGTTTGTCGGGCACGACACCGTTGAACTTGGTGAACCAGGCATAGAGCCCGTGGGCGGTGCCGTCATTGATCCAGAGCTGCATCTCCTCACCCGAGGTGACGGCATCCTTCCAGCGATATTCCTCCTCCGGGCCGATCGAGGTGATCAGCACGACCGGGCGGTCAGGGAAGGTGGCGCGGATGCGCTTGCCGTTGCGGCCAGCCGACCAGCCGAGCTCGAGGCCCTTGCGGCCCTGATGGTCGACGACGAGGAAGGGGCAGTGCCTGGCGATGACCGAGAGGTCGAATTCCATCAGCGACGCGCCACCCATGTTCGGAATGAAGCTCGCATGCGGGCGGATCGCTTTGACGGCATCGTCCCATTGCGCGATCATGTCGGTGAGCACGCGGCGGCGCCATTGCACCCAGGCCTGCCAGGCGGGATCCTCGGCATCGGGTTTTACAGGCAGGGCGTGGCCGGACATGTCCTTGAAGCGGCGGGCGCTGTCTTCGCTATAATCGACGCCGTGGCCCTGCCAGCGATTGGCGAAGACCGCATCGATATCGTATTTGCGGACGATCTCCTTGACCACCTCAGGCATGAAGATGCTGTTGTAGTCGCCATAGGCATTGGTCACCCAGACATCGGGATAGGCCCAGTGGCGGCGCGGCGTGCCGTCGGCATTGATCATCACCCATTCCGGATGGGCTTTGGCCGCATCGTCATGGATCGCATGCGGGTCGACGCGGGCCATGACATGCATGTCGAGCTTGCGGGCGGCATCGACGAGCGCGCCGAAGATATCCTTGTCGCCGAGATACTTGCTCACATAATGGTAAGGCACTTCGCTCGGATAATAGGCGATATAGCCGCCGGCGCTGAGGCAGACCGCGTTCGATTTCGTGCGTTTGAAGACATCGATCCAGAAGGCCGGGTCGTATTTCTCCGGGTCGTCTTCCACGAAGGTCAGCTGGGTCCAGCGGGTCGCGGTCTTGAACCACTCCGGCGTCCTCAGCGTGTGGGTATTCTGTTTCCTGGCATCGAGCATCGTCTTCATCCAATCATTGGCAAATAAGGTATCTGGGCGCCGACCAGCGGGGCCGGCGCCTGACTGGGCTCCTGGGATAAAAGGTCTTCAGACCTTGTAGAATTGCTCCGGCATCGTCGGAGCGGGCGTCGGCCAGCCGAAGGAGTTCGGCATGATCTTGGTGATGTTCTTCATGTTGTTCTTGACGATGCCGTATCCATCAGGCGGCAGCGAGATGCCGAAGACATAGAAATTGTCGGCGGCGCCTTGAAGGATCTGCTTCATGACCTCGCGCTGGCCTGATGCGTCGGACGTCGCCTTCAGCTTGTCGTAGAGCGCAAGCTGGCTCTTCGTGCTTTCCGGCGGTTCCTCGGCATTGGCATTGGCGCGGTCGCGATACCAGAGTTGCCAGGCCGGGGCATACATGGCGTTGGCATCGGTCGGCACGTAATAGCGCGGGTCGAGCATGGCGGCGACGCCGCCATTGGCGCCGAACTGGTGGGCGGTCGCATCGAAATCGCGGCCCTGGCGGACGCGCGTCTCCCAGAGCGAACGGTCCATCGAGCGCATCTGCGCATCGATGCCGACCGCCTGGAACATCGGGATCACCAGCTGGAAGAGATCGAGGAAGACGGCGCGCGCCTGGTCGATCTCGAAGATGATCGTCAGGCGGCGGCCCTTTTCGTCGAGGCGGAAGTTCTGGTCGTCGCGCTTCGGCACGAGCTGGTCGAGCATGGCATTCGCCTTGTCGACGTCATAGGCCGTGAACTGCGTGGCGAGCTGCTCGTTGTAGAGCGGGTCCTCCTTCTTGATCGACGGCTGGGCAGCCGCGCCCTGGCCGACGAGCACCGCATCGATCAGTGACTGCCGGTCGAGTGCTGTCGAGAGTGCCGCACGGAAATCCTTATTCCGGAAGAGCTTCCGCTTGGTCTCGTCATTGTGGTTCAGGTTGAAGATGAAATTCATCACATTGGCTTCGGTCGAAGTCAGCGTGTAGAAATCATAGCCGCCCTGCTCACGCGCATCGTAGAGAACCGACTTGTTGTTCGGCGTGGCGATATACTGGTCCATCAGGTCGACTTCACCTTGCATGGCCTTCAGTAGCAGAACCTGCGGGTCGGCGACCATCTGGTAGACGATGCGGTCCATATAGGGCAGCTGGTTGCCCTCGGTATCGACCTTCCAATAGTAGGGATTGCGTTCGGCGACGGCGCGTTCGGTGTTTTCGCCGGGTGCTATGGTGAACATCCAGGCATGCAAGCAGGGCTTCTTCGAGGAGTTCAAGAAGAAGGCGTTGTCGTCCTGGAAACCGGCGGCCGCCTGGAAGGAGGCGATCCAGCTTTCGAAGCCGCGTTGCTTGGCGAGTTCATCGGCCTTCGGATTGAAGTCGATGTGGAACTGCTCGAGATAATGTTTCGGCGTGCGCGTCGTCTGGTCGTTGTTTGCCCAGGCGACCTGCAGTGGGAACAGGCCGTTCGGCTTGTCGAAGGTGACCTTGAAGGTCTGCTCGTCGACGATCTCCAGCATGGCCGGCTTGCCGCCGGACTTCCAATGATCCTGACCGACGAAGGCGACGCGCTTGTCGGTGAAAACGGTGTCGTACCAGAACTTGATGTCGGCGGTGGTGTAGGGGTGGCCGTCCGACCATTTCATGCCCTTGCGCAGGCGGATCGTATAGACCTTGGAGTCTGCGTCGCCCTCAAAGGACTCGGCGACATTCAGCGTCACGCCAGACCAGTCGGGCGTATAGCGCAACAGCGGCTCGTAGGCCTGGTAGCGGAACAGCATCGACAGCGACCCGCCGCCGACCAGCGCCATGTTCCAGTCGCCGCCGTATTTACCGACGCTTTCGACCGGTTTGACGACGAGCGGATTTTCAGGAAGTCGCTCCTTCAGACCCGGCAGAGCACCACTCGACACCTTCGTTTTCAGAACATCCGCTTCCTTGAAGTCAGCAGCGAAAACCGGCAGGGCCGGCAATATCAGGGCGGCCGACGTCCCGGCCAGAAACGCACGTCGTTTCAGCTTGATCATAGGGGATCTCCTCCAAAAAATCCGTGCCCTTATCATTATTTTTGCTGTCGGGCGGGGATGAGCGAAAGATTACATTTGGATATTGTTAGGTAAAGCGTTATGTTTCCGTTAGTGCGATAATTTGCCTTACCGGCGCGGTTGATATAGCCAGCGTCGCATCAATCGAACGGCGAGGTGCCACGTGGGAAGCAGGGGCCGGGTTACATTGCAGACGATCGCGCGGGAGGTCGGCCTGTCAAAATACGCCGTGTCGCGGTCGCTTGCCGGCAAGAGCGGTGTCAGCGAAGAAACGCGCGCGCTGATCCGCGAGACGGCGCAACGCCTCGGATATATCAAGCCCGCCGGGCAGGGTGCTGCCGGCGAGGTCGCGGTCGTCTTTCACGATCTCGATGCCGTCAACAGTGAGCTCTATATGCAGGTGCAGAACGGTGTGCAGCGCGAGGCTCATCGGCTTGGCATGACGCTGCGCGTACGCTGGACCCATGATTCCGGCCAGTTGGAAGAGCTGGCGCGCAGCTGCGACGGGCTGATGCTCGTCGGTCCGCATGCCCGTGAGGCCGTAGCGGCGGTGAGTGCCACCGGCGTTCCAATCGTGCGTTTCGGCTGGGTCGATGCGCTCGAACAGATCGACCATGTCGGTGGCACCGACCATGAGGCAGGACAGGCGGTGGTGGAGTATCTGGTCGGGCTCGGCCATCGGTCCATTGTTTACGTCTATGGCATGCCAGGCCTGCGGGGGCGCCAAGAGCGGCACTACGGCGCCCGCGAAATCGCCGAACGTTATCCTGACGTTGCGCTTCATGTTATGCAGTTCGACGAAGAGAATGGCTTCAGCGCGGCCTTCCGAGCGCTCGTGGAAAAAGGCATCCGGCCGACGGCTTTTTTCTGCGCCCATGACGGGCTGGCGCTGACCGTGGTTTCCGAATTGCTCGGTCAGGGATACCGCATTCCCGACGATATTTCGGTCGTCGGGTTCGGCGACTACTCGCCGGCAACGCAGATCTCGCCGGCGCTGACGACGGTGAGGATGGAGGGGCAGGAATGTGGGGCAGTCGGGCTGCGGCTCTTGCTCGAGCGCATAGAGAATCCGCGCCTGCCGGGCATGCCGGCGCGGCGCATCATGATTGCCTCGCGCATTATCGAGCGCCGCTCGGCCGGACCCTGCAAGGCGGCGGCGAGCGTCGATGCCGCCGAGGTTTAACCGCCGAGCGAAGCAATCGCAGCCTTGACTGCGTCCGCGCCGGGCTTGGTCGGCCGGTATTCCAGACCGACTGCGCCGTCGTAACCGTTAGCAAAGATCCAGCCGAGGCGTCGGGCAAGGTCGATGCCGCCGGAGCCCGGTTCGTTGCGGCCAGGGTGATCGGCGACATGGACGTGGATGATACGGTCGAGACGGCCGTTCAGCACCTCCTCGGTGCGCTCGTCCATCACGGCGGAATGGTAGATGTCGTAGACGACACCGATCTCGGGGCGAGCGACGTCATCGATGATGTCGAGACCTTCGCGGGTCGAATCGAGGAAATAGCCGACATGGTCGATGCGGATGTTGAGCGGCTCGACGCCGAGGCGGACACCGCTGCCTTTGAGGACGTCGGCGCCGGCTCTCAGCGTTTCGGTAAGCGCCCGGCGCTGTTCTTGGCGGGTCGAGCCTGGGAGATCGTCGCCTGCCTGGGCAATCAGCACCGGCGCGCCGAGACGCTTCGCGACAGTGACGGATTCGGCAAGGCCTTTCAGCCAGGCCTGCCGGTTGGCGGCGTCGGTCAGCGCGATCATCGGTTCGGCGACGAGGCTGGAGACGGCAAGGCGGGTTTCTTTCAGCGCCGCCTCGATCGCATCCAGATCCTTGCCGGTCCAGCGCCAGAATTCGATCGCCGTCAGGCCGGCCGTATGGGCGCGACGGATACGATCGGGAAAGCTGTCGCCCTCTTCGGCAAACAGCCACTCTATGCAGGCTGAATAACGTCGCATGAGAAACTCCTCCCATCTGTTGATGCAGGCATGCGACAGATCGGCGCCTGCCGCAAGAGGTGTTCGGGCGCTTGACGCCCGGGTTCATTGGCGGAACACTCAGCACATCAGGCCGGGATCTCCGGCCGTTTGCGGAGGAAGACATGGATCTCGGATTGAAGGGCAAGACTGCCGTTATAACCGGTGCGTCGGTTGGCATCGGGCTGGCGATCGCCGAGGGGCTGGCGGCTGAGGGCGCCGACCTCGTGCTGGCAGCGCGCGGCGGTGAACGGCTCGAGGCGGAAGCCGCCCGTATCGCCGAGAAGTACGGCGTCAGCGCCGCCGCTGTCGCGGCCGATGTGGCGACGGTTGCGGGAACCGAGGCGATCATCGCGGCGGCGGCCGAAAAAGGTGGCGCCGATATCCTCATCAACAATGCCGGCACCGGATCGAACGAGACGGTGATGGAGGCGCCCGACGAGAAGTGGCAGGACTATTGGGACCTGCATGTGATGGCCGCCGTGCGGCTGGCGCGCGGCATCGCGCCGCAGATGAAGCAACGCGGCGGCGGGGTGATCCTGCACAATGCCTCGATCTGCGCCGTCCAACCGCTCTGGTACGAGCCGATCTACAATGTCAGCAAGTCGGCGCTGATGATGTTTTCGAAGACGCTTTCGACCGAGCTCATCAAGGACAATATCCGCGTCAACTGCGTCAATGCCGGCCTGATCCTGACGCCCGACTGGATCAAGACCGCCAAGCAATTGACGGCGGAAACCGGCGGCAACTGGGAAGGCTACCTGCAGAGCGTCGCCAACGAGCACGCCGCCTCCAAACGCTTCGGCATGCCCGAGGAGCTAGCCAACGTCTTCGTCTTCCTGAGTTCGGAGCGTGCGAGCTATTGCATCGGCTCGACCTATTTCGTCGATGGCGGCATGCTGAAGACGATCTAATTGAGCCAGCTGCCAAGATGCGCGGCGGCCGGTCCTTCTTAAGGCTGCCGCGCGAGCCTGTGGACGTTGCCGATACAAGCTATAAATAATAGCTATTTTGTTGTATGTTCACGCTTTTGACGCTATTTGCCTGCTATTAGCAGGATAAATACTGCGATTTCTACAAGGCGACGACGATGCTGACGAAAAAGGGAAAATACGGGCTGAAGGCGCTGGTCGACCTGGCGCGGCTGGCGCCGGGTGAGACCGCCTTCATCAACGACATCGCGGCCCGCAACAATATCCCGAAGAAGTTTCTCGACACGATCCTGCTCGAATTGCGCAATGTCGGCATCCTGCGCTCGAAGAAGGGACCGGGCGGCGGTTATTCCCTGTCGCGGCCGGCAACCGAAATCCGCATCGGCCATGTCATCCGCACGCTCGACGGGCCCTTGGCGCCGATCCGCTGCGCCAGCCGTACGGCTTACGAGGCCTGCGACGACTGTGCCGATCCGGAAACCTGTCAGGTGCGGCGCTCGATGACCGATGTTCGGGACGCGATCGCCGCCATTCTCGATAATATGACCCTCGAGCAGTTCGTCGCCGACGGCGGTCGCATCGACGGCGCCAAGGAACAATTCCCGATCTCCGCCGCCAGCTGAATTAGGCTCTCCCAGGCTCCGACATATATTCGCCTGCGGTGCGCATTAGCTTATCCCGCGGCAACGACAGCGCGTGAATGCGGATGTTGCGCCAATGGCGATCGAGATTGAGCCCGATGCCGGCCGATGTTTCCCCTGCAAGTTCGAACAGCGCGTTTGCGGTGTCGAGCGCCGTTTCCCCGGCAAGGATTGCGGCGGCCGAGGCGGAAAAATGCGCGTCCGCCATCGCTGCCTCAACAGGATTGACCTGGGCAATGTCGAGTTTGCGCCCAGCCCGTTCCAAGGCTGCCGCTGTCGCTTCGATACGGATGGCGCGGCCGCCGATTCGCGGGAGGACGGTCGCGCTGCGATCGCCAATCGCGGTCATCAGGTCGCTCCATGCGGCCCGCGCGATGCCCAGGCTGACGCCGGCCTTGAGCAGCAGGCCGAGCGAGATGCCGGTTGAATATCCGGACGAGGGGGCAGGGGCAATCGCATCGGCATTGACATGAAGTGTGGCGACGATCACCGTCGCTGATCCGTTGGTGCGCTGGCCGAAGCCGTCCCAATCGTCGACCACCTGCACGCCTTCGTCAGCCCGTGCAAGGTAGAGCGTCACCGGGCGGCTGGGCGGGGCGGTGGCGGCAGCGGCGATCCAGTCGGCGAATAGAATACCGGGCGCCTGTCGCGTGCGCCCACTCAGGCGGTAGCCCGGGCCTTCGGCCGCAAGCGCAGCTCCGTCGGTGAAGGCGGCGCCCGAAAAGCGGTCGCCGAGCAGCACGCGGGCAAACAGCGATGCCTTCAAATCTTCGGCAGCCTGGGTGCGGAGGGTTTCCAGCATGCAAAAATGATTTTCCAGCGCCTCGCCGATCGAAGGATCGCCCTCGGCGATGATTGCAACGATTTCGGCGAGCAAGGCGTTCGACACGTCGAGCCCTTGGTGGTCGGGCGGTACCGCGATTGCAGTCAGCCCCGATACCGACAGCGCATCAAGCTCGGCAAAGGGTAGGATGCGGTTGATATCGCGCTCGCTCGCGTGATGCCGGAATGCGGCGGCGAGGTCGCGGGCCGTGGATATCGCCTCCTCTTCGCTTTCGATGCGATGCGCGGGAGCTCTCAGGCTCTGATGAAATTGCGATACCGTTCCCATCGGTCACTCTTTTCTCGACGGATATAGGAGTGAGGGATTGCCCCTCGAATGATAAGGCCGGTTTTTCTACAAAACCCGAAAGCTTTGAATTTTCTTACCAGCTTGATTGCGTTGTCCTTCACTCTACTTACGGTGAACCAGGGCTATCGAGAAATATGATGAGCGACTCTCGTGCTCGCAACAGCGAGGTTTCGAAAATGGCACGCCAGCCGAGACCGCGTCTGACGCTGGATATTGCCGCTATCCCAACCTATGCGATCGGCGACATTCACGGTCGGTATGATCTGCTTGTGAAGGCCGAGGAGGCGATCCTGCGTGATGGCGCGCAGTTGCCCGGGCGCAAGCTGATCGTCACGCTCGGGGACTATATCGACCGCGGCCCGGAATCGTCCCAGGTCATTGACCACCTGATGGAGCCGCCGCCTGATGGATTCGATCGCATCTGCCTTGCCGGCAATCACGAAGTCGCCATGCTCGACTATATCGACGGCTGGACCTCCTATGACGATTGGATGCAGATGGGGTCGGCGGAGTCGCTCAAATCCTATGGCCTCGATCCGGAGCACCTGCCGTTGGTCTTTCCCTCCGGCGCGAAGCTTGATGCCTTCATCCGCCAGTCGCTGCCGCGCACGCATATCGATTTCATGCGGGCGATGCCCGTCCTGCTGGAGACCCCGAACGTGATTTTCGTGCATGCGGGCATCAATCCGAAGCTGCCGCTCAGCGAGCAGACGGACGAGGATCTGGTCCTCATCCGCCAGCGGTTTCTCGAAAGCCGGGTGCCGTTGCCGAAACTCGTCGTTCACGGTCACACGCCGAACGATGAACCCGACATACGGCCGAGGCGGCTCAATCTCGATACGCGCGCCTATCGCAGCGGCAAGCTCACCGTCGCCCGCCTGTGGCAAGGCCAAGTGCATCTGTTTTCGACCTGACTTCCGTTTCTCCTGCCGGTGGGGTCGTGTCAGACGACCCCTTGCTCAACCGGCTCCGTCTTCGCTGGCTCTACAGTGGCCGGCCGCTTGCGGCGCCAACCGCGCAGCACGACGTAAAAGACCGGCGTCAGAAACAGGCCGAAGATCGTCACGCCGAGCATGCCCGAGAAGACGGCGGTGCCGAGCGACTGGCGCATTTCTGCGCCGGGGCCGGTGGCGATCGCAAGCGGCAGAACACCGAAGATGAAGGCGAATGCCGTCATCAGGATCGGGCGCAGGCGAAGATGGCTGGCCTCGATGGCCGCCTCTACCGGCGATTTGCCCTCGTCTTCCGCCTGCCTGGCGAACTCGACAATCAGAATGGCGTTCTTGGCGGCAAGGCCGATCAGGACGATCAGGCCGATCTGGGTCAGGACATTGTTGTCCATTCCCCTCAGCGAGACCCCGATCAGCGCCGCAAGCACCGCCAGCGGGACGATGAGAATGATCGCGAGCGGCAGAACCCAGCTTTCATATTGTGCCGCTAGCGCCAGGAAGACGAAGATGACAGACAGGGCGAAGATGTAGATGGCCGTGTTGCCGGTGTGGGTCTCCTGATAGGCGAGTTCCGTCCATTCGAAGGTCGTTCCCTGCGGCAGGATCTTGGCTGCTAAGGCCTCCATCTTGGCGATGGCATCGCCCGTCGACGTGCCCGGCGTCGGATTGCCCTGAAGCGGCACCGAGACATACATGTTGTAGCGCTGGACAAGGGCCGGGCCGCTGGCATCCTGGATGTCCATCAAGGTTCCAAGCGGAACCAGCGCGCCGGTCGCCGATCGGACTTTGAGGGCGAGGATGTCTTCCCGGTCCATGCGATATTGCCGGTCGGCCTGGGCGCGAACCTGGTAGACGCGGCCGAACGCATTGAAATCGTTCACATAAGCGACGCCGAGATTGATGGAAAGGGCATTGAAGATATTGGGAATCGGCACATTCAGGAAACGCGCCTTGTCACGGTCGATCGCCAGGAAATATTGCGGGCTTGCATCGGAGAATGTCGTAAAGACACCGGTTAGCCCCTCGGTCGTTGCCGCCGCACCCATCATCTGTCGGGCCAGGCCGAGCACGCGCGTCATGTCGGCGTTTTCGAGATCGGAAATCTGCATCTTGAAGCCGCCGGAATTGCCGACGCCACGCACGGATGGCGGCGGGATGGCAATGATGAAGGCTTCCTGGATGCTTTGCAGCTTGCCGTAGAGCTCGCCGATGATCTTGTTGGCGGTCTCGCCGCCCTCTTCTCGCTCGGCAAAGGATTTGAACGGGACGAAGACGACGCCGGCATTCGAGGCATTGGTGAAGGTCGCCCCGCTGAAGCCGGCAAATTGCACCGCATTGCCGACACCGGGCACGGTGCGGGCGATATCGCCGACCTGTTTGACGACGGCGTCGGTACGTGCAAGTGAGGCGCCGTCCGGAAGCTGGATGACGATGATCGCGTAACCCTGGTCCATGGTCGGGATAAAGCCCGCGGGAACTTTCGTGCCCATGTACCAGGTCGCTCCGAGCAGGCAAACGAAGGTGACCATTGCCGCTGTCAATCCAACCCAGCTGCTGACCAGATGGCGAACGGTCCATGAATAGCCGGAACTCAGCCGATCGAATCCATGATTGAAGCCGTTTGCAAGCCCTCTTCCGAGGCGCGAGGCGACATTGGTGCGCTTGGTTTCGTGGTCATGGGCTTTCAGCAATATGCCTGCGAGGGCGGGCGACAGCGTGAGCGAATTCAACGCGGAAATTGCAGTGGTGACAGCGATCGTAACCGCGAACTGTCTGTAGAACTGTCCTGAGATGCCTGGAATGAAGGCCGTCGGGACGAACACGGCGATCAGCACCAGCGAGATAGCGACGACGGCGGTTCCGACTTCGTCCATCGTGACATGGGACGCCTGCTTCGGCGTCATGCCGCGCGCCAGATTGCGCTCGACGTTTTCCACCACCACGATCGCGTCGTCGACAACGATACCGATCGCCAGCACGAGACCGAACAGGGTGAGCATGTTGAGCGAGAAGCCGAAGGCGAGCAGGACGGCGAAGGTACCGATCAGCGATACCGGGATGGCAATGATGGGGATGATCGTGGTTCGCCAGGATTGCAGGAAGACAAGAACGACGATTGCTACCAGGATGGCCGCTTCGGCGATGGTCTTGTAGACCTCGGTGATCGAATCCGAGATGAATTCGGTCGTGTCGTAGACGATACGATATTCCAGACCCGGCGGGAAATTCTGGGATAAGTCCTTCATGAGCGTCTGGACTTGATGGGCGGTGTCCAGGGCGTTGGTTCCCGGCCGGGCGAAAATGCCGAGAGCAACTGCGGGATCGTTGTTGAGATAGCTGTTGGTGACGTAATCCTGTGCGCCGAGTTCTATCCGGGCGACATCCTGTAACTGCACGAGCCGGCCCGATGTCGTCGATTTCACAATGACATATCGGAACTCGCGCACGTCGGAGAAACGGCCATCCGTTCGCACCGTATATTCGAATGCATTTTTGCCGGTGACGGGTGGGGCACCGATCTTGCCGCCTGATACCTGAACGTTCTGGTCTCTCAACGCGGAGACGACGTCGTCGGATGTCATCCCGTAAGCGGAGAGCTTTTCCGGATCCAGCCAGATTCGCATCGAATACTGGCGCTCGCCGAAGATCTGCACGTCGCCGACGCCGTCAAGGCGCACGAGAACGTCGCGTATGCGGTTGCGGGCGTAATTCGAGACGTAAAGCTGGTCATAGCGGTGCGACGGCGACAGCAGGTGCACGACCATCATCAGATCCGGCGAGCTTTTGTCGGTGGTCACCCCAAGCCGCTGGACTTCTTCGGGAAGACGGGGAAGGGCGATGGAAACGCGGTTTTGGACGAGCACCTGGACCTTGTCGAGATCAGTGCCGAGCTTGAAGGTGATCGTCAGTGACATGGCGCCGTCGGCGCTGGAGTAAGAAGACATATAAAGCATGTCTTCGACGCCGTTGATCTGTTGTTCAAGCGGCGTTGAAACGGTATCGGCGATCGTCTGCGGGTCGGCACCCGGATAAGAGGTGCGCACGACGATGGTCGGCGGCGCTATCTCCGGATACTGCGATACCGGCAATTGCGTATAGGCAATGCCACCGACGACGAGAAGCAGGATCGAGATGACGGCCGCAAAGATCGGTCGGTCCACGAAAAAATGAGCAAATCTCATTGTCCGCTCTCCGCGCCGGCGGTTTCGGGCGCAGTGTCCTGCCGCTCCTGCGGCAGTTCGGTCATGTGAGGCGTAATCTTTGCACCCGGTCGGGCGCGCATCAGGCCGTTGACAATGATCGTCTCGGTGCCATCGAGGCCCTCGCGTATGATGCGGTAGCCGTAGAGCCTCGGCCCAGGCCTTACGGGCTTGGTCGACACCGTGCCGTCTTCGGCGACGACATAAACGACGCGCTCATTCTGGTCCGAGCCGATCGCCTCGTCGGGCACGAGAATGGCCTGGTAGGTGTTCGAGGCTTCGACCTGTATGCGACCGAAGAGGCCGGGCTGAAGGACGAGATCGGGGTTGGGGAAGCGGGCACGCAGACGAATGGTGCCGCTCTCATTGTCGACCCGATTTTCGGCGAAATCGAGCTTTCCTTTGAATGGCTTGGCATTGGGATCGGAGATCGTGACGGATACATCCAGTCCGCCACCGCCCTGCTGGAGATCCTTGCCCAGCTTGCGGGCCGTGTCGGCAAAATTCAGCAGGCGGCGCTCATCGACGTCGAAATAGAAATCGATCGGGTCGAGAGAAACGATCGTCGTGAGAATGGTCTGGTCGGTTTGCACGAGGTTGCCGGCGGAGATCAGGCGGCGGTCGATGCGGCCGCTGAGCGGCGCTTTGATTTCGGTATATTCCATGTCGAGAGATGCGCGATCGGCGGCAGCCTGGGCGCCGCGGACATTGGCCTCAGCCGAATCGAATTCGCGGCGGCGATCGTCCAGCGTCTGCGCCGATTGGCTGCCGCTCGAAGCAAGCGATTGCGCGCGCTTATACTGCGCATCGGCAAAGACCAGGGCGGATTGCGAGGCTTCGAGTGCCGCCTTTGCCTGATTAAGCGCGGTGACGAACGGCCGCTGGTCGATGACGAAGAGCAGATCGCCCTGCTTGACCAGGGCGCCGTCCTGGAAATGGATTTCCTCCAGGTAACCACCGACGCGCGAACGGACGGAGACTTCGTCGACGGGCTCGAAACGGCCGATGAACTCGTCGCTGTCGACGACATCGCGCACGACAGGCTTGGCGACGGTGACCGGCGGGGGCGGCGGAGCGCTCTGGGCCAGCGCGGGGAGAGGCATGAATGCGGCAATACAGCCAAGCACCACCATCTGTCGAAGCGCGTAAGTCATACCGGTCCTCCAATCTCGACGGCCGATTCACTGCCGCCAACCTCAAGATGAAGTGATGCTGTTCATGTCTTGCTGCTTTGAATGAGGGCCTTTGCCCCCGTGATTCCCCCGGCATTCAATCCCTTGGAAAAGGAAGGCCGGCACGCAATGCACATCGGAAAAATCGTAACCCTATGGAATTGGACTATAAACGGCAGCGACGAAAAATTGCAAATGCCAATTGGTAACGATTCCGGAATCCATCAAAACGTCACGGGAGGGCATCCGCTCTCGACGATCTCGTCTCTCCCTGGGTAGCAGGGCGCGAGTTCGGCCCCAGTCGAACTCCTGTTCCAGCATGTGAGGGGCATCATCGTCGATATCGTCGAGGGCGGCGCGCCGCGCCTCCTCCGGAGGCTGTACCTACCGCAGAAATAGGGACGGAGCTGGTCTGCGGCATTTTGGCCGCTTCCGTTGAATCTGCCATCCATGCCCTTGTGCAGCGTACATGCTCAATATATCTACCGATATTATAAGTATGCTTATAAATAACGGTCACAGGTTTTCATGAACGCCACTCCGACCCTCGGTTTCCTTCTCCACGACGTCGCGCGGCTGCTGCGCAAGCGGTTCGAGCAGCGCGCGAAGTGCCTTGGGCTGACCCGGTCGCAATGGCAGACGCTTGCCTATCTCTCGAATAACGAGGGTATCCATCAGGGCGGCCTTGCCGAAATCCTCGAAGTCGAGCCGATCACGCTGGTGCGCATTCTCGACAAGCTCGCCGAGCGCGGGCTGATTGAGCGCCGCCAGCACCCGACCGACCGGCGCATCTGGCTGCTCTACATGCGCGACGAGGCGCACCCGTTGCTCGCCGAAATGCGCGAGCTCGGCGACACCACCCGCGCAGAAGCGTTGCAAGGCGTTTCGCCAGAACAGCGCGAGCTGCTTTTCCACATCCTATCCGTAATGAAGACGAACCTGGTTCAGGCATGCCGGAGCCCGGTTGACGAGAATGAGACGAACGATGGCTGATCAATCCCCCCTCCGCGTCGTTGCCGACGCCAATGCCAAGACCAAGACTCCTGTCGAAGAAAACGAAGCGAAACAGCAGGAAACGGTAGCCGAAGCGCCTTCATCCAATTCAGCGCCGGCTGCCGCCGTGGCTGCGCCTGGCGGCAACAAGGTCCGCCGCCGGCGCAGTCTCACGCGGCCGATCCTGTTTGCATTGCTGCCGGTGGCGCTCGTCGTCGGTGGTTATTATTACGTCAATGGCGGTCAGGTGATGTCGACCGACAACGCCTATATCCAGGCCGATATGGTCGGGCTTACCACCGATGTCTCAGGCATCGTCGACCAGATCAACGTGCATGAGAACGAGGCGGTCAAGGCGGGGCAAGTGCTCTTCAGCCTCAGGGCCGATTCCTTCAAGATCGCGCTTGCCGGCGCCGAGGCCCAGCTGGGCGTCCAGCGCAACCAGATCATGAACCTCAAGGCAAGCTATCAGCAGTCGCTGGCCGAGATCACCCAGGCCGAGGCCGATATTCCCTATTACCAGGAGGAATTCGACCGTCAGCAGAACCTGGTGACCAGCGGCGGCGCGACCCGCTCGGCCTATGACGAGGCCAAGCACAATCTCGAAGCCGCTGAGCAGAAGGTGACCGTCGCCAAGGCGGAAGCCGCAACCACGCTTGCCCAGCTCGGCGGCTCCGCCGATCAGCCGCTCGAGGAGAACCCGCTCTACCTGCAGGCCAAGTCGAATGTCGACAATGCCCAGCGCGAACTCGACCACAGCGTCGTCAAGGCGCCGTTCGACGGCATCGTCACCAATGTCAACGCGCTGCAGGTCGGCTCCTATCTGCAGGCTTCGCAGCAGGCGTTTTCGCTTGTTGCCACCGACCACCTGTGGATCGCCGCCAGCCCGAAGGAAACCGAGCTCACCTACGTCAAACCCGGCCAGACGGCCGATATCTATATCGACACCTATCCCGGCGTCACATGGAAGGGCAAAGTCGAGAGCATCAGCCCGGCCTCCGGCTCCAGCTTCTCGCTGCTGCCGGCGCAGAATACCACGGGCAATTGGGTGAAGGTCGTCCAGCGCATTCCGATGCGAGTCAGTATCGATGAGACCCACGGCAAGCCGCCGCTGCGCGTCGGCATGAGCACGGTGGTCGATGTCGAGACCGGCCATGCCCGCGGCCTGCCTGATTTCGTCAACAAGCTTCTGGGTCGGCCTCAGGGCAAGGATCATGAGTAACACTTCCGCTTCTCCGGCGACGCCGATTGCCAATCGCGGTGCGATCACGGCCTGCGTCATTCTCGCCGTCATCATGCAGGCGCTGGACACGACGATCGCCAACGTGGCGCTGCCCTATATCCAGGGCAGCGTGTCGGCCTCCGCCGACCAGATCAACTGGGTCCTGACCTCCTATATCGTCGCGGCGGCAATCATGACGCCGCCGTCGGGCTTTCTTGCCGCCAAGTTCGGTCGCAAACGCGTGCTGCTCGTCGCCATCGTCGGTTTCGTGGTTGCTTCCGTGCTCTGCGGCCTGGCGCAATCACTAAACCAGATCGTCGCCTTCCGCCTGCTGCAGGGCCTGTTCGGCGCATCGCTGGTGCCACTTTCCCAGGGCATCCTTCTCGATATCTATACCGTCGAGGAGCGCGGCTCGGCCATGGCCCTTTTCGGCGTCTCGGTAATGGTCGGGCCGGTGCTTGGGCCTGTCATCGGTGGCTGGCTGACCGACAATATCAGCTGGCGCTGGGTGTTTTATATCAACGTGCCGATCGGCGCGCTGGCCTTCATGGGCATCGTCGTCTTCGTCACCGAGACCAAGAGGGATCTGCTTGCCAAGCTGGACTGGTTCGGCTTCGGGATGATGAGCCTCGGCATTGCCGCGCTGCAGCTCTTTCTCGACCGCGGCGAGCAGCTCGACTGGTTCTCCTCGGGCGAGATCGTCATCGAGGCGCTGATCTGCGCTGCCGCCTTCTATCTGCTGATCGTGCACACGCTGACGGCAGAGAAATCCTTCGTGAACCCGAAGCTGTTTCTCGACCAGAATTTCTCGATCAGCATGATCTTCATCTTCGTGATCGGCATCACCTATCTCGCCTCGCTGGCGCTGATGACGCCCTATCTGCAAACGCTGATGGGCTATCCCGTGATCACCGCCGGCATCGTGATGGGGCCGCGCGGGCTTGGCACCATGCTCTGCATGTTCATCGTCGGACGGCTGATCGGCAAGGTCGATACGCGCTTGCTGCTGGTGCTCGGTCTCGGTCTTACCGCCTGGGCGATGTACGACATGACCGGCTGGACGCCCGATGTCTCACAATGGACGATCGTCTCCGTCGGTTTCATCCAGGGCGCCGGCCTCGGCTTCCTGTTCGTGCCGCTGACGACGATCGCCTTTGCCACGCTGCCCGCCCATATGCGCGGCGACGGCACCGGCCTCTATAACCTGTCGCGAAACATCGGCTCGTCGGTCGGCATCTCGATCGTCTCGGCGCTGATCGTCGAAAACACACAGAGCAATCACGAATCGATCGCAGCCTATGTGACGCCGTTCAATCACGCCTTCAACGCAGTCGCGGCACAGGGGCTAAGCCCGCTGACGGCTGCCGGCCGCGCTTCGCTCAACGAAATCATCACGCTGCAGTCGACGATCATCGCCTATATGGACGATTTCAAGCTGCTGATGCTGATGTCGCTTGCGGTCATTCCGCTGGTTCTGCTGCTGCGCAAGCCGAAGGCAGCACCCGCCGTCGACCACAGCGCGGTGATGGAGTAGTGATTAGCGGAACGGCTTGCTGAGATAACGCGATCCCTGAATGCCGAAGCGCCATGGTGCTTCGGCGTTTTTCGTGATGCCGATGCGCTTTCCCGAGATGATCGGCACGGGTGCTGACGGCGCAATCGCATAGGGCGAGCGATCGAGCAGCCTGTCGTTGATCGCGATATCGATGCCGAGCGCCTGGCAGAGCTTGCCGGGCCCGCTGCAGAGCGCCGTCAGCATATCGGTGCCGCGCCGCTCCATCATCTGAGGGATTCCCGTTTCCGGCTCCAGGGCGCGGATGAGGGCAGCCGAGCCCGGATGACAGACGAAATTCAGGCACCAGTACATGCCGTAGATGCGGTAGATATAGACGTTGCCCGGCTTGCCGTACATGGCGCCGTTGCGCTTGGTCGGGCCGCGGAAGCTGTGCGAGGCCTCGTCATCGGGAAAATAGGCTTCGGTCTCGGTGATGCGTCCGCCGACGCCATCCACGGTCAGATGGCAGCCGAGCAGGTCGCGAGAGACGGTGATCGCATCGCGCTCGAAAAATTTTCTGAGGCTTTCGCCGGCAAGTGCGCCGACGCCGATCGCGCCTGATATCGTTCCACAATCGGTCATATCAGATGCAAATAACATTCAGCGCGCTTGGCGTCATCCCAAAACCGTTTCATACGTTTGCGCGACAGGGATCAGCGGCCGGCATTCGGATCGCGCATCGGGATCGAGGAGGATGTGACCGAGACCGGGTCGCTCGCCGGGAAGGTATCCTCCAGACCCTCCTCCAGCTCTTCCTCGAGCAAAGCGGGGTCCTTGCTGCGCCTGCCGTCGCCACGGGCAGGTTCGATTGCTGCGGCAAGTAAGGCCTTGGCCCGCAAGACGGCGTTTTCCGGCGTCAGTTCAGGCGTGCTGAGCAGCGTCACGGCAATTCTGTCTTCGCCTTCGCCGCCGAATTCGACAACGAAGCCGTCCTCCGTTTGGTAGACGGTGATATCGTTGAGTGCCATGGCGTTCTCCGAGGCGTTCATATTAGCAAAGCGCATTTTAGTGAAGCGCGTTTTCAGAATTTTGTCGAGCGAAGACCTTCACCAGCCAGTCGATGAAGACGCGCACGCGCGGCGAAAGCTGGCGGTTACGGGGATAGAGCAGGGACACCGGTGTTTGCGTCGGCGGAAAATCCGGCAGCACTTGGACCAGCGTGCCTTCGGCCAGATCTTTTTCAGCGTGATAGCGCGGGATCTGGATCATGCCGAGGCCCATCCTCGCCGCTGAAATATAGCTTTCGGCGGCATTGACCGCGACGGTCGCCGGGATGCCGATGTGGGCTACTGCGCCGTCGACGATGAATTCGAGCGGCAGCAGACTGCCGGTGCCGCTGGAGCGGAAGCCGACCATGCGATGGCCGGCAAGCTGGTCCGGATGCTGCGGCTGGCCGTGACGGGCGATATAGGCGGGGGAGGCAAGGGTCACCTCATCGAGCATGGCCACGCACCGGGCGACCATGTCGCTGTCCTGAGGCGTGCCGACGCGCAGCACGCAGTCAATGCCCTCGCGCACGAGGTCGACCAGCCGGTCGCCCTCGCTCATGTAGAATTCAATGTCAGGATAGGTCTCCAGGAAGGACGGCAGGCTCGGCAGCACGAAATGGCGGGCAAGCGTGCCGTGCACGTCGACGCGCAGCATGCCCTTCGGTTTGGCGCCGGCAAAGGCGCCTTCGGCTTCCTCGATATCGGCGAGGATCGACAGGCAGCGCTGGTAATAGGCTTGGCCGTCGAGCGTCGGGCTGACATGACGCGTCGTACGCTGGAGCAGGCGCACGCCGAGACGGGCTTCGAGCTGCTTTACTGCATCGGTGACGGTCGAGCGCGGCAGGCCGGTATCTTCGGCCGCAAGAGTAAAGCTGCGCCGTTCCACAACGCGGGAGAAGACCCGCATGGCATCGAATCTGTCCATCTTGTTTGTTCGTTATTCCCGGATAGTGATGCTGGATGATGCCCGATTATCCGCGCATAGAAAAGCGGCATCTTCTCCTCATCGAAAACGCGCTGCGGCGCATTCCTGAAGGAGAACGAAAATGGCCAGCAACGAAAACAAGGTCGCACTGGTGACCGGCGCTTCCCGCGGCATTGGCGCGGCAGTCGCCCGACGCCTCGCCAAGGACGGTTTCACCGTCGTCATCAACTATTCCGGCAATGCCGCTCCAGCCGAGGAACTGGCCCAGGAGATCGAGCAGGCCGGCGGCAAGGCACTGACGGCGAAAGCCGATGTCGGCGATGCCGAAGCCGTCCGCCACATGTTCGAAGCCGCGGAAACGGCCTTCGGCGGCGTCGATGTGCTCGTCAACAATGCCGGGATCATGATGCTGTCTTCTCTTGCCGAGGCCGACGACGTTAATTTCGATCGCCAGATCAACGTCAACCTCAAAGGCACCTTCAATACGCTCAGGGAAGCCGCCAAGCGTCTGCATGACGGCGGCCGGGTCATCAACTTTTCGACATCCGTCGTCGGCCTGAAGCTCGAAACCTACGGCGTCTACGCCGCTACCAAGGCTGCCGTGGAAACACTGACGGCGATTATGGCCAAGGAGATGCGCGGCAGAAACATCACGGTCAATGCGATCGCGCCCGGTCCTGTCGCCACCGACCTTTTCCTCAACGGCAAGTCGGACGAACTCATCGCCCGCACGGCGAAAATGAACCCGATGGAACGTCTCGGCACGCCGGAAGACATCGCCGCTGCGGTTGCCTTTCTTGCCGGCCCGGACGGCGGCTGGGTCAACGGCCAGACGCTACGCGCCAATGGCGGCGCGGTCTGACGAAACCGGCGGCGTCCGGCCGCCGCTCATCGGCCTTGAGGACTTGCTGAAGCCAGCCATCGGGAATTGACACCCGGTCCGCCACCGCGTGCGGGAATATCGGCGCAGAGCCGTCATCGCAATTATGTGAACGCGATTGCGGAATTTTTCCTTACAATCCAGCGGGGAGTGCGTATATCTGTTTTATCGCGAGAGAGTGGAATTCCCTGCCACTCTCTCCCGAACCTCCAGAGCCTGCCGCGTCCTTGCTACGGTGCGACAGGCTTGATGTTCAAAGTTGTACATTGCGGCCCGTCGAAGGCTTCCACTGCCTTCCGGGCCGTATTTGTCTTGGCGCTCAGACGTCGTTCAGTCTCGCCTCGACCAGAAGCTTCACCAGCCAGTCGACGAAGACGCGCACCTTGTTGCTGAGGTGGCGGTTCGGCGGATAAACGACATAGAGCGGTAGCGGATCGCGACGCCAATCGGGCAGCACGCGGACGAGCTCGCCCCTTGCCATCGGCTCGCGCGCCATGAAGATCGGCACCTGCGCGATGCCGAGACCCGTCAGCGCAGCCGTCAGATAGGTGCGGCTATCGTTGACCGAGGCGATGTAACGCGGACTGGTCTCGATCACTTCGTTGTGTCGGCGGAATTCGAAAGGCAGGGTCCGGTTATTCTGTGCGCGGAAATAGTTGACGGTGTAGTGATCCGCCTCCAGATCCTCCGGCCGCTCGGGCATGCCGAATTTCTGGACGTAGCCCGGTGAAGCGCAGGTGATCATCTCGACTTCGGACACGCGCCGCGCAATCAGCGACTGGTCGGCCGGCGTGCCGGCCCGCAGCGCGCAATCGACATTTTCCGCAAGATAATCGACCGTGCGGTCGCCGACACCGAGATCGATACGGATATCGGGATAACGCTGATAGAAATCGCAAAGTGCCGGAACGACGATCCAATCGGCAAAGGCGCCGGCCATCTCGACACGCAGCCGCCCGCTCGGCAGACTCTGGGAATTGGAGAGGCTGCCATCGAGTTCTTCCAGCTCGGAAATGATCTGGGCGGCGCGTTCGTAATAAAGTGCGCCGTCCGTGGTCACCATGACCCGGCGCGTGGTACGATTCAAAAGCTTGGTGCGCAGATGCGCTTCCAGGCCCTGGATGAGATTGGTCACTGTCGCCTTGGGCATGGCGAGCATGTCGGCGGCGCGGGTGAAATTGCCCGTCTCCACGACGCGAATGAAGACGCGCATTGCCGAGAGCTGATCCATCGGGTTCAAATCCGCAGTTTGCGTTGCACCATTGTTCGAGATCTGGAACAGAGTTATCGCGATATAGCTTCTTATTCCTTGGTTGGAATAACAATATCTTTTTCGTATAAAATGCAAGCGGCAGGTGTTGTCTGCTTGTGGCCGACGCAAAAGAGACCGGAAGCATGACGGTGGAATGGAAAGATATGATGCTGGATAAGGTGGCCGTCGGCCCCGTTTCCGCGCGCATCTACCAGGGCGCCGATTACGGCAAGGGTCCGCCGATCGTGCTTTACTTGCATGGCGGCGCGTTTCTGGACAACGACAGACACGTCGACCGGCCGGTGGCGATGAGCCTCGCCAAGGCCGGCGCCATCGTCGTTGCTGCCGATTATAGCAGTCTTTCCGGCAACATATTCCCGCAAGCGCTGGAAGTCTCCTTCTCCGTTTTCACCTATCTCGCCAACAAACGCGCCGGTCTCGGCGATCGGAAGTCGTTGCTCTTCGTCGCTGGCGAAGAAGCAGGCGGCAATGTCGCTGCCGGTGTGGCGCTGAAGGCGCGCGACCAGATGCCGGACGCGCTCGACGGCCAGATCCTGATTTCGCCGCTGCTCGATCCCTTCATGGGCACGTCGTCAATCCGCAAGGCCGAAGCCATCGGCATGCGCCAACGCTGGACGGAGGGCTGGAGCCACTATCTGAGCGGCGGCGGTTGCCACCCTTACGCGGCGCCTTGCCTCTGTTCTCGTATTTCGGGCGTCGCGCCGGCGCTGATATTCACCGCGGAGGACGATCCTCTGCATGATGAAACGATTGGTTACGGTGCCCGCCTGAAACAGGCCGGTGTCGGTGTGCGCCAGCATGTCCTTCCCGCCGGGACGGGCTGGCCCTCGATTTATGGTGGGAAATCCGAGGGAGTGCCCGACTGGCAGGAAAACGTCAGCCGCCATTTCGGAAGCTTCCTTCGGGACGTAAGCGTTCAACCGCAATTGCATTGAAGAAGACCTGATATTTCGGCGGCCTTGAGCCGTAAGGAGAGTACCGATGACGTCCAGAAAGAAGCGCTGGGCCCTGGTGGGCGCCGGCATTGGCCTTGTTGCGTCCGTTTCCGGCGCCGCATTGTTTTTCGAATTGCCGATGAGCACGACCGCCACGGCCGCTTCCGCCCCTGCACAGGCTCCCGCTGTGCCGGTGACGGTGGCCGTCGTCGCGGCGCACGATGTGACGGCCTGGGAGAATTTCTCCGGCCGTCTGGAAGCCGTCGACCGTGTGCAGGTGCGTTCCCGTGTTGCCGGTGCCATCCTGTCGGTGGCCTTCCGTGAAGGGGCGCTGGTCAAGCAGGGCGACCTGCTCTTCACCATCGACCCGGCCCCCTACCAGGCAAGCGTGGCGCAGGCGCAAGGCCAGGTCGCTTCGGCCGAAGCCAAGGTCAGCCTGGCGCAGACTGAACTCGACCGCGGCCGCAGGCTTTCCGACAACCGCACCATCTCCCAGAGTGATCTCGATCAACGTCAGAGTTCGCTGGCCGAGGCTCAGGCGGGGCTGCGTTCGGCGCAGGCCGCACTGCAGTCGGCCCAGCTCGATCTCGATTATACGCAGGTGCGAGCTCCGGTTTCCGGCCGCATCGGCAAGATCGAGGTGACTGCCGGTAACCTCGTCGCGGCCGGTTCGACCTCGCCGGCGCTGACGACGCTCGTTTCCGTCGATCCGATCTATGCGAGCTTCAATGCCAGTGAAGAGATGGTGACGCGCGCGCTTGCCCAGCTTCCGCAGACGGATAGCGCCCTGCCTGCCGTCGAGCAGATCCCGGTCGAGGTCGGCACGCTGACCGACAGCGGCACGCCGATCAAGGGCAAGCTGCAACTGATCGACAACGAGGTCGATGCATCAAGCGGCACGATCGGCGTACGCGCCGTCTTCGACAATCCGGGCGGGCGTCTCATCCCCGGCCAGTTCGTGCGGGTGCGCATGGGCCAGCCGAAGGCCGAGAACAAGATCGTCATCAGCGACCGTGCCGTCGGTACGGACCAGGACAAGAAGTTCGTCTTTGTCGTCGATGGCGAGAACAAGGTCGCCTATCGACAGGTCCAGCTCGGCACGCTGGCTGACGGCCAGCGGGTTGTCGAAAGCGGCCTGAACGTCGGTGAGAAGATCGTCGTCAACGGTCTGCAGCGCATCCGTCCTGGTGCAGTCGTCGCACCTCAGATGGAAGAGAAGGTCGCGACCGCGCAGTAAAGACTTCGCCTTCCCCTCCCTGGGGAAGGCCGATACGCGAAATGATATGACCCGCCGGCGGGCTGCCAAACCGCCGGAGAGGGACTTTGCATCCATGTTCACCCCGGAGAGGGCTTTGATATGAACATCTCCAGATTCTTTGTAGACCGCCCGGTCTTTGCCGGTGTTCTTTCGGTCCTCATTCTGGTTGCCGGCCTGATCGGCCTGCGCGCGCTGCCGATTTCCGAATATCCGGAGGTCGTGCCGCCGTCGATCGTCGTGCGCGCCACCTATCCCGGCGCCAACCCGTCCGTCATCGCCGAAACGGTGGCAACGCCGCTCGAAGAGCAGATCAACGGCGTCGAAGGCATGCTCTACATGGCCAGCCAGGCGACATCGGACGGCGTGCTCAACGTCACCGTCACCTTCAAGCTCGGCACCGACCCCGACAAAGCGCAGCAGCTCGTGCAGAACCGCGTTTCGCAGGCCGAACCGCGCCTGCCGGCGGAAGTCCGTTCGCTCGGCATCACCACAGTCAAGAGCTCGCCCAACTTCATCATGGTCGTCAACCTCGTCTCTGACGGGGGCGATCACGACATCACCTATCTTCGCAACTACGCGACCCTGAACATCAAGGATCGGCTCGCCCGCATCGCAGGCGTCGGTCAGGTGCAGGTCTTCGGCGCCGGCGACTATTCCATGCGTGTCTGGATCGACCCTCAGAAGGCCGCCGAGCACAATCTGGCCGCCAGCGACATCAGCAGCGCGATCAGCTCCCAGAACATCCAGGCCGCCGCCGGTATCATCGGCGCGTCGCCGAGCCAGCCCGGTGTGGATCTGCAGCTCAACGTCAATGCCCAGGGCCGCCTGCGCACGCCTGAGGAATTCGGCAACATCATCGTCAAGACGGGCGCCAGTGGCGAGATCACCCGCCTTCGCGATGTCGCCCGCATCGAACTCGGTGCTGCGGACTATACGCTGCGTTCGCTGCTCGACGGCAAGCCGGCCGTCGCCGTCGCTGTCCTGCAGGCGCCGGGTTCGAACGCGATCGAAATTGCGGACAATGTCAACGCGACCATGGATCAGTTGCAGCTCGCCATGCCTGCCGGCGTCAAATACGAGATCGTCTACGATACGACGAAATTCGTGCGCGCCTCGATCGAGAAGGTCATCGACACGCTGCTCGAAGCCATTGCTCTCGTCGTCCTCGTCGTCATCCTGTTCCTGCAGACGTGGCGTGCCTCGATCATCCCGCTGATCGCGGTACCGGTATCGATTATCGGCACCTTCGCGGTCATGTATGTCTTCGGCTTCTCGATCAACGCGCTCAGTCTGTTCGGCTTGGTGCTTGCGATCGGTATCGTCGTCGACGACGCGATCGTCGTTGTCGAAAACGTCGAGCGCAATATCGAACAAGGCTTGTCGCCGCGGGCTGCCACCTACAAGGCGATGAAGGAAGTCTCCGGTCCGATCGTCGCGATCGCGCTGGTGCTCGTCGCGGTCTTCGTGCCGCTTGCTTTCATCTCCGGCCTGTCAGGTCAGTTTTATCGCCAGTTCGCACTGACGATCGCAATCTCGACCGTCATCTCGGCCTTCAACTCGCTCACCCTGTCTCCGGCGCTGGCAGCCCTTCTCCTGAAGGGCCATGATCAGCCGAAGGACTGGCTGACGCGGTTCATGGACGCCATCTTCGGCTGGTTCTTCCGCGGCTTCAACCGTGTCTTCGGCGCGGGCTCGAATGCCTACGGCAAGGGCGTGGGTGGGCTGTTGTCGCGCAAGAGCATCGTCATGGTGATCTATCTGGCACTGGTCGGTGCGACCTACAGTCTGTTCAGCACGGTTCCCGGCGGCTTCGTGCCGTCGCAGGACAAGCAGTATCTGATCGGCTTCGCCCAGCTGCCGGATGCCGCAAGCCTCGACCGCACGGAGGACGTCATCAAGCGCATGACCGACATCGCGCTGGCGCAGCCGGGGGTTGCGAATGCGATCGCCTTCCCAGGCCTGTCGATCAACGGCTTCACCAACTCCTCGAATGCCGGCATCGTCTTTGTGACGCTGAAGGACTTCGAGGAGCGCAAGACGCCTGATCTCTCGGGCGGCGCAATCGCCATGGCGCTGAACCAGAAGTTCGGCGTCATCCAGGATGCCTTTATCGCGATGTTCCCGCCGCCGCCGGTCAATGGTCTCGGCACGACAGGCGGTTTCAAGCTGCAGATTGAGGATCGTGCGGGCCTCGGCAACCAGGCGCTCGACGAGGCGACCAAGGCAGTGCTTGCAAAGGCCTATCAGACGCCTGAACTCGCCGGGCTGTTTTCCAGCTTCCAGATCAACGTGCCGCAGCTCTACGCCGATCTCGACCGTGCCAAGGCCGAGCAGCTCGGAGTTTCCGTCACCGACGTCTTCCAAACGCTGCAGATCTATCTCGGCTCGCTCTATGTGAACGACTTCAACGCCTTCGGCCGGACCTACAGCGTCCGTGTTCAGGCCGATGCGAAATTCCGCGCCCAGCCGGAGGATATCGGCCAGTTGAAGGTCCGGTCGGCATCGGGTGAGATGATCCCGCTTTCGGCCCTCTTGAAGGTGGAACCGAGCACCGGTCCGGAACGCGCGAACCGCTACAACGGCTTCCTGGCCGCCGATATCAACGGCGGTCCGGCACCGGGCTTCTCGTCGGGTCAGGCGCAGGCGGCAATCGAGAAGATCCTTCACGAAACGCTGCCTGCGGGCATCGACTTCGAATGGACGGATCTGACCTATCAGCAGATCCTTGCCGGTAACTCCAGTGTCGTTGTCTTCCCGCTGGCTCTACTGCTCGTCTTCCTGGTGTTGGCTGCCCAGTATGAGAGCCTGACGCTGCCGCTTGCCATCATCATGATTGTGCCGATGGGCGTGCTGGCCGCGCTGACCGGCGTCTGGCTCACCGGTGGAGACAACAACATCTTCACTCAGATCGGTCTGGTGGTGCTTGTCGGCCTATCCGCGAAGAACGCTATCCTTATCGTGGAATTCGCCCGCGAACTGGAGTTCGAGGGAAGGACACCGCGGGAGGCCGCGATCGAGGCCAGCCGCCTTCGCCTTCGCCCGATCCTCATGACCTCGCTCGCCTTCATCATGGGCGTCGTGCCGCTCGTCGTCTCCACTGGCGCCGGTTCGGAAATGCGCGCGGCCATGGGTGTCGCGGTCTTCTCGGGCATGATCGGCGTGACCTTCTTCGGCATCTTCATGACGCCTGTCTTCTACGTGCTGCTGCGGCGGTTGACGGGCAACCGTCCGCTCGTCCAGCACAAGCCGGACGAACACAAGGAAGAAGAGGCGGAGGTCATCCGGCTCGCGGCGGAATAAACGGAATTCAACCTTCCTTTGTCGGGTAAATCGGGCGGGAACTTCGGTTCTCGCCCGTATCGTTTTCAGGGCATGAAGCCGACAAGTACGCGCGGTTTTCGGACACACCACCCACATCCAAGGACACACCACAAAAATGCGTTACGTCCGTCAAAACGGTTTGCAACGGTGGGCGAGCGGACTATCAAAGACGGACAACAGTTGGGAGGACTGAATGACAGGTTCGGGGAAAGCTCATGACGGCAGGCGGATCGCCTTTCTCGGCACCGGCCTGATGGGGGCGCCGATGGCTCGCCGGCTGCTTGGCGGGGGCTTTTCCGTCACCGTCTGGAATCGCGATCCCGGCAAAGCCGAAGCGCTTGCGGGAGACGGCGCGGTCTGCACGGAAACACCGGCGGATGCCGTTTCAGGCGCCGATGTCGTCATCACCATGCTGACCAACGCCGAGGCGGTGAAGGACGTGTTGTTCGACCGCGGCGCGGCCGATGCGATGACGCCTGGTGCTACCGTCATCGACATGAGTTCGATTGCCCCGCATTTCGCCCGTGACCATTCGGCGAGGCTTGCCGAGCGCGGCGTCGATCACGTCGATGCGCCGGTATCCGGCGGCGTCGTCGGGGCTGAAGCCGGTACGCTCGCCATCATGGCGGGTGGCGACGAGGACGTCATCGACCGGCTTGCGGATATCTTTGCGCCGATGGGGCGGGTGACCCGCGTCGGCCCGAGCGGTGCGGGCCAGCTCGCCAAGCTCGCCAACCAGCAGATCGTTGCGGTGACGATCGGAGCCGTCGCCGAAGCGATGATGCTGATCGAAGCTGGCGGCGGCTCGCCGGCCGCCTTCCGAGATGCCATTCGCGGCGGCTTTGCCGAGAGCCGTATCCTCGAACTCCACGGCAAGCGCATGGTCGAACGGCAATTTACCCCAGGCGGTTCGTCCAGCAACCAGCTGAAGGATCTGAACGCCGCCATGGAAGCGGCCAAGACCCTGTCGCTGACGCTCCCGCTGACGGCGGCGGTGCATGCCGAATTCAGCGAATTCGTCGCCAATGGCAATGGCGAAAAGGATCACAGTGGCTTGCTCCTCCATCTTGAAAAGAAGAATGCCAGGCCGGGAGAAAAACAGTGACGAACAGCCATTCGCCGAAGCGGCGCCTGCGTTCGCAGGACTGGTTTGACAATCCCGATCATATCGACATGGCAGCGCTCTATCTTGAGCGCTTCATGAATTACGGCATCACGCCGGAAGAGCTGCGCTCCGGCAAGCCGGTCATCGGGATTGCCCAGAGCGGCAGCGATCTCACGCCTTGCAACAGAGTGCATGTCGAGCTTGCCAAGCGGGTGCGCGACGGCATCCGCGATGCCGGCGGCGTTCCGATCGAGTTTCCGACGCATCCGATCTTCGAGAACTGCAAGCGTCCGACGGCCGCACTCGACCGCAATCTCGCCTATCTCGGCCTCGTCGAGATCCTCTATGGCTATCCGCTGGACGGTGTCGTGCTGACCACCGGCTGCGACAAGACCACGCCTTCGGCGATCATGGCGGCTTCGACGGTCGATATTCCGGCGATCGTGCTCTCCGGAGGGCCGATGCTCGACGGCTGGCACGAGGGGGAACTGGCGGGCTCCGGGACGGTGATCTGGCGGATGCGGCGGAAATATGCGGCAGGCGAGATCGATCGGGAAGAGTTTCTTCAAGCGGCACTCGATTCTGCGCCTTCCGTCGGCCACTGCAATACGATGGGCACCGCTTCGACGATGAATGCGCTGGCCGAGGCGCTCGGCCTTTCGCTGACCGGCTGTGGCGCCATTCCCGCCGCTTACCGCGAGCGCGGCCAGATGGCCTACCGCACCGGCCGGCGTGCTGTCGAGATCGTGTTCGAGGATCTGAAGCCGTCGGATATCCTGACGCGCGAGGCTTTCCTGAATGCCATCCGCACCAATTCGGCGATCGGCGGCTCGACCAACGCGCAGCCGCATCTGGCTGCGATGGCGAAGCACGCCGGCGTCGAACTCCATCCCGACGACTGGCAGGTGCATGGTTTCGACATTCCGCTGCTGGCCAACGTCCAGCCGGCGGGCGCCTATCTCGGCGAGCGCTTCCATCGCGCCGGCGGCACGCCGGCGATCATGTGGGAGCTGCTACAGGCCGGAAAGCTCGACGGCAACTGTCGCACGGTGACGGGCAGGACGATGGCCGAGAACCTGGAAGGCAAGGAAGCACGCGACCGCGAGGTCATCAAGCCGTTCGCCGAGCCGCTGAAGGAACGAGCGGGCTTCCTCGTTCTCAAAGGCAATCTCTTCGATTTTGCGATCATGAAGATGAGTGTGGTCTCGGAGGATTTCCGCCGGCGCTACCTTGACGAACCAGGGCGCGAAGGCGTTTTCGAGGGAAGGGCGGTAGTCTTCGACGGTTCGGAGGACTATCACAAGCGCATCAACGATCCCCAACTCGGCATCGACGAAAATACCATCCTCGTCATCCGCGGCGCCGGGCCGATCGGCTGGCCGGGTTCGGCTGAGGTCGTCAACATGCAGCCTCCGGATCATCTCCTGAAGCGCGGCATCCGCAGCCTGCCGACGATCGGCGATGGCCGCCAATCGGGCACGGCGGACAGTCCCTCGATCCTCAATGCCTCGCCGGAAAGCGCCGCCGGCGGCGGCCTCGCCTGGCTTCGTACCGGCGATATGATCCGCATCGACTTCAACCACGGACGCTGCGACATGCTGGTCGATGTCACCGAGATCGAACGGCGTAAGGGCGATGGCATCCCGCCGGTGCCGGCGGATGCGACGCCGTGGCAGCAGATCTACCGCCGCTCGGTTACGCAATTGTCGGACGGCGCGGTGCTGGAGGGAGCGGCGGAATTCCGCCAGATCGCAAAAAATCCGCCGCGGCACAACCACTGATCTTGAAGCTGCCGCAGACTGCAAGCCCTTTGATCCAAAAAAGGAAAGTCGTAACCAACAGTTCACCTAGTCATTAGTTCGGGGGTCAAGACAAGGCTTCATTAATGGCCGCCTGAGACCATATTGCCGTTATGCAAGCTTCCAAGGTTGGGACCGCGTTGCCAGAGAACAAAGCCACACGATCCGAACACGAATTTCAGGATCTTCTGCGTCGGCTCGAACTCGCTCTCGATGCATCCCGGATCGGTGTCTGGGAGCATAGCATCGAGCAGGGCGGGATCTTGTGGGATGCGCAGATGCATCGTCTCTACGAGACCGGCGAGACCTGCCGGTTGGTGCCGGCATCGCTTTGGTCGAATGCCATTCATCCCGATGATCTCGAGCGGGCCGAACGCGACTTCGAGCAGGCGATCGCGACGCGCGGCGCCTATGACTCACAATTCCGGATCGTATTGCCCAGCGGCGAAATCCGCCATTTGTGTTCGCGCGCCCATTTCTATGTCGATGCGGAAGGTCTGCCATCCTTCATCGGCGCCGAATGGGATGTGACGGCCGACGTACTGCTCAACGGGGAACTGGCGCGGCAGAAGGTGGTGGCCGAGGCGAGGGCGCTGGCGCTCGAGGAAAGCAATGCGCGCATCGAGCATGTCGCCGATCACGACTATCTCACCGGCCTGCCGAACCGGCGCCTTCTCGACAAGCGGCTGGCGGAACTGCCGGCCGACAAGAGCATCACCGCGCTTGCGGTCCTGCATCTCGACCTCGACCAGTTCAAGCAGATCAACGACAGCCACGGTCATGCGGCAGGCGATGTTGTTCTCAGGGCGGCAGCCCTTCGCATCACCGCTGCCATTCCTGTAAATGGCATGGTTGCCCGCGTTGGCGGCGATGAGTTCGTCATCGTGCTGGTCAATTTCACCGATCTCACCGAGCTGAAGCTGATCACCGAGGATCTCCAGCGCCGGCTGCGGAAGAAGATCCGCTTCGGCCAAGAGATGCTGCAATCCGGTGCCTCGATCGGCGTTTCCTGGAGCGGCGATCGGCGGGCGCACAACCTGCTTGCCGAATCCGATCTGGCGCTCTACCAGGCCAAGAAGCTCGGGCGGAACCGCGTCGAATTCTTCACGCGGCAACTGCAGGAGGATCTGCGATCCAAGCGTCGTCTCGCCGAAGAGCTGAAGCTTGGGCTGGAGCGCGGCGAGATCATTCCCTATTATCAGCTGCAGCTCGACGCCCGGACGCGAGAAGTCATCGGCTTCGAGGCGCTGGCGCGCTGGAAACATCCCGAGAAGGGCGTGCTCGCCCCGGGGGTATTCCTGAAGATCGCCGATGAGCACGGACTTGCGGCCGAGATCGATGCGGCGATCCTGAAAAGCGTTCTCGAAGACCGGCTGTTCTGGCAGTTGCGCGGCGTTGCGGTACCGCGCATCGCCGTCAATATCTCGGCGTCGCGCCTTGCCGATCCGACGCTGCTGGACAAGCTGAGGAGACTCGCCATTCCGCCCGGTGCGATCGTCTTCGAACTGGTCGAGACGATATTCCTCGACGACAGCGACGAAAAACTGCTCGATCAGATCGGCGATATCAAACAGATGGGCATCGATATCGAGATCGACGACTTCGGATCGGGCCATGCCTCGCTCATCGGTCTCGTCAAGCTGCGGCCAAAGCGGCTGAAGATCGACCGGCAGCTCGTCACCGAAGTTGTCAGCTCTGCCGAGCAGCGGCGCGTCGTGGGTTCGATCGTGGAAATCGCCAAGGCACTCGATGTCGAGGTGATCGCCGAGGGCATCGAGACCGAGGCGCATGCCGTCGTGCTGGCGCAACTCGGTTGCGACGGCCTGCAGGGTTACGCGTTCGGTTATCCAGCACCGGCGGCCGAGACAGGCCGTCTTTTCTCATCGACGACGAGCGGGATTGAAAAGCAGAAGACCGCGATGGTCAGCTGAACCGGCCGATTTGTCGCCGGGTGGCCGTCGTCACGCCCAGTTTCAACAACGTCCTTGCCGGGGCGCGGAGGTGTTTTTGCCGAAATGCTTTCCTCGCCGTTCAAATCGGCAGGCGATATTTTTTCGGCGCGGCGTTTTATTCGCATCGGCAGGAAGATAATGGCGCGCAAGTAATCTTCTTGAGCTTGCAACAGCATTGTTTCATGGTAATGCGGAAACGAAGCTTTCTGCATTGCATCGAAAAATGATTATACGCGTCGTCAAGTCCATGAGCGCGGCTCTCCATCATTCGCAGGTGCAATCGGGGAGCTGGGACCTGACAATTGCTTTGCCATTGCCGGGATGGACTTGCGGGACATTCAATCTGGGAAAGTTGCATGAATTCGGAATTTGCCGTTCGTTTGATGCGGCCCGGCGAACTGGAACTCGTGCTCGAATGGGCGCGTCAGGAGGGTTGGAACCCGGGCCTCGACGATTCGCTTGCATTCATCGAGGCCGATCCGTCAGGATTTTTCGTCGGCGCTATCGGCGAAGTCCCCGTCGGGTCGATTTCGGTCGTCAAATATGGCGAGAGTTTCGCCTTCCTGGGCCTCTACATCGTCCATCCCGATTTCCGCGGCAAAGGTTACGGCAAGGCGATCTGGCAGGCGGGCATTGCCAGCGCGGGAGATCGCACGATCGGTCTCGACGGCGTCGCCGCACAGCAGGACAACTACCGCAACGCCGGCTTCGAACCCGCCTACGCCACCATTCGCTACGGCGGGGTCGCCAACTCCTTGCCTGTCTCGACGCTTGTCGCGCAGCCGGTGCTGGATTCACGCCTCGAAGGCCTGCAGCGATATGATTCGGCGATCTTTCCGCAGCCGCGGGATGCCTTTCTCGCTGCCTGGTGCACCGCCCGCAAGGGCCGTCGTTCGGCGGTGGTGCGCAAGAGCCACAAGATCCGCGGTTACGGCACCATCCGCCGCTGCTACGACGGCTACAAGATCGGCCCACTCTTTGCCAACGATGCCGATAGCGCTGCCGCGCTACTTGCCGAATTGATCCCCGAGGCGAAGGGGGCCGCGGTCTTCATCGATATTCCCACGGCGAACCACGAGGCAGTCGCGCTTGCCGAAGGGCTCGGTCTTCAACCGGTGTTCGAGACGACACGCATGTATCGCGGGCCGGCGCCGGCTATCCCGCTGAAGCACGTCTTCGGCGTGACGACGCTGGAACTCGGTTAGGCTCTAGTCCACGGGTGAGGCGGGCACGGTTTGTGCCGAAGCTTTCGGCCGGCCCTTTTCGGCGATCGCGATGCCGCCTAACGTCAGCACCAGCGCGATCACATGGAACGACTGCAGCTGCTCGCCGATCAGCGCGACGGAGAGCAGCGTTCCGAACACCGGCACGAGATTGATGAACAGGCCGGCCCGGTTGGCACCGATTGCCACCACGCCCTTGATATAAAGGATCTGCGCCACTAGTGACGGGAAGATCGCCGTGTAGAGAGTGATGACCCAGCCGGCCTGGTCCGGCCACTGCGCCGCGCCACGGCCGGCCTCCCAAAGGAGCAGCGGCAGCGAGGTGAGCATGGCGCCGAGCGCTGGGACCGCCATCAGCGTGCGCCAGTCCAGCGGCGGCTTCCAGCGCAGGAAGATCGTGTAGACCGAATAGGCGGCAATGGCGATCAGCATCAGCCCGTCGCCGCGGTTGAGGCCTAGTTGCAGCAGCGTTGAGAGGTCACCATGTGCGGCGGTCAAAGCGACGCCGATCAGCGTCATGCCGAAGCCGAGACATTGCGCCAGCGAAATGCCGGTACGGAAGAACATGAAATTCAGCAGGAAAATCAGCATCGGGATGCCGGCCTGCTCGATGGCGACGTTGATCGCCGTCGTATATTGCACGGCCGAGTAAAGCATGGCGTTGAAAAGGGTGTAGCCGATGACGCCGTAGAAGAGGAGCAGCGGAAGGTTCTTCCTGACCACCGGCCAGTCCTTGCGCAGTTGCGGTACTGAAATCACGGCGATCACCGCCACAGCGAGGAACCAGCGCAGGAAGGTCAGCATCATCGGGCTGATATGCCCGAGCGCGAGTTTGCCGGCGACGGAGTTGCCACCCCAGCAGAGGGTGGCGATAACGAGGCAGATATAGGCCGTGGCTTGCAAGAGCGTTCTTCCCGTCTTTCCGCGATCGCCGTGCGGCGTTTTGTGACGGGAAATAGCCTGTCGGCTGCTGATTTGTCACGTAAAAAGCCCAATCTGCTGTGACAACAGGGTCGCTTTCCAAAAAACAAAGCTTTATAGATGCGCGGGTTTGAGCAGGTGCGCGGTTCCGCGCCGGTAACAGGAAGAGTTGGATGACGAACGTAGTCGTGGTCGGTTCGCAATGGGGTGACGAAGGCAAGGGCAAGATTGTCGACTGGCTTTCGGAGCGTGCGGATATTGTCGTGCGCTATCAGGGCGGACACAATGCCGGCCATACGCTGGTTATCGACGGCACCAGCTATAAGCTCTCGCTCTTGCCGTCCGGCGTCGTGCGCCCGGGCAAGATGGCCGTCATTGGCAACGGTGTCGTCGTCGATCCGCATGCGCTGATCGCCGAGATTGGCCGGCTGGAGGCGCAGGGCGTGACGGTTACGCCTGACAATCTGCGCATTGCAGACAATGCGACGCTCATTCTTTCGCTGCACCGCGAGCTCGACGCGATGCGCGAGGATGCTGCGTCGAACAGCGGCACGAAAATCGGCACGACGCGCCGCGGCATCGGCCCGGCCTATGAAGACAAGGTCGGCCGCCGCGCCATCCGCGTCATGGATCTTGCCGATCTCGAAAGCCTTTCCGGCAAGGTCGACCGTATTCTGACGCATCACAACGCACTTCGCCGCGGCCTCGGTGTCGCCGAGGTCAGCCACCAGGCGATCATGGATGAACTGACCTCGATCGCCGACCGGGTACTGCCTTTCCGTGATACGGTCTGGCTTTTCCTCGACAAGGAGCGCCGCAAGGGTGCCCGCATCCTCTTCGAAGGCGCGCAGGGCAGCCTGCTCGACATCGATCACGGCACCTATCCCTTCGTCACATCCTCGAACACGGTGGCCGGCCAGGCGGCAGCCGGTTCCGGCATGGGACCCGGCTCGCTCGGTTATATCCTCGGCATCACCAAGGCCTATACGACGCGCGTCGGCGAAGGCCCGTTCCCGACCGAGCTCACCGACGAAATTGGCCAGTTCCTGGGCGAGAAGGGGCATGAGTTCGGTACTGTGACGGGGCGTAAGCGGCGCTGCGGCTGGTTCGACGCCGCACTGGTGCGCCAGTCGGTTGCCACCAACGGCATCACGGGCATCGCGCTCACCAAGCTCGACGTGCTCGACGGTCTCGAGGAATTGAAGATCTGCGTCGGCTATACGCTCGACGGCGAACAGATTGATCATCTTCCGGCAAGCCAGGGAGCGCAAGCTAGGGTCGAACCGATCTACGTCACGCTGGAGGGATGGAAGGAATCGACCGTCGGCGCCCGCAGTTGGGCGGATCTGCCGGCACAGGCGATCAAATATGTTCGCCAGGTCGAAGAGCTGATCGGGGCGCCTGTCGCGCTCCTGTCCACCAGCCCGGAGCGGGATGACACCATACTTGTGACCGATCCGTTTGAGGATTAAGCTCACGGGTCACTGTGGAGGATGGTTCGGTAGAGTGCCGGACTTCTTGAGAAAGTACTAATGGCGGATTTTATTGCAGTCATTCGGCGGGCCGTCGACGGCCTGGCTGAAAATACCCCTGAGATGCGGGTGAAAGTCTACGAACGTGCCCGCGGCGCAGTGCAGCGGCAGCTCGAGAACATGAAGCCGCGTCCGCCGGAAGCCATGCTGCAACGCCAGCTCGAAAAGCTCGAGGCCGCCATCCGCGAAGTGGAAGGCGAACATTCCGAGGCTTTGCCGCTCGATGCGCCGCTTGCGGACGTCACCGCGCCGGAATCCTTCGAAGAACAAGCGGTTCACGACGAAAACGAACCGGCGTCGACGCTGGAGACGGCTGTCGAGGAACCGGTCTACGAAGCCTATGCGGAACCGCAGGCGGCCGAGGCCGCCGACGAGCCGGATCACGTGGAAGCCGCCGCGCCAGAGGAAGCTGACGAAGAGGTCGCTGCCGAGGAGCCGCTTTCCGCGGAAGAACCTGTTCCCGCCGAAATCCCTGTTGCCGCCGAGACAGCGATTTTGCCGGAGACATCCGGTGCCGCCGAGACATACTGGCACCCCTCGCATGAGGAGGAAGCGCCGGCCGAGGAATGGCATGCCAGTGAGGCGCGCGACGTCGCTGACGAAGATGTGCCCGCCGGATATGACGGCTGGGAGGCGCCTGCCGAACATCGCAGCGAGCAAGCCGACGAAGACCGTGCTGATGAGCATCATCCCGTGGAAGCCGAAGAGATCGCGGCCGGACCGCTGGCGGCGGAAAGCGGGGGACCGGAGGCCGAGGAGGCTTACGAGCCCGTTGAGCCGTTGCAGCCGATCACCCGCGGCATAGACCACGCATCCAACCGGCTGGTGGAGCCGGTCGCCGATTTCGATCGTCCGCAGGAATTTGTCGAGCACAGCCGCGAGGAGCCGTTGCAGGCCGCCGCGGCGGCGCATTTCGACCCCGTCTGGACCGAACCCGTTGCCGAAAAGCCGGCCCCGGCGCCCAAGGATGCGGAGACCGAATGGGCCGAAGAGGAACTCAGGCAATATTCGGAGACGGCGCCGGCACCGATTACGGCCGATGCCTCGGCACGCGCTTTCGAGGAGGTGATATCGAGCCTCGAAAAAGTGGCACCCGCGGCCGTCATGCCGGCCGCCAAGGAAAGTTTTTCCTGGGAGACGGCTGCGTTCGACGATCTGCCGCCGATTGAGGCAGGCAGCAATAAGAAGACGCCGGTCGCCTCGCATTTCGACGATGTTGATATCTTCGCGGAAGTGCACAACGGCAAGCCGGCGCCTGCCAGCAGCGCGCCGAGCGAGGCCTGGCGAGAGGCGAAGGCGCTGCGCGGCTACGACCGCCGCGGATCGGTCGCCGCTGATGACGATGACGCCGATCCGTCGATGGATATCGATCAGATTGTTGCCTCCAAGCTGCAGGGCAAGAGCTTTCGTATCGAGCCGAAGCGCCGCCGCTTCGGCATCGGCACCGTGATCACGCTCATCTTCGCACTCATCCTGATCGGTGGCGGCGGCTATGCCGGCTGGACGAACAGGGAGGCGCTGGTGGCGATGGTCGACGGGCTCGTCAGCTCGGCACCGTCGCAGGCGACCAGGAACGAGGCGGCAACGCCGCCGGATCGCTCGGCGACGCCTGCTCAGCCAGGCGCGGTAACGCCAGCCCAGCCAGGCGCGGTGACGCCAGCCCAGCCGACCACACCAGGAGCGCAGAATACCCCAGCGACGCCGGCGCAGCCGAACCCAAACCCAAACCCGCAGGTAGCGTCAATGAATAACGACGGCACTGCGGCCAATTCGAAATTCACCCAACGGCTGCTGACCGATGGGACCGAGGTCGACAGCGGACCGGCAACTGTGCCGGGAACACCGACCGCGGAAGGAAAATCGGTCGCCGAACAGAACGTCGCGGCAGCAGATACGCCGCCTGCCAGCGCGCAGGGCGATGCGGCACCCGCCGAAACGCGGACACCGAACGGCCCGGTGGCATCGCCGCAGCAGACCGCACCCGTCGGTTCGTCGCAAAAGATGTTTCTCTATGAGGAGCGCATCGGCCAAAGCTCGCCGACGGCGATCGAGGGATCGGTCGTCTGGAGCGTGCAGCACGAGGCCGGCCAGGACGGCCGGCAGGAGGCGACAGTGCAGGGCAACGTTACCGTTCCCGAGCGCAATCTCTCGGCGCTCGTCACCTTCAAACGCAATTCCGATCCGTCGCTCCCGGCAAGCCATCTGGTCGAGATCGTCTTCTCGGTGCCGCCGAATTTCGAAGGCGGCAGCATCGAAAGCGTCCAGCGCATCTCGATGAAGCGCACGGAACAGGATCGCGGCGATGCGCTGATTGCGGTTCCGGCCAAGATCACCGACGATTTCCACATGATCGCGCTCAACGACTACCCCGATGCGCGCAAGGCCAATCTCGACCTAATGTCGACCCGCAATTGGATCGATATTCCGATTACCTACCGCAACGGCCGCCGCGCGCTGCTGACGATGGAGAAGGGCGGTACGGGGACGGACGCCTTCAATACCGCGATCAAGGAATGGACCGCACTCGGGGATGTCTCGACGAGCCAGTGATGGCTTTTCCCGGGTGCAGCAGAGATCAATGAAAAGGCGGGCTGCAAGGCCCGCCTTCAATTCTATCATGCGGCAGGTTTTATGCCGTGGCTTCGACGACGCGGACGGCCTTGGCGCGTTCCAGGGCTTCCTTGCGCACGGCGTCCTGCACCTTTTCGAAGGCGCGAACCTCGATCTGTCGGACGCGTTCGCGGCTGATGTCGAACTCGGTCGAAAGGTCTTCCAGGGTCACCGGATCCTCGGCGAGGCGGCGAGCCTCGAAGATGCGGCGTTCACGCTCGTTCAGCACGCTCATCGCTTTCGCCAGCATGCGCCGGCGAGTTTCGAGTTCGTCCTGTTCGATCAGCACGTCTTCCTGGCTGTCATGGTCGTCCACCAGCCAATCCTGCCACTGGCCGCCATCACCTTCGGCTGCCTTGATCGGCGCGTTCAGCGAGGCGTCGCCGGAGAGGCGGCGGTTCATCGAAATGACCTCTTCCTCCGAGACGTTTAGCTTAGTGGCAATTTCCGAGACGTGCTCCGGCTTCAGATCGCCGTCATCAATTGCCTGGATGCGTCCCTTCAGCCGGCGCAGATTGAAGAACAGACGCTTCTGGTTGGCAGTCGTGCCCATCTTCACCAGCGACCACGAGCGCAGGATATATTCCTGGATCGAGGCCTTGATCCACCACATGGCATAGGTGGCGAGGCGGAAGCCGCGCTCGGCATCAAACTTCTTGACGGCCTGCATCAGGCCGACATTACCCTCGGAGACGACTTCGCCGATCGGCAGGCCATAGCCGCGATAACCCATCGCAATCTTCGCGACGAGGCGAAGATGGCTGGTGACCAGCTTGTGGGCAGCGTCGCGGTCGCCATGCTCGGCATAACGCTTTGCGAGCATGTATTCTTGCTGCGGCTCCAGCATCGGGAACTTGCGGATTTCGTCGAGGTAACGGTTGAGACCGGCTTCGCCGGCGGTGATGGACGGCAAGGTATTTCGGGCCATAGTGCACCCTCCTAAAGTGAATTCCGGTTCCCGATGGAAACGCATCCTCGCGTTAAAAAAGGCAAACCGGGGCGTGCGGCTCTCTTCGAGCCCGCACTAAGTCAATATATAGATAAGTGTGGCGAAACAGCGGTTCAAGATGCCGCTCATGCAGGTGTGAGGCGGGCAGGCGACATTTCAGAGCCGCCTTTATTGGCGTAGCGCCTCGATCAGTTCGACCATATCATCCGGCAGCGGCACTTCGAAATGCATGAGTTCGCCGGTGCGGGGATGCTCGAACTGCAGCATGAAGGCATGCAACGCCTGGCGGCCAAAACCGTTGACGATCTTGCGGATCTCTTCCGGCAGGAGATTAGCCTTGGTCTTGAAGCCGGCGCCGTAAACCGTGTCGCCGAGCAGCGGATGGCCGATATGGGCCATGTGGACACGGATCTGGTGGGTGCGGCCGGTTTCGAGGCGGCACTCGACCAGCGAGGCGAACGCGGTCGCATCCGGCTTCTCATGGAAGCGCTCGATCACCTGGTAGTGCGTGATCGCCTCGTCGGCGTCCTGACTGTCAGGGCGCTTGACGGCGCGGCGCGTGCGATCGCCGGTGGCGCGGCCAAGTGGCGCGTCGACCGTGCCCGACAGCGTGCGGGGCCGGCCCCAGACGATTGCCTGATAGGCCCGCTCCAGTGGCATGGTGCGGCCATGGTCGGCAAATTGCAGCGACAGGTGACGATGAGCGATGTCGTTCTTGGCGACGACCATCACGCCTGTCGTGTCCTTGTCAAGACGGTGGACGATGCCGGGGCGGCGCACGCCGCCGATGCCGGAGAGCGTATCGCTGCAATGGTGGATCAGCGCGTTGACCAGTGTCCCCGTCCAGTTGCCGGCGCCGGGATGGACGACGAGACCGGAAGGCTTGGAGATGACGATGACATCGTCGTCCTCATGGAGGATATCGAGCGGGATGTCCTCGCCCTGCGGCGTCGGGTCTTCCGGCTCGGGCAGCGTGAGTTCGAAATTGTCGCCGGTGCGCACCTTGCGCTGCGGGTCGGTAACGGGTTCGCCGCGCAGAAAAACCTGGCCGTCCTTGATCAACGCCTTGATGCGGCTGCGCGAAAATTCCTCGCCGACTTGCGCCGTCAGCCAGGCGTCCAACCGGCCTTCGGCAGTTTCATCGGCGGTCAGGACTTTTCTATTGCCGGCTGTTTGTTTAAAGGGGTCGCTCAAGACGCTTCTTCTCCGACGTATTTTTAGAACGGGATGCACAGATGACAGCAATCGAGCCAGACGACCAGGAAGAGAAGCCCCTTGATCCGGCGATGGAAAGTGTCCGGCGCAAGATGGTCCGCCTGCAGATCGTTTCCGGCGCCATCATGTTCGTGAGCCTTATGGCGGTCTTCGGCGCGGTTGTCTACAAGGTGATGCACAGCGAACCGAAGGAGACGGCGTCCGCTGTTGCCGCCACCGGCGTACCCTCGGATGCGCCGCTTGCGGCGACCGTTTCCCTGCCGCTCGGCTTCAAGGTGCAGTCCACCTCGTTTTCATCAGGGCAGATCCTGTTCTACGGCGAAACGGCCGAGGGCAAGAGCAAGGCGCTGGTTTACGATCTCAGGACCGGCCGGACGGTTGCCGACGTCACTGTCGCGGGCAATTGAAACCGGCATGGCCGCCGTTCCGATCGACATCAACAGCGCCGACGATCCACGCGTCGCTGAATTCCGCGCGATCCGCGAGCGCGACCTGACGGGCCGAGAGAACCGCTTCATCGCCGAGGGCACCGTCGTGCTGCGCATGCTCGCCGAGGCGCATGCGGCAGGCCGCGGCTTTTTCGCCGAGAAGATCCTGCTGCTGCGCAATCGTGTCGAGGGCGTCCTGCCCGTCCTGGAGCGGTTTCCGGCCGACGTGCCGGTCTATGTCGCCGGGTCTGATGTACTCGACGGCGTCGTCGGTTTCCACCTGCACCGCGGCGTTCTCGCGCTCGGCCGGCGGGAGGATCGCGGCGAGGCGGCACTTCTCGACGCGCTGCCGGAACGGGCGCTGGTGCTTGTCGGTTGCGGCATTTCCAATCACGACAATGCCGGCTCGATGTTCCGCAATGCGGCCGCCTTCCGAGCGGACGCGGTGCTGCTCGACGAAACCTCCTGTGATCCACTCTACCGCAAGGCGCTGCGTGTCTCGGTCGGTTCGGTGCTGAGTGTTCCGCATCGGCGTGGCGGCAAGGCCTTGGATGTGCTCCTGGCGCTTGCCGAACGGGGCTTTGCCATCTGGACGCTTTCGCCGCACGGCAAGACCGATATCCGCGCCATTCCGGCCTCGACGCGGATGGCGCTCGTCGTCGGCACCGAGGGCGAGGGGTTGCCGGAGGCGCTGCTTGCGCGGTTCCGGAGCGCGCGCATTCCACAGTCTGAGGAACTCGACAGTCTCAATGCCGCGACGGCGACGGGGATCGCGCTGTTTTCCATGGCCTCCGCGATGGGGCGGATTTAGCGGATTTAGCCTATACGCCCGAAAATCGGAATCGATTTTTGGGATTATGCCAATTCAAAATGATGGCGCGCCGCTCGTCCTATCCGCCGCGCGCCGCGCTAAGGCGTCAGCGCGGGGGATCGGCGATGATCGCCGCCGCTCTGTCGGCAAGGCTGACGCGATCGTTGGGGTTCTTTTCCGCGGCATCTGCGAGCAGCGTGCGGATCGGCGAGGAAGGCCCCTCGTTGAGTGCGGTCAGCGCCACCATATTGGCGGCGATCGAGGCGATCTCCTCGCGGATCGCGCCATCGCGCCCGGTTACGGCCTTTGCCTTTTGCAGGCGCTCGGCAAGGGCGGCGCTGCGCTTGCGGACATCCTCGCCCATCTCGGCCGTCATGGCGGCGGTGTTGAGCGCGGATGCGGTCGTGTCTTCGGCCATCATTTCCGCCGGCAGCTCCGCGACCATGCCGGCAAGGCCGGCGTCGCGCAATACCCGGTTGACCTTGCGGATCTCTGCGTTAGCGGCCTTCAACTGCTCCTTCAATTTGGCGATCTCCTGCTGGCGGCGAACGACCAGAGTTTCCTTTTCGGTGGCGGAAGCGCTCTCGCGCGCGGCCTTATCCTCCAGGCGGATCACCATATGCTGCTGTTGCATCAGTTTCTGTTCGGCATCCTTGGCGCGCTTCTGCAGCAAGTTGACATCCTGACGCAGGGTATCGCGTTCATCACGCAGCGCGTTGACGCGGAATTTCAGGCTCTCTGCCTCGGTTTCGCGCGCAGCCAGGTCGATCCTCAGCCCATCGACCTGTTCACCGAGTTTGCTCAGCCGCGTCCGCATCGTCGCCAGTTCGCTCTCCTTGCTGGCAGCGGACTGCTCGGCAATATGCAGGTTGGTCTTCAACTGGCTGATATAGTTCTCGTCCTTGCGCAGATGCGAGCGCTGGTCGGCGGCCTCGACATGCATCTCGCCGATCTGGGTCTGCAATTCGCCGATCTCGGCGGCAAGCCTGCCGGCATCGACGGCGAGTGCGTCATGACGAAGCTGGAGCGACAGGGATTTCTCGCGCTCACGCAGAAGATCCTGGGCCGTGCGGGCATTTTCGGCGGCATAGAGCGCACGCACCATATCCTTCTGGGCGCGAACCTCCTGAGGGCTCAGCGGCATCGTCGCTTTCAGCCGGTTCTCGGTATACCAGACAATGCGGCGGTGAACGGCGGGCGAGACCAAAAAGACAAGGAAGGCCGCGGTCAGGAAGCCCAATCCGAACAAAAGAGCATATTCGATCACGGCGCGGCCATCGGTAAGAAGGTTGATACGGCGTCAGCCGCGATAATTAAGCACGCATGACACGCATGGCAAGGCCGCCGGTGTGAGCGGCGGCAGATTCCGGTGGCTTTGCGGCCTCAGAAAGGGTTCCAGGTCGGCGCCTGGGTGATCTTGAGATAGCCGACATTGATGCCCAGGCGGGCGCCGACGCCGGTGCGGATCGGCACGACCAGCACGTCGTTGTTCTTGAGCAAGGTCATACCGAAGCCGGCGATCACATAGGCCGAGCCGCTGACGCCGCCGAAGCGCGCATAGATGCCGTTGACGGAGGGCAGGTCGTAGACCAGCATCATCACGCGCGAGCCCTGGCCACCGTAATCGAGACCGAGCGAAGGTCCCTGCCAGTAGAGATTATGTTCGCCGGCGTTCTTGGTGTTCAGCTGGCCTTCGCCATAGGTAAGACCGGCGATGAAGGCGCCGCCGCCTTCCTGTCCGAGGATATAGCCGTTTGGCAGGCCGTATTTCTGGAACGCACTCTCGACGACCTTGGCAAGTCCGCCGCTGGCGGAACCGAAGAAGGAGTGGCCGGCGTCGACGATTTCCTGAATCGTGTACTGGCCGTTGTCCTGGGCGGTGGCCGGCCCGGCAACCATCAGCGAGGAGAAGACGAGGGCCGAAAACAACCTGAAGAAGCCGATGAATCGGTGCGGAAATCGAAGGCGCATGGTGTCATCCGTTCGTCGTTTGGCTTGGAGCGGGCAACCGCTCGCGGCGATTGGTGCATTTTGCCCCGATGATCTTAACAATCGGTTTACCAAATATGGTGTCATTATGGCACCGAGTACGATCGCAAACTTCGCGCAATTTTGATGAAGCATATTCCGGGCGCGATGAAATTGCCGCCCCTCAGGAGACGATGATGTCCAAGAACCCAAATCTTACTCTGTCTGGCCCGGATCTGGCCGCGCTTCTTTGCAGCCGCGTTTGCCACGATGTTATCTCGCCCGTCGGCGCAATCAACAACGGCCTGGAACTCCTGGATGAAGGCGGCGCCGATTCCGATGCGATGGACCTGATCCGCACCAGCGCGCTCAACGCTTCCGTCCGCTTGAAGTTTGCACGCCTGGCCTTCGGCGCATCGGGTTCCGTCGGCGCCTCGATCGACACCGGCGAAGCCGAACGCGCTGCCAAGGATTTCGCCGTCGCCGAGAAGAAGACCGAAGTGATCTGGAACGGACCGCGCGCCATCGTCGCCAAGAACCGTGTCAAGCTGCTGCTCAACCTCTTCCTCGTTGCCTATTCCGCCATTCCGCGCGGCGGCGTGCTCGAGGTAACGCTCGAAAATCCCGAGTTCGATGCCAGGTTCAGGCTCACGGCCAAAGGTAAACTGATGCGCTTGCCGCCGAAATTCGTCGAGATATCGACCGGCACCATCGAGGAGGCGATCGACGCCCATTCGATCCAGCCCTATTACACCGTGCTTCTGGCGCAGGAGTGCGGGATGACGCTTGAGCACAGCGCCAGTGCCGACGAACTGGTGTTCACGGCGGTGGCCGCGGCAGCCTGATTTCGGAGCGCGGACGCGTGCCTGGGCTCGTCCGGTAACGATTCCTTAGCCTGATGGACCTATTCTCCAGGGTTGTAAGAGGCCTCTTGCTACGACGAATGCGGGGGCAAAGGAGCGGCCATGCAAAGGTTCATGATCACCGATAATTCGGACATCGTCCGCAAGGTCGGCAAGCGCATTCTCTCCGAACTCGACTTTCTCGTCAGCGAAGCTTCCAACGCCGGCGAGGCGCTGCAGCGCTGCCAGGCGGAGCTGCCGGAATATCTGATCGTCGATTCCGGCATGGAAGGTGCGCTTGATCTCATCGCCGCCATCCGCGCCATGGAGGGCGGCAAAGAGGTCAAGATCTATTACTGCGTCGTCGAGGCGGATCTGAAGAAGCTGATGGCAGGCAAACGGGCCGGTGCCACCGACTTTCTGCTGAAGCCGTTCGATCGCAAGATCCTGACCGCCGTTTTCGGAAACCGCGCGATCGCCGCCTGACCGGCGCGGCCTCTTTCCCCGCCGATGTCGGCGTCCCTGGAGCATGACGCCGAAAGTGCAAGCACGTTCGACGGCTGCCACGTTCTATTTTCTTCATCGAGATACAGGGCACTTCAGGCTGATCCAGCCTAAGATCCTCTACATCAGGTGAGTCTCGCCCATCGTAAGCAGAAACGAAAAATCCCGCCGAAAAGGCGGGATCTTCGTTTGTCCGATAAGGGGATCGGAAAAATATCAGGCGGTTTCGGCGTATTCGGCACCATCCGGCTCGCGAAGAACGTAACCGCGGCCCCAGACGGTCTCGATGTAGTTGGCACCGCCGGCAGCATTGGCGAGCTTTTTGCGGAGCTTGCAGATGAAGACGTCGATGATCTTCAGTTCCGGCTCGTCCATGCCGCCGTAGAGGTGGTTCAAGAACATTTCCTTGGTGAGGGTGGTGCCCTTGCGGAGCGAAAGCAGCTCCAGCATCTGATATTCCTTGCCCGTCAGATGGACGCGCTGGCCGCCGACTTCCACAGTCTTGGCATCGAGGTTGACGATCAACTCGCCGGTCATGATGACCGACTGGGCATGGCCCTTGGAGCGGCGGACGATGGCGTGGATACGGGCGACGAGCTCGTCCTTGTGGAACGGCTTGGTCATGTAGTCGTCGGCGCCGAAGCCGAGGCCACGAACCTTGTCTTCGATGCCGGCCATGCCCGACAGAATGAGGATCGGTGTCTTGACCTTGGACAGTCGGAGAGTGCGAAGCACCTCATATCCGGACATGTCGGGCAGGTTCAGATCGAGAAGGATGATGTCATAATCATACAGCTTGCCCAGATCGACGCCTTCTTCACCGAGATCGGTGGTATAAACATTGAAACTCTCTGATTTCAGCATCAACTCGATGCTCTGCGCCGTCGCGCTGTCATCCTCGATTAGAAGTACCCGCATAATTATCCCCTTTACCGCCGCCGAAAGGTGGTCTGGCCCCCTACACGATACCGAACACGCTACGTGATTTGAAAGCTGCCACGAAATGGTTAACAAATTCTAATTCACTCTGGCAAGGAGTATCGAATTTATTAAACAATTTTTCCATTTCTCTGTTTTCCAATAGGAATCTCAAAAGGGCGTCCCTCTACTTTAACATTAGGAAACAGCGCTAAGTGATTCATCCGACTCGCCAATGAAAAGGTTCGAATTTCATGCCGCGGCATTTACCGACCCTTAAATCATCGGGCCTATCATTAACGATGCCCGTAAACGAAAGGTTACCAGCGGTAGGTATTTGTTAATATCGCAGGAAATTTTTTAGCAAACCGTGTCAAAGCGGCGCGCAGGGCGGTTTCAAGTTGAGCCGGGGTCTCGCATCACGGGAGTAATGCGTATGAAGTCGCGAGAAAGTCTCGTTCGCCTGAAGGAATTTCAGGTGAATGAAAAACGACGTCAGTTGCAGCAGTTGCAGATGATGATGTCCGAATTCGAACGGATGACGAAGGATCTGGAGAGCCAGATCGTCGTCGAGGAAAAGAAGTCCGGTATATCAGACCCGAATCACTTTGCTTATCCGACCTTCGCCAAGGCCGCGCGTCAGCGGGCTGACAACCTGCAGGTTTCGATCAAGGAACTGAAGACGCAGGAAGAGACGCTGGAAATGGCGCTCGAGGAGATGCAGGCGGAATATGCAAGGGCCACAGCGCTGGAAGAGCGTGACGGCGCCGCCCGCGCAAGGGCGTAAGAGAAACGGCGGGCGCCGGCTTCGGCGCTCTGGCATCGCCACTGAGAAGCCATGTATGATGGGCGCGCTGTCCGTCATACATGGCTTTTGGTGTTTGCGCCTTGGGCGGCTCTCGCCGAAATCGAGGTTGTCACGCCGCGAGCGATGGAAGACGCTAGGTCCAAAGCGGGTCACATCGAGCGTGATTCACACGACGCGATTGCATTTTTTGCGCGTGTCCCAAAACCGCTGCGTGTCTTTGAGCCCGCGCATTAGAGCGCCGCGGGCCCTTCCGGACACGCAAAAGGACGCTCTAACTCTTTCAATCTCGCATCGTGCTTTTCCGAAAATCGATACCGATTTTCGGGCCAATGGACTAAAGCGCGTTGCGATCTTTCAGAGTCGCTCCTTGCGCTTTAGGTCCTTGTTTTTACGCATCTAGTTCACGACGTCTTTCCATTCCGGATGGCGTTGCGCCTGCGCCTTGAAGAAGGGGCAAAGCGGGATGATCTTCCAGCCACCGGTGCGGGCTGCTTCCACAGCATGGAGCGCCAACGCCTGGCCGACACCCTTGCCGCGCAGCGCATCGGGAACGCCCGTGTGATCGATGATGACGAGCTTCGGCGATGTGCGTGAATAGGTCATCTCCGCCTCGTGTCCTTCGACCTCGGCCGCATAACGGCCGCCGGAGGCGCCTTCCTCGTTTCGAATGTCCATTGTCTTTCCTCGTAACGGATTTGTCTTGGCGGACCGTGACATGGCGGCGCGGTCATGCCAAGCCGTGGAGGCAATAGAGGCAGGAGACGGAGTGTTCATGCAAAATATAGGGTCGATACGAGGTTCGCGGCAATGAAGGCGCTTTCGATGTTTCGCCCCGTGCTTCTCGTGGCCGCGCCGTTCTTCCTGGCGCTCGGCCTCGTCTTACCGCTGGTCCGTTTCGAGACTCTATATTTCTTCGACGACACGCCGTCGCTCATCGAAATCATCGTCTCGCTTTGGCAAGGCGGGGATGGGCTGCTGGCGGCGATCGTCGCGTTGGTTTCGATCCTGCTCCCGCTTCTGAAGATGATCGGCATCACAGCTGAGGCGATGGGGATCGCCGCAGAAGCGCCGGCCGCCGGCAGCGGGGTCGGCAGCCTGTTCTATCGTCGCGTCGTACCGCATCTGTCCAAGTGGTCGATGATGGACGTGCTGCTGGTTGCGATCGTCATTGCGGCGGCGAAGACGACTGGGCTGGCCGACGCCTTCACGCAGCCCGGCCTCTGGTGCTACGCGGCCTCGTCAATGATTTCGGGCCTTCTTCATTCCCTCATGGGAGATGCGTCCGGCCCGAAATAGATGTCGTCGATGCTGGCGCGTGATCAGTGACGATATTGCTGAATGCGCGTGGTGCGCAGGCCGGCGAGACCGTGACTGTTGATCGACGACTGCCAGGAGAGGAATTCTTCGACCGTGAGCGTATAACGCTCGCAGGCCTCTTCCAAGCTCAACAAGCCACCGCGAACAGCCGCGACAACCTCTGCCTTCCGGCGAATCACCCAGCGCCGCGTATTGGGCGGCGGAAGATCCGCAATCGTCAGGGGGCTGCCATCGGGGCCGATGACATATTTCACTCGGGGACGTATCATTTCGGTCATTGGACTCTCTACACAACGCAAGACCACGAGCCCCACTCTAGCCTGCCACATTTAAAAATTGCCTAAACCCATCGTAAGACTTTGATAACAAATTTAGACGCCCGGCCCTGGCCGGCGATTTGGAGCGGCCGCTTGCCGCTACGGGAATTTGTGGCGCCTGCATGGGAGCCATGTGGATAAATATTAGCTGTTTTCCCGGGATGATCTTATCAGCGCTGCAACATAAGAATGAGCGCAAGACTTCGTCTCCGTTCTTCCCGCTGTATCAGTCCAGTCGCTTTTTGATGCTTCGTGTCCTCGGGATGCGAGGCAGAAGCCATCTTTGCTGATGCTCCGGCGCGACCTTCTCGCCGCCGGCAGTGAGGCCGAGCCGAAGCTGGCTATATGAGGATTACGAAGATGAAAAGACCTGAGCGCGCAGTCGACTGCGCTGAGGATGCTGTATTTTCGCCTTCGCAGGCCGATGGCGCCGGGGTTTCGTTCAATGATGGCAACGATCGGCTCGGCGAGATGGCGAAGCTTGCGGGCTTCGATTTCTATCTGCTCTCGGCTTTCCCGCGGGCGACGGTACCGCTTTCACCGAAAACCGGCTGATCAGCAAATGGCCGCAAAGCCTTGTCGGCTTTTACGAGGCCGCCGATCTCTTCTATTGCGGCAGACTGGTGACTGCGATGAAGCGCGATCGTGCCGATCTTCTGCGAGGAGGGGGCGTTTGCGGGCAGCGCCGCCAATCAGGAAAACCGCAAACTCAACACGCTCTTTCAGATGCAAGGGCTGAAGAATTCCTCCGCCTTCGCGCTACACGACGCTGACCTGAAATAATACATCTTCGTCTTCTCAGGCGGCCGTCCTATGCTCACACGGGAGCAGGCTATGGCGCTGCTCTACGGCTGCATGGAGCTTCTGGACAAAGTTTCGCGCAATGGCAGCGGGGAAGACGGTCCGTCGGAGGCGCTTACCCGGCCCGCGAAATCGAATGCTTGCGACGCTGGCTGATTCCTTTAATGGGAATCGATTTAAGGAATCAGCCAGCAATTCAAAGTGTACAGCGTCCTTTGCGCGTCTAAAAAGACGCGCGGCGCTGTAGTCGGCGGCCGGCAAGAGCAGCGACGAGATCGCGATCGTTCTCGATCTCTCGTCGCATACGGCGGCAGGTTATCTGAAGAGCGCGATGCGCAAGCACGATTCGGTCAATCGCATGCAGGCGGTCGCCAGAGCATTCCGGTACCGGCTGCTCTAGAGCGGTTCATGTTTTGACTGAAGCGTATCCTGCATTGCGGAAGTAGTTTTCGCATTCGTCTGGTTTGATGGTTTCGACGAGGTGCCCGAGATGGCGCCATGTATCCTCGCTGGTTCGCTTTTG